>CAIYMN010000212.1 GCA_903927295.1 uncultured beta proteobacterium | reverse complement strand
CTGGCTGAGAACGCCATCGTTCCGCTGAACCTCTCGCGCGCTGGTACGGTAGACTTTGTGGTGACCGGCAGCTGGAGCCAGAAGTCGATGCACGAGGCTGGCAGATATTGCACAACGAACCTCGCCGCCAGCAACCACGCGGACGGACACACAAGCCTGCCAGCGCCGCAGAGTTGGCGCCTGAGCCAGGACGCCAGCTACCTGCATCTGTGCAGCAACGAAACCATTCATGGCGTTGAATGGCACGAACTACCGGACCTCAAGGCCATCGGCTATGACAGCCCGCTGGTCATCGACTTTTCTTCACATGTCGCGTCGCGCCCGCTGGACTGGAGCCGTATTGGCGTGGCGTTCGCCGGTGCGCAAAAGAACCTGGGACCCGCCGGGCTGACGCTGGTCGTGATCAGGCAGGACCTGCTGGAGCGAGCACTGCCGATCTGTCCGAGTGCCTTCAACTACAAGACGGTGGCCGAGCATCAGTCGATGTTCAACACACCGCCAACCTATGCCATCTACATGGCCAGCCTGGTGTTCCAATGGCTGAAGCGCCAGGGCGGCATGGCCGCCATGGAACAACGCAACCAGGCCAAGGCTGCGCTGCTGTATGACACCATAGATGGTTCGCAGCTGTTTTACAACAAGGTGGCCCGTGATTGCCGTTCGCGCATGAACGTGCCCTTTTTTCTGCGTGATGAGAGCCGCAATGAAGCCTTCCTGAGCGGCGCGCGGGAACACGGTTTGCTGCAACTCAAGGGGCACAAGTCGGTGGGTGGCATGCGCGCGAGCATCTACAACGCCATGCCCGTGGAAGGCGTGCAGGCGCTCGTTAATTACATGCTGGAATTCCAACAAGGCCGGGCCTGAACCATGACAACACCCACTCCCGGTTTGCCAACCCTGTCAGAACTGCGCATCCAGATTGATGCCATCGACGAGCAACTGCTGACCCTGCTCAACAACCGCGCGCTGGTTGCCGAAAAAGTCGGCGAAGTCAAGAAGCGCGACGGCACGGCTTTTTTCCGGCCCGATCGGGTGGCGCAAGTCATAGAAAAGATCCAGTTAACCAATCCGGGGCCCCTAAAAGGTCCGCATGTGGCGGCGATCTGGCGCGAGATCATGTCGGCCTGCCTGGCACTCGAAGCGCCACAGCGTGTCGCTGTGCTGGGGCCGGCGGGCACCTTTTGCGAGCAGGCTGCCGTGGAGTTTTTTGGTGGCGCGGCGGACCTCATTTACTGCGCCAACTTTGATGAGGTGTTTCACGCCACGGCAGCCGGCAGTGCGCAATACGGTGTGGTAGGTGTTGAGAATTCCACCGAAGGCATGGTCACCCGATCGCTTGACCTGTTTCTGCACACCCCTACGCATGTGATCGGCGAAATCACCTTGTTGATTCGGCACAACCTGCTGCGCCTGGAAAATTCCGTTGACGGCATTGAAGCGGTGCTGGCTCATCCACTGGCACTGGCACAGTGCCAGGCATGGCTGTCCAAGCATTTGCCGCACGCTGAGCGCAGACCTGTTTCGAGCAACGCGGAGGGCGCCCGTCTGGCTACAACCAACCCGACCTGGACCGCACTCGCCAGCGAGCGCGCGGCAACCCAGTTTGGTTTGCACATTGCCGCCCATGCAATTCAGGACGAGGCCTACAACCGCACGCGATTTGCCGTTATCTGTCTGCCGCAAACGGTGGGAACTCCACCGCCGTCAGGCAAGGACTGCACCAGTCTGATTGTGTCGGTACCGAATCGACCCGGTGCGGTGCATGACTTGCTGGTGCCGCTCAAGAATCACGGTGTATCGATGACGCGCTTTGAATCGCGCCCGGCGCGAACCGGGCAGTGGGAATACTACTTCTACATCGACGTTCAGGGTCACCCGTCGCAGCCTCATGTAGCTGCGGCGCTAGCCGACCTGCAGAAGCTTTGTGCCTTTTACAAACTTCTGGGCAGTTACCCGGTAGCTGAATGATGTTTGAGCAACTCGGCGTCATTGGTTGTGGCTTGATGGGTGGCTCGTTCGCGCTGGCGCTCAAGCAGGCCGGACTGGTCAAGCGTGTGATTGGTTACAACAAATCGATCGAGAGCACCGAGCACGCGCGCGAGCTCGGGGTGATCGATGTCGCTGCCACTTCTGCGGCGCAGGCAGTGGCCCAGGCCGACATCGTGCTGCTGGCGGTGCCGGTAGCCGCAACGGAAGCAACGCTCAAGTCCATCCAGCACCTGGTGACAGCCGAGATGCTGATCATGGACGTAGGGTCCACAAAGCGGGACGTCATCGACGCGGGGCGCAGGGCCTTGCGCGAACAAATCGGATCGTTTGTGCCAGCGCATCCAGTGGCGGGCCGGGAAGTCTCCGGAGCAGAGAACGCCGACGCTGACCTGTACCACGGCAAACAGGTGATCCTGACGCCCATTGAACGCACGCTGCCGGCACAGTTGCAAAAAGCGCTTGCCGTCTGGACTGCGCTGGGCTGTCGCGTTGTCAAGATGTCCCCAGAGTCGCATGACGCGGCGTTTGCCGCCGTCAGTCACCTGCCACATCTGCTTTCGTTTGCGCTCATGAATGCAGTCTCGGGACAACCTCAGGGGAAAGAATACCTGTCCCTTGCCGGGCCAGGTTTTCGCGATTTTTCACGGATCGCTGCCAGCGACGCCAAGATGTGGCGCGACATCATGCTGTCGAACCACGAAGAGTTGCTCGCACAGCTGAAAATTTTCCAGCACAGCCTGCAGGCGATGGAACTGATGATCTCCAGTGGCAATGGGGAGGCGCTGGAGGGCCTGATTGATCGGGCCAGTCTGAGCCGCGCCAAATGGCGTATGGGACACCACCCGAAATAATGTTTTCGACTGCGTTTCTCGACATCCCGCACCTGACTTCGGCCGGCGGCACCATCCTGCTGCCAGGCTCCAAGAGCATTTCAAATCGAGTACTTCTGTTGTCTGCCCTGTGCCGGGGCAGCACCACCTTGCACGATCTGCTCGACTCCGACGACACACGTGTCATGCTCGATGCCCTGCGCTCATTGGGTTGCGGCGTGCATCAAAGCGGCGCAAGCGTCACGATTGAGGGTATGGGTGGTCTGCCGCACAACACCTCGGCCCGCTTGTTCCTGGGCAACGCCGGCACTGCCATTCGCCCGCTGACGGCCGCCCTGGCAGTGTTGGGCGGTGACTTTGAATTGCGCGGTGTGCCGCGCATGCACGAGCGGCCCATTGGTGATCTGGTTGACGCACTGCGCCAGCTTGGCTGCCACATTGAGTATCTGGCACAAGCCGGCTATCCTCCGCTGCGCATTGGCAAGCCAAACCTTTCACTGAAGCAGCCGATCCGGGTTCGGGGCGATGTATCAAGCCAGTTTCTGACTGCCCTGCTGATGGCCCTGCCCTTGGCAGCTTCCAGCCAGGACATCCGGATTGAAGTTGTGGGAGAGTTGATCTCGCGCCCCTACATCGAGATCACGCTCAAGCTGCTGGCACGCTTTGGCATCGACGTCGTGCGTGATGGCTGGCAACACTTCACAATCAAGGCTGGTAGCGCGTTCAAGTCCCCAGGCACACTGCACGTGGAGGCCGATGCGTCGTCGGCCAGCTATTTTGTTGCTTTGGGTGCGCTGGCGCAGCCCAGTGCGCAAACCAACGGCGTGCGCATCGAGGGCGTTGGCGCCGACTCGATTCAGGGTGACATCCGTTTCGTTGAAGCTGCTCGAATGATGGGCGCGCAAGTAGTCAGTGGTCCCAACTGGCTGGAGATCTCACGCGGCGAGTGGCCACTCAAGGCGATCGAGCTGGACTGCAATCACATCCCGGATGCGGCCATGACTCTGGCTGTCATGGCCTTGTATGCGCAGGGCACAACGACTCTACGCAACATAGCCAGTTGGCGTGTCAAGGAAACCGACCGTCTGGAGGCCATGGCCTGCGAATTGCGCAAACTAGGCGCCAGCGTGCAACAAGGTGCGGACTTCATTCGCATCACCGCGCCAGCCACCAACGTCGACTGGAAAGCTGCCAGCATCCATACCTACGACGATCACCGCTTGGCCATGTGTTTTTCCCTGGCGGCGTTCAATCCGGCAGGACTGCCCGTGCGCATAGAAGATCCTAAATGCGTTGCCAAGACCTTCCCCGACTACTTTGAAACCTTGTTTTCAGTGGTGCGCTCGCCAAGCGCCTCCATCCCCGTCATATGTATCGACGGTCCCAGTGCTTCTGGCAAGGGCACTCTGGCGGCCGAACTGGCCAAACGCCTGGGCTACCATCTGCTTGACTCCGGCTCGCTCTACCGCATCACAGCACTGGCTGCCGTGCAGGCGGGTCTGGCGCTCGACGAGGTGCACGAGCAGGCGATTGCTGATCTGGTGAAAGGCCTGTCGATCCAGTTTTCGTCCGATCGCGTGCTCTTGAACGGTACTGACATCGGCGAGGCCATTCGAAGCGAAGAAGCAGGCATGAATGCTTCTCTGGTCTCCGCGCTGCCACAGGTTAGGCTGGCCCTCGTTGCCCTGCAGCACGGCTTCAGACAGTTGCCGGGGCTGATTGCCGATGGTCGTGATATGGGCACGGTGATCTTCCCGGCTTCCTCGCTCAAAGTGTTTTTGACGGCGAGCGCCGAGCAGCGCGCTCAAAGGCGCCATAAACAATTGATTTCAAAGGGAATTTCGGCTACACTCTCCTCCCTTTGCGCTGATTTGCAGGCGCGTGATGCGCGGGATTCGTCCCGCAGCGTAGCGCCCTTGAAGGCGGCGCAAGATGCCCGGTTGCTGGACAACTCCGCCCTGACGATTGAAGAATCCGTCAAGCTGGTTTTGAACTGGTGGCAGGGCACGCAAGCTTTCGAAGCAGTTTAAGAGCTTGCACCGGTCCACACAGGCCCTTTCGCGCAGCACATTGCGCACTGCCTGTATGGTTCTAAAACTAAACCGCGGAATTATCCGCAATCAAAAATGTCAGAATCTTTTGCCGCCCTGTTTGAAGAATCCCTGCAACGCACCGAGATGCGTCCGGGCGAAGTTATCACTGCTGAAGTGATTCGCATCGAG
>CAIYMN010000211.1 GCA_903927295.1 uncultured beta proteobacterium | reverse complement strand
TCCAGGGGTACGCGAGCACTGGATTGCGGGTCAAGCCCACAATGACGTTACAAAGGACGCAATGACATGCACGGGCGCGCCAAGGGAATCAAGGGTAAACACTTAGTCCGGAATTCCGTTTTTCTCTTTGTTTAATTATGTTTTATAACCATAATTGAGTACAAAATCAGAACCAGCCACGCTGTAACCAGGAGACAAACCATGAATATTGCCCAGTATCTTGAACGCCATGCAGCGCAGACGCCCGATCTGGTGGCGATCCGCTTTGAGGGTCGCTCTATCAGTTACGGGCAACTCAACAGCGACGCCAACCGCCTGGCTTGCAGCCTGCGCGCTGCGGGCGTCGTTGCGGCGGACCGCGTGGCTCTGTATCTGCCCAACGTACCCGAATTTGCGGTGGCCTACTACGCTGCGCAAAAGCTCGGTGCCATTCCGGTCACCATCAACGCGATCCTGAAAATGGACGAGGTTCGCTATCTGCTGGACGACTCGGGCGCCTGCGTGGTGCTCACCATGGACGAGCTGACGGGGTACGTCAGCGACGACTGCGCAGCACTGCGCCTGCGCATCGCGGTGGATCCAAAAGGCGCCAAGCCCGGCTGGTCGGCACTGGCAGATTTGCTAGCCCAGGGTAGCGACAAATTCGAGTCAGTGCAACGCGGCCCCGAGGACATTGCCGCCCTGCTCTATTCCTCCGGCACCACGGGCTTTCCCAAGGGTGTCTCACTGACCCAGCACAACATCCACAGCAATATCGCGCTGCCGCCACTGGCGCGCTATTCAGACTACCGCCCCGGGGACCGGCTCGCCACGTTTCTGCCGCTGTTCCACGTTTACGGTCAAAACTACATCATGAACGCCGCCTTCCTGGCCGGCGCGACCATCGTGCTGTTCCCTCGCTTCGTACCCGATGTGGTGCTGCGCGCCATCGGCGAGGAGCGCATCACGCACTTCTTCGCGGTGCCGACGATTTACATCAATCTGCTGGCGATGGACCTCTCGGCCTACGACCTGAGCAGCCTGCGCTACGAAATGTCGGCCGCCGCCACCATGCCGGAAGAAATTTCCAGACGCTGGACCGAACGTTTTGGCCGGCGCGTCTTTGAGGGCTACGGCCTGACCGAATGCTCGCCCTTCTCCTGCTACAACGACAGCGTGGAACACCGCTTCGGCTCCGTCGGGCGTGCCGTCGACGGCTTCGAGTTGAAGATTTTTGACGAGTCGGATCGCGAACTGCCGTTTGGTGAGCAGGGCGAGATCGTGATTCGCGGTGACGGCGTCATGCAGGGTTACTGGATGCGTCCCGATGAAAGCAAAGCCTCGCTGCGCGGCGGCTGGCTGCACACCGGCGACGTCGGGCGCATGGACAAGGACGGCTACGTTTACATCACCGACCGCGTCAAGGACATGATCAATGTGTCGGGCTTCAAGGTCTGGCCGGCCGAAGTCGAGCAGTACCTGTACAAGCTGCCAGGCATTCAGGAAGCGGCCGTCTATGGCATTCCTGCTGGTGCGCAGGGTGAGAAGGTGATCGTTGCCGTTGTGCTGAAGGCCGGTGCCACGCTCACTGCCGAGGACGTCATCGCCTACTGCCGCCAACACATTGCCGCCTACAAGGTGCCGGCGCAGGTTGATATCGTCAAGGAACTCCCAAAGAGCCCGAGCGGCAAGCTCCTCAAGCGCGTGCTGCGCCAGCAGGCTACAACCTAGCACTGGATCCCGGATCGAGTCCGGGATGACATAAGTACTTCATTCTTCTTACTTGAAAGCGATCTCGCCATGAGCGAACCCGTGAGCTACGCCATCCACGACGGCATTGCTGTCGTCACCATCGACAGTCCGCCCGTCAATGCGGTGGATCAGGCCATGCGGGCCGGACTCAAGAAAGTATTTACCGAGCTGCGTGGGCAAGCCACCGTCAAGGCCATCGTGCTGGCCTGTGCCGGCAAGACCTTTGTCGCCGGTGCGGACATCAAGGAGTTCGACACGGGCATCGCGGAACCCGGTTACCACGAAGTGTTGCGCCTGATTGAAGACAGCGCAGTCCCTGTGGTCGCGGC
>CAIYMN010000210.1 GCA_903927295.1 uncultured beta proteobacterium | reverse complement strand
GGCTACCTCGTAGTCGCCAGCGATCGAGGCCGTGTGACCCATCGCGGCCCGCCCGCCCGCCGCCGACTGTCCAGCCTTGTAAATCACGACCTGCTTGCCGGCTGCGCTCGCCTTGCGCACGGCGCGCGCCAGGGCCAGCCCGTCGAGGTCCTTGAATCCTTCGACGTAGGTCCCGATCACGTGGATGTCCGGGTTGGCTGTGAAGTTCTCGACCAGGTCGCCGTGCGTGATGTCGTTCTGGTTGCCCAGCGCGACCATGTAGGCCGGGTCGAGCCACGGGTTCTTGCTGAGCCGCGTGACCAGAAAGGCGCCGCTCTGGCTGATCAGCGCCGAACTGCGCTGTGCCTTCTTCTGCGTTCTGGGCAGACGTTCCTCGGGGATGAACCAGGAGTCGTAGTTGCCGGGGTGCGAGATGATACCCAGGCAGTTCGCGCCGGCGAATACAGGTCCACGACCCGAGCGTCGGGCTTCGTCGATCTTCAACTGCATCTGCTTGGCAGGCTCCCTGCTGCCCTCGGTTTCCCCCATGCCGCCGGGAATCAAGAGCACCGATTCCACGGCATCTGTCCGGATCACCTCGTCGACGATTCCAAAGGCAACGTCGGCAGTCACCGCGAGGATCAGCAGGTCGAGCTTGCCCTCCAGCGCGCCCAGGCTGGTCGCGCAGCGCACGCCATCGACTTCCTGACCGTCGGGATTGATGACGAGCAGCTGCGACTTTTCATAACCGGATGCGATGATGTTCTTTAAGGTGATGCGGCCAAAGTTCATGCGCGTGGCCGATGCTCCGATGATGCCGATCGATGCCGGGTGCAACAGCTTGTCGATCTTGCCCTGCGGGCGCGGCGGGCGCACGCTTTGCGGCCGGTCGAAGCGGCACAAACCGTCGAGCGCGACGAGTGAGCCCTTGGCGCAGGTGAAGGGGTTGACCTCCAGCTCTTCGATGACAAAGTCTGTCGCCGGGTCGCCCGACGAGCAACTGTTCGCCAGGCGGATGAAGGCGCCAAAGCATTGAAGCAGGGCGTCGTCTGTCACCAGAGGGCGGCCACCCCGCGTCAGTCCGGCAATCTTGCGGTAAGCAATCGTCGGCTTGAAGAGCTCAAGGAATTCTTCGGCCGTGGTCAGCTCGGTCGAAGCCGATACGACCGCTTGTCCGCGCCGGGAACCTGCTGCGTAGAGCTCGGTATCGACGCCGCCAACGCCAGCGCTGAGAATCATGCCGAACTCGCGGGTGTTGCGCAGGCCGACCAGGAGTTCGCTGCCGGAACCCGGGGCGTCGGCTTCGATGAACTCCGTGAGCATCAGCCCCGAGATGTCGCGGTCTGACAGCATTTCGCGCATGCCTTTGCAGGCGGCTTGTACCGCTGCGGGCTGCTTGGCCACGATGGCAACGCCGCCCACGTCCGACTTGTGGGCGATGTCGCTGGCGACGACCTTCACAACCACACGACTTCCCGCGAATGACGCCAGCAGTTCGTCCGCTGGGTCGGCCCCGTTGGCGAGCACCTCGTGTCGTGGCGTCGATGCGATGCCAGCCGCAGCAAGCAGCCGGTAGACCTCATACTCGAACAGCGATGAGCGCCCCTCGTTGTGTGCCTTGCGGAAGATGTCCTTGATCAGTGTTTCGCTCATGTTGGGGCCTTGGTACAAAAAATGAAGTGAAAAAGTTTTGCTATCACATCGTCATTGCGAGCGAAGCGAAGCAATCCATGGCTCCAGAATGCATGGATTGCCGCGTCGCTGCGCTCCTCGCAATGACGGCATGGGTGATTGATGGTGCTCACAGACTCTGGGCGTTGAGCCGCGCTTCACAGTAGCGCACCAGAGCTCGTGTGCCACGCGAGCAATTGCGGAAGATGCAGACGCCCTGGTCCATCAGCGCGTCACACATCGCATCGTAGAGGCGGCCGCCGTCGACAATGCCGATGATCGGCTTGTCGTGCCTGGCTACAAGTTCCGGCATCAGGTGCACGGTGCTCTTGGGGTCGCTGATGTCGTAGCCGGGGCGCAGCTTGCTGCTCTGCAGGGAGCGTACTGAAGGCGCGGTCGGATCGAGTCCGACAATCACCGCGTCGATGTTCGGATCGAGCGCAAAGGCTTCGGTGATCTGCAGATGCGCTTCATCATCTGCGCCCGGATTGATGTCGATCGGGTTTCTGACCTCCACCAGCGCGGCAAGTTTTTTGGCGAGCAGAATTTGTTCGACATGGCTGACGGTCGCGTCCTGCAACTGACCCATCTGCAATGAGAAATTATCCGAACCAATGGCGTCAGCCATGCCGACCGCTTCGAAGCCCGCGCCGCTTATGGCACCCAGGCGTTGACCCACTTTCTTGTGGTGCAGCGCGCCGGCGATGTAGAGCAGGTCATCAAAACTGTTGAGGTCTTCGGCGACGATGGCGCCAGCTTGTTGCAGCACGGCTTCAAACACGGCAGGGTCGCCCGCAATCGATGCCGTGTGACCCATCACCCCACCCATGCCCGGCGCGGTCTTGCCGGCTTTGTAGACCACGACCTGCTTGCCCGCCAGCACGGCGCGGCGCACGGCCTTGGCAAAGTGCAGACCGTCACCATCCCTAAAGCCTTCAACGTAGATGCCGATGGTCTCGATCTCGGACCGCTCGGCGAAGTAGCTCAGCAGGTCGCCGTGTGTCAGGTCGGTCTGGTTGCCGAGCGCGAGCATGTAGAGTGGATCAAGCCACGGGTTCTGGCTCAGCCGGGTAATCATGAAGGCGCCACTTTGACTCAGCATGACTGAATTTCTCTGTGGCTTCTTCTGCGGTTTGGGCAAACGCTCCAGTGGTATGAACCAGGAATCGTAGTGACCGGGATGCGAGACCACACCCAGACAGTTGGCGCCCAGAAAAATCGGTCCACCATCGGCCTTGCCGTGTGCAGCATTGATCTTCGCTGCCATCATCGCGGCAGGCTCCACGCTCTTCCTGGTTTCGCCCAGACCGCCGGGAATCAGCATCACCGACTCCACATTGCCACTGGCGATGATCTCGTCCACCAACGCCGGAACGGCATCAGCGCCGACTGCAACGATCAGCAGATCAAGCTTGTCCGTCAGCGATTGCAGGTTGGCAACACAGGGGATGCCGTCAACCTCGGCGTCGTCCGGACGGATCACCGTCAACTGCGTTTTGGGGTAGCCACTGCCGACCAGATTGCGCAGGATGATGCGACCGAAGTTCATGCTGGTGGCCGAGACGCCCACAAGACCGATGCTGGCTGGATGCAGCAGCTTGTCTATCTTCGAAATCGGGCGCGGCAGTCGTGTGGCCGGAGCGGTTGCAGTGCGGCATGCAATTTCCGCGGCTTGTAGCGTCGCGCCATTCCACTGAACTTCGAGAGTCAGCGCTTGCACGACCGACGCCGTGCTGGTTGGCAGGGCGGCAAGTTGCAGCAGCTTGTCAAAAAGCCCATGCAGTGGCGCGTCGGGCAGTGTCGTGTTTCTTCGCCTGGCTTGTGCGGTCAGCTTCTGGTAGCTCAGTGTCTGCTCAAAGCGGCGCAGAAAATCAGCAGGGTTGGTCAGCTCTGCCAGGGCATGAACCGTGGCGCGACCGGGTCGAAAATTGCGCGGGTCAAGTTCGCTGTCCAGACCACCCAATCCGGCGCTTAGCACCAGACCAAATTCGCGAGTGCGGTGCAGTTGCAAGCGTAGCGTCGTTCCGTCGGGTGAGGGCCTGGTTTCATCTGTCAACGGGCACG
>CAIYMN010000209.1 GCA_903927295.1 uncultured beta proteobacterium | reverse complement strand
GACCGGGCTTGCGGAGCAGGCCCGTTGGCTCGATCCCTGGGCCAGACGTGATGGCTGGCGTTCACATGGTCCGAGCACGCGCCGCTTCGACTTTGAGTTTGCCGGCGTTGTGCACGTCGTGCAAATGACCACACTCCATGACGGTGCGCTGCAGCTGGATGTGGCTGGCCAAAGCGACAGTTTCTCCTTTGCCGCTGTCACCCATGGCATTGACGTACACCTTGGCACACGACGCCAGATTCTCAATGTTTACAAAGACGGTGCAGTGGTTCACATTTTCTCTGGGCAAGGTGCGACTCAGCTCACAACCATTGATGCACTGGCCCATGCGGGCGATAGCCAGGCGGAGGGTGGGCGTTTGACCGCGCCGATGCCGGGCAAGGTCGTTTCGTTTGCTGTCAAGGCGGGTGACAAGGTCAAGATCGGCCAGGCGTTGGCGGTGCTTGATGCCATGAAGATGGAACACACGATTTCCGCTCCTGCCGATGGCGTTGTGGCCGAGTTGCTGTATTCCCCTGGTGATCAAGTGCCGGAGGGAGCCGAGTTGCTCAGGTTGGTGGCCTGATGAAGATTGTTTTCTGCTGCACCGGTACCAAGCCAGAACCGTGGTTGGAGGGCCTCAGGTCGGCTTTGCCTGGGGCCGAAGTGGAAGTCTGGCATCCAGGTGCGCCGCAGTCCGATCATGCAGTCGTGTGGGCCCACCACAACAGTTCCTGGACGAGCAGACCCAACTCAGGGGCATCTTCAACATTGGCGCCGGTGTCGATGCATTGCTGAAGCTGAAGTTGCCGCCACAGGCGACCGTGGTTCGCCTGGACGATGCCGGAATGTCCGTGCAAATGGCAGAGTACGTCTGCCACGCCGTGATCCGGCATTTTCGCGAGCTTGATGGCTACGAGATGGACATCAAAGCCGGAAGATGGTCGTACCGCAAGCCGCAGGAACGCAGCAACTTTCCAGTCGGCGTCATGGGCTTGGGCGTACTTGGCTCGTGTGTGGCGCAGAGCTTGGCGCAGTTTGACTTTCCGGTCATGGGCTGGAGCCGCTCGTCAAAACAACTCAAGGGTGTGCGCTGCTTCGCCGGCGCGGCACAGTTCAACGATTTTCTGGCCGCCACCCGAATCCTGGTCAACCTGTTACCTCTGACGCCACAGACCCTGGACATCATGTGCTTTGATACGCTTTCAAAACTGCAGCAAGGCGGCTACGTGATCAACGTGGCGCGGGGTGCACAGCTGGTGGATCAAGACCTCCTGACACTGCTCGACAGCGGCCACCTGGCCGGCGCTACGCTCGACGTGTTTCGCACCGAGCCGCTGCCGGGCGAACATCCCTTCTGGCGCAACCCGAAGATCACGATCACGCCGCACACATCGGCGCGCACGCTGCGCGACCAGAGCATCGCGCAAATCGCCGGCAAGATTCGATCTTTGGAAGCTGGCCAGCCGATTGCCGGCATTGTGGATATGCTTCGAGGCTACTGAGGAGCCAACGATGAAACTTCCTTCCCGCGTCAAGCTGGTCGATGTCGGACCGCGTGACGGTCTGCAAAATGAGAAGCAGCCGGTACCGGCGGCGATCAAGATTGAACTTGTGCACCGCTTGCAAGCGGCTGGTCTGAAAGAAATTGAGGTCACCAGCTTTGTCTCTCCCAAGTGGGTGCCACAGATGGCCGACAACGCCGAGGTCATGGCTGGTATCGCTCGCCTGCCCGGTGTGCGCTATTCGGTACTGACGCCGAACCTGCAGGGTTTTGAGGCGGCCTTGCTGTCAAAGCCCGATGAGATCGTCGTCTTCGGCGCTGCCAGCGAGGCCTTCAGCCAGAAGAACATCAACTGTTCCATTGCCCAGAGCATCGAGCGCTTTGCACCGGTGGTGCAGGCAGCGCGCGCCGCCGGCATTTTCGTGCGTGGTGCCATGTCCTGCGCCGTGGGTTGCCCCTACCAGGGCGAAGTAACGCCCGAGAGCGTGAGCTATCTGGCCGCACTGATGAAAGACATTGGCGTGCAGCATATCGGCGTGGCCGACACCATTGGCGTGGGCACACCGCTCAAAGTGCAACGTGCGCTGGAGGCAACACTGCGCCATTTCGACATCAACGATATCTCTGGCCATTTCCATGACACTTATGGCCAGGCTTTGGCCAACACTCTGGCCGCGCTGCAGACGGGTGTCTGGCAGTTTGATACCTCCGTCGCCGGCCTGGGCGGCTGTCCCTATGCCAAGGGTGCGACGGGTAACGTGGCCACCGAAGACGTCGTGTACTTGCTGCATGGCATGGGCATTGAGACTGGCATCGATCTGGAGATACTGGTCGATGCTGGTCAATTCATCAGCGACTACCTGCAGCGAAAACCGAATTCCCGGGCTGCGACGGCTTTGCTCAACAAGCGGGTGAACGGATGAGTGAACTGCCTGAGGGCGTTCAGCGCGTCACGGCCGTCCTGCAGCAAGCCGGACACCCGCATGCACCCGTCATGCTGGACGATGCGGCTCGCACTGCACAGCAGGCCGCCGACGCACTGGGGATTGTGGTGGGGCAGATCGCCAAGAGCATCATTTTCAGGCGCAAGTCGGATGACGTGGCAGTGCTCGTGGTGACCTCCGGTGACAGAAGGGTCGATGAAAAAAAGGTCGAGGCCAAGCTTGGTGCGCTGGCTCGTGCGGACGCTGCCTTTGTCAAGGCAAAGACCGGTTATTCGATCGGTGGGGTGCCACCGCTTGCGCACGCAACAGACTCGGTAACGTTGATCGACCGGGAGCTACTCCGTTTTGAAGAAATCTGGGCTGCAGCCGGGCATCCGCATGCCGTGTTTCGTTTGAGCCCGGCTGACTTGGTGGCGCTGACCGGGGCACCCGTGACCGACGTTGTGGTGGACTCACCATGACGGCGACGGAAGAGGTGCCCTCACCCTGCATTTCGGTCTGTCGCATGAACCCGCAGTCCGGCTTGTGTGAGGGCTGCTTGCGCAGCATCGAGGAGATCGCTCAGTGGGGCAACGCGGGCGATGAATTCAAGCAAACTATCCTGCAACGCATCGAACAGCGCCGTCAGAAAGGAGCCTCATGAAACACATCACTTTCTATCTCGATTTCATTTCGCCCTATGCCTATCTGGCGTTTGAGGCACTGCCCGAGGCGCTGATCGGGCACAGCTATAGCGTGACTTACAAGCCTGTGCTGTTTGCCGCATTGCTCAGGCACAACGGGCAACTCGGGCCGGCCGAGATCCCGGGCAAGCGCGACTGGACCTACCGTCAAGTACTGTGGCTGGCGCATCAGCATGGCATCGACATGCAAATGCCGGCCAGCCATCCCTTCAATCCGCTTGCACTGCTCAGACTGGCGCTGGCCAGTGACGCGCAGGGTCAGCCCAATCGCCATGTCTGCGAGACCCTGTTCCGCCATGTCTGGTGCGGCGGTGCGGAAGCTACGGACGCTGATCGCCTGAAGCATGTGACGCAGCAGTTGGGGCCACATCGCTCGGTTGACAGTGAGGACGTCAAGACGCAACTCAAGGCCCATACGGATGAAGCCATCGCGCGCGGAGTTTTTGGCGTGCCAACGATGGCCGTGGATGACAAATTGTTCTGGGGTTTTGATGCCTTGCCGATGGTCAAGCAGTATCTGGACGAGGACGCATGGTTTGCCGGACCGGATTGGGAGGCCGCTGCTCGGGTTCCCGCGGCAGTCAAACGAACAAAGTAACAATTTGTCACATTGCGGAATGCAGTCCAAGGGTTCGACCTTAGTTTGTCAGTCCGCGTTCAGTTTGCTGAAAGCTTGTGTTGGTTTGGTGTCAGAGGTGGGTCAGTACTGTCTCCAAGAATAGGCCACCCCCATCGCTGGGGGACCATAACTTTAGGAGACATCAATATGGCAACAGCTGCGGCCCCACGGCCAATGTCGGAAGGCGAGAAGATGGTGATCTTCGCCTCGTCGCTCGGCACAATTTTTGAGTGGTACGACTTCTATCTGTTCGGCGTGATGTCGGCCATTATTGCGGCCAACTTCTTCTCGGCGCTGGATGAAAGCACGCGCAACATTTTCGTGTTGCTGGCCTTCGCAGCCGGCTTTGCGGTACGTCCCTTCGGCGCACTGGTGTTCGGTCGGCTGGGTGACATGATCGGCCGCAAATACACCTTCCTGATCACCATCCTGATCATGGGCTTGTCGACTTTCCTGGTGGCCTTCCTGCCGACTTACAAGACGGCCGGCATCATCGCGCCTATCGCCCTGATTGCCTTGCGCATGTTCCAGGGTCTGGCTTTGGGTGGT
>CAIYMN010000208.1 GCA_903927295.1 uncultured beta proteobacterium | reverse complement strand
GAAAATTCTGCGCCGGGAATTGCGGGACAAGACCTGACCATGGCAAACAGCAAGGGCGCGCCGGTCCTTGGCGTCATTGGCGGCAGTGGTGTTTACGATATAGAAAGCTTGGTCAACAAGCGCTGGCAGCGGGTCGATTCGCCTTTTGGCGAAGCATCCGACGAATTGCTGTTTGGCGATCTGGATGGACAGCCCATGGTGTTTCTGCCGCGTCACGGCCGCGGCCACCGCATCCCACCCTCGGAGATCAACTACCTGGCCAACATCGATGCCATGAAGCGCGTCGGTGTGACGGATCTGGTCTCGGTCCGCGCCGTCGGCTCACTGCGTGAAGACCTGCCACCCGGCACCTTCGTCATCGTCGATCAGTTCATTGACCGCACTTTTGCCCGGACCAAAAGTTTCTTTGGCACAGGACTGGTGGCCCACGTCTCGATGGCGCATCCGGTATGCCGTCGGCTAGGGGACCATCTGCAAGCCGCTGCGCGGCAGACGGGCATCGCGGCGGTTCGTGGCGGCACCTACCTGGTCATGGAAGGGCCGCAGTTTTCGAGTCTGGCCGAGTCGCAGCTTTACCGAAGCTGGAACTGCGACGTCATTGGCATGACCAACATGCCGGAGGCCAAGCTGGCGCGCGAAGCCGAGATCTGCTACGCCACCGTTGCCATGGTGACGGACTTTGATTGCTGGCATCCCGGGCACGACGCCGTGACGGTTGAAGCCATCGTCAAGGTGCTGCTGGCCAATGCTGACAAGGCGCGCGCTCTGGTAAAGACCGTCGCGCCGCTTCTGCACAAGGATGCCACGGCGGGAGCTTGCTCCTGCCGCAGCGCTTTGCAGCATGCGCTGATCACCTCACCCGAGGCGCGTGATCCCGCGCTGCTGCAGCGCCTGGATGCCGTTGCCGGTCGCCTGCTGGGAAAGTAATGGGGCATCCCGCAGCCAGCGCCCCGGACTCTCAGGAGATTCTGCGCAGCGCGATGGTGGTCGGCGCGCAGCGTTTGAGCGCACTCGGTTTGAACCGGGGCAGCAGCGGCAATATTGGCGTGCGGCTGGCGCAGTCCTTTCTGGTGACGCCGTCTGGCATTCCTGCCGAGGAACTTATGCCGCAAATGATGGTCGAGATGGATTTTTCGGGCACCGTTCTGGGTAGCGGCAAGCCGTCGAGCGAGTGGCGCTTCCATCGGGACATTCTGGCGGCAAGAGCCGACATTGGCGCCGTAGTGCACACGCACTCGCGCTATGCCACCTCACTGGCTTGTTTGCAGCGGGACATTCCGGCTTTTCATTACATGATTGCCGCGGCGGGTGGCGACACGATACGCTGCACGCCCTATGCCCTGTTTGGCACGCAGGAACTTTCGGACCTGGCTTTGCAGGCGCTGAGCGGGCGCAAGGCCTGCCTGCTGGGCAATCACGGCATGATCGCCTTGGGCGCCGACCTGAAGGCGGCGCTGGCGCTGACGCTGGAAGTGGAGTCGCTTGCCCAGCATTACTGGACTGCGCTGCAGCTCGGTGAGCCCAACATTTTGTCGAAGCAGCAAATGCAGACCGTGATGGAGAAATTCGAAACTTACGGACAAGGCAAAGGATGAGTCAGGTAATGGATCAGAACCGCAAGGTCGAGACGCTGCGGTGGCGCGACGGGGCGCTGGAGATGATAGACCAGCGGGTGCTGCCGGCGCGCTTTGAGTACCTGCGCTACGGCAATGCCGACGAAGTGGCGCAGGGCATACGGACCATGGTGGTGCGGGGCGCGCCCGCCATCGGGTGCGCCGCGGCCTACGGCGTGGCACTGCAGGCCCTCGCACTGCGCCAGGCAAGCCGGCACGATTTTGATGCCAGCCTGGAACGTGCTTTCACGGTGCTGTCCGAGAGCCGGCCAACGGCGGTCAACCTGTTCTGGGGACTCGCGCGCATGCGTCGCGTCTGGCG
>CAIYMN010000207.1 GCA_903927295.1 uncultured beta proteobacterium | reverse complement strand
GCGCGCAGTCGCCCATGGGTGTGGGGGTGTTGGACAGGCCGGTCTGTATCAGCGAGGGCGTCAATGCCTTGACGGTGCATTGCAGGTCCAGAGGCTGGCCCGACAGCGGACTGATCTTGCCACCGATGCGCAGCGGTAGTTGTGCGCCAACGCCGGCGTCGAAGGCGATGCGCACGGCCACCGGGTCCCAAAGAGGCCCCAGTACCGCATTGCTGATGCCACGTTCCAGCATTCGACGCAGCAGGAACGTGGAGTCGCTGGCGGCACCGCCGCCGGGATTGTCAGCGCCGTCTGAAATGACGACCGGTCCGCCGTTGAAGGCCAGAGCTTCGTCAAGTGCGCTGTCCAGATCAGGATAGGCCGGTGCGAACTGCTCGCGCATGGCGATCAGTTCATCGGCCAGTTGGCGCGCCAGCACGGTGGCCTTGGCCAGGTTGTTGTCGGTGTAGACAAAGACCTTGGTGCCCATGTCGGCCACATCGCCCCAGGGAAAGCCGTGCGTGACCGAAATGGACAACACACCATCGTGACCCTCCAGGGACTGGATGCAGTCCACGAAGGCGCGCGCCGGATCACGCGAGGTGTGCATCAGGACGATCATTTCACAATCCACCACGGCCAGTGTCGGGCGAATGCGCTTCTCGACCATGGCGGCGCAGAGATCGACCAGTTCGAGGGCGCGCTCCTTGACGTCGGTGTGAGGATATTCCTTGTAGCAGATCAGCAGGTTGGCCTGCTCCAGCATGGTCGCGCTCAGATGGTTGTGCGGATCAAGTTCGGCGCCGATCACCACATCGGTACCTACGATCTGGCGCACGCGCGTCAGGATGTCGCCTTCGCAGTCGTCATAGCCGTCGGCGACCATGGCGCCGTGCAGCCCGAGCAGCACCATGTCCACTGGCAGCGCCTGACGCAGGTCGTTCAGTAATTCGTCGCGCAGTGTCTCGTACGCATGCCGTGTCGTCGTGCCACTGGGCTGGGCACCGGCGACCAGTCCTTCCACCAGGTCCCAGCCGCGTTCGGTGCCACGCAGGCGTGCAGCCCACAGGGGTCCGCTGAAGTAGAGCATGTGATCCGGGTGCCGACCGGCGGGGAAATAGCCGCGATCGCTGAACGAGGCCAGCCCGGTTGGCATCGGAGCGAAGGTGTTGGTTTCGGTGGCAAGGGCTCCGCTGAAGACGCGCATGGTGTGTGACAGGTGGTGGATGGATGAAGTTCAGGCTTTGAGCAGGCGCGCTGGACTGAGCATCTCTGCACTCAATCCGTAAGCGGCGATGTGTTCTGGAAGCGCCAGCCCGCGCGCCAGCGCAGCACAGGCCTCGCCCATGGCGGCCGAAGTCTGAATGCCGTAACCGCCTTGTGCCGCCACCCAGAAGAAGCCTGGGGTTGCTGGATCAAAGCCGCCGACCAGATTGCCGTCGGCAACAAATGAACGCAGACCCGCCCAGGTTCGGGTCGGGCGGCGAATGCTCAGGCTGGTCATGGACTCAATGCGGTCGATGGCCAGCGCGATGTCGAGTTCTTCGGCTTGTACGTCCTGCGGCGGCACCAGATCGGCGTTGGCGGGTGAGCCCAGCAGCATGCCGGCATCTGGCTTGAAGTACCAGTCTTCGCCAATGCCTATGGTCAGAGGCCAGTCGGTGATAGAGATGCCTTCGGGCGGCGCAAAAATGAAGGCTGAACGCCGGCGTGGCTGCAGGCCGATCAGGCGCACTTCAGCCAGCGCGGCTATGACGTCAGCCCAGGCGCCAGCGGCATTGAGTACGACCGGTGCTGCGTACTCGATACCGCCGGCCTGCACCTGCCAGTACTCCGACTGGCGACGCAGTGCAGTGACCTCGGCGCCGCACACAAGCGTCCCGCCAACGCGGCGCATTCCGCGCAGGTAACCCTGGTGCAGCGTGTCCACGTCCATGGCCAGTGCATCGGGCTCATGAACGGCGCCCAGAACACGGTCGGGGCGCAGCGCGGGCACGAGCGCGCAGGCGGCGCTGGCATCGAGCAATCGGGCGTTGGGCGACAGCGTCTGTGCGGCCTCCCAGTAATCGGCCAGCAGCGATTCCTGTCCCTGCGTGGCGACCATCATGGCGCCACGTTCAGACAACACCGGGTTTTCGCAGAATCCCGCGGGAGGTGTCTCAAAAAAGGCCCGACTGGCCCTCGTTAGAGCGCTGACCTGGGGCGTGCCATAGCTCTCCATGAACATCGCAGCCGAGCGCCCGGTCGCGTGGTAGCCGGGCTGCGACTCGCGTTCCAGCAGAATTACGCGGCCATGCGGCGCCAGCCAATAGGCGACAGACGCGCCGGCGATGCCACCGCCAATGATCAGAAAGTCAGCCTGTTGTGGCATCTCGCGGTGCTTTCATGTTGGTGCTGCGAATACTGGCTACGCCTGCACGCGCGCTTGTCGACAAGCTGCTGCGCACCTGGCCGGTCGAGTATAAGATTTGTCCAGCAGACCACCGGGAAGAATCATCAATGAAAAAGACAATCGACTACTACTTCGCACCGCAAAGCCCCTGGGCTTACCTCGGGCATGCCCGTTTGGCAGCAGTGGCCGCGGCTGCGCACGCCACCATTCGCGTGTTGCCGACAGATTTTGGAAGGGTCTTTGCCGCCTCCGGTGGTTTACCGCTTTCCAAGCGTGCCCCACAGCGCCAGGCTTATCGATTGGTCGAACTGGCACGCTTTCGGGATTTTCTGAAGTTACCGCTGAATCTTGAGCCACGTTATTTTCCGGTAGCGGCTGACGACGCGGCGCGCCTCATCATTGCCGCTGATCTGCACGATGGCGCAGAGGCGGCGATGCGATTGAGTGCCGCGGTGTTCGCCGCAGTCTGGGTGCAGCAGCGCAATATTGCCGATGCCCGGACGCTGGCTGATCTGTTGCAGGAATGCAGTTTGCCGTCGGAGCGCCTTCTGCAGTCGCGTGAGCCGTCGGTGCAGCACCAGTTCGATGCCAACACCGATGCCGCGAGTGCTTCAGGCGTCTTCGGTGCGCCCAGTTACTGCGTGGGCGGCGAAATTTTCTGGGGACAGGACCGGCTCGACTTTCTGCAGCGCAAACTTCAGTGCGACTGAACGCGAGCTTGAAAATGGGCAAGCCTCTGAAGCTGCTGGCGGCCCTTGTCCTGGTTGCCACAAGCGCCCTTGCCCGGGCTGCCGATTACGCGGGTCCGATCTTCGATGCGCACCTGCATTACAACGAAGAGGCATGGAACGGTCAGACCGGACCGCACCCGCTGGGCGATGTACTGGCACGCATGCAGCGCAACGGTGTCAAAGCCGTGATCGCCAATTCCAGGCCCAACGACGGCACCAAAGCACTGGCAGCGGCCCAGCTTGAGACGCGCAAAGCCGGTGTCACGGTGGTTCCCTTTGTTCGCCTGTACCGCAACCGCGCCGATTACAGCAGCTGGTTTCAGGACCCGACCATTTTTGACATGGTGCAGACCGAACTGACCAGGGGAACGCCGGCTGGCCCTTACCGCGGTCTTGGTGAATTCCATCTGTACGAAAGCGCCAATGCCAACGGACCGGTGGCGCGCAAGCTGATGCAACTGGCAGAAGAAAAGGACCTGTTCGTGCTGGCCCATGTGGACGACGTGGCGGTTGAACTGTTGATGGGCAGTACCGCCAGCAAAGGTCAGAAAGTGCGTCTGATCTGGGCTCACACCGGGATCGGCGGTGCTGACCCGGCCCGCGTTGACGAACTGTTTGCCAGATACCCGTTCCTGTTGGGGGAATTGTCCTACCGCCCCGGTCTGACCTGCGCTGACGCAGGCGGTGCCGAGAAGTTGTGTCCGCCCTGGCGCGCCTTGCTGCTGAAGTATCCGGATCGCTTCATGATTGGCTCCGATACCTGGGTCAATCAACGCTGGCTGTACTACGATGAGCTGATGCAGGGCTATCGTCGCTGGCTGGGCGATTTGCCTGATGGGGTGGCACGCAACATTGCCTGGAACAACGGCGCCTTGCTTTTCGGTTTGAAGTAGCGGCGCTGCGGTCCGATCGTGGCTTTTCATGTATTTCCAAACTGGGGAACTCTCGATGCTTCAGCTTCACTACTACCCTGGCACCGCGGCGATGACGCCGCATGTTCTGTTGCAGGAAATGGGTGTGCCCTTTGAATTGGTTCTGGTAGATCGGGTGGCCGATGCGCACAAGACGCGTGACTACCTCAAGCTCAATCCGAACGGCCTGATCCCGGTGCTGGCCGATGGAGACTTTGTGTTGTACGAGACCGCCGCTATTTGTCTCTATCTGTGTGATCGCTATCCCGCAGCCGGTCTGGCACCGGCCCTGGGCAGTGATGCGCGGGCACACTTCTATAAATGGCTGATCTGGTTAACGAACACCTTGCAGGCAGCACTGATCATTTACTTCTATCCAGAGCGCTGGGTTGTCGACGGCAACGCTGCGGGGGCCGCCGAGGTCAAGGCGCTGGCGCAACGCAAGATCGGCGGTTTGCTGGATCAGCTTGACGACGAATTGGGGCGTCATGGCGGTCCCTGGCTGCTGGGTGAGAGCTACTCAGCGGTGGATCCTTATGCCATGATGTTGTGTCGCTGGACGCGCGGCTTCTCGTCAGCCCCGGCGCGTGATCGCACCCAGCTCGGGCCTTATCTACAGCGGGTTCTGGCACGCCCCGCAGTGCAGCGCGTTTTTGCTGCGGAGCAGCTGGCGCAGCCCTGGGTTTGAGGTCTGTCGGAGACCTCAATCTGGCCTGGCTTTAGCGGGCCGATCGTTCCAGATAGCGCTTGCGGGAGAAGACAAGCACCAGCGCGACTGCGATCAGCAGCATCGCACCCATCGCAAACCAGAAACCGTTGGACTGGTGTAGAAACGGAATGAACTCGAAGTTCATGCCAAAAATCCCGGCGATCAGGTTGAGCGGCAAAAAGATGGCGGTCAGCACTGTGAGAGTCCGCATGATTTCGCTGGTGCGGTGGCTTTGCGCGTTGAAGTGCATCTGGACGGCAGTCTCCGTGCTCTGCTCCAGACGGCGCACGTGGTGCACAACGCGCTCAATGTGCTCGAGCACATCGCGGCTGCGGACCTGCAGCAGATCACGCTCACGTTGAGCGGCGCCTGAGGTGGCGTCGGGCCAGGTTTTGAGGGATTCGATCCAGTCCTGCACAGCGGCGCGCTGGTCCTCGCAGATCTCGTCCAGGTAGTGCAGCGACAGACGGGCCTGCAACAGCGATGGCCAGTTGTTGAAGCGGGTCTTGGGATCGAGCAGTTCGGTCTGCCAGTGATCAAGCTGGTGGCTGAGTTCGCGCCGCAGTTCCAGATAGCCATCCACCATCTGGTTGACGATGCGCAGCATCATGTCGGCCGGACCGCTGGGCAAGTAGGTTCCGGCTCCTCTTGTTACGGCGGAGGCCGAGTTCAGCAGTTTGGCCGCGTAGGCGTCACGGATGCTGCAGTCACTCGGGTGAACGGTCAGCAAGATTTGGTCGAACACCGCAAAGCCGACGGGGCTGGTGTCGATACGGCGCAGGATGGGCGGACCCCCACGTGAGGGTAAATGGCTGGGTGGCAGATCACCCTGGGCGGACTCGCGCTCCTTGCCACTGGCCGCGAGGCGGCGAAACACCAGGATGTCGTACTGCGAGGTGTAGTCGTAGTGCGAAGGCAGTTGCTGGTTCAGCAGGTCGGATATGTGCAAATCGACGAGCTGCATGTTGCACAGGGCCTGCAGGCCGGTCTGGATTTGCGCCTGTGTCTGTTCGAATTCGGATCGGGTGCAGGCAATCCACAGATAGCCCTGCTCGGGCAAGCCGCGCTCGATCACCGAAGTCAAGCTGTCGGTTTCGGTGACGCCAAGCTTGTCGAGGGTGAATATTCGCACCGACGGACTATCGTTGCAGCAGTCTGGCGGCATCCCGCGCAAAATAGGTCAGTATGCCGTCTGCCCCGGCGCGTTTGAAGGCCAGCAGACTTTCCAGCATGACCGCGTCGTGATCGAGCCAGCCGTTTTGCGCTGCTGCCTTGAGCATGGCGTATTCGCCGCTGACCTGGTACGCGAAGGTGGGAACCCTGAATTCGTCCTTGACGCGGCGCACGATGTCCAGATAGGGCATGCCGGGTTTGACCATTACCATGTCGGCGCCTTCGGCGATGTCCATCGCCACTTCGCGCAGCGCTTCATCCGAGTTGCCTGGATCCATCTGATACACCTTCTTGTTGCTCTTGCCCAGATTGGTAGCGGAGCCAACGGCGTCGCGAAACGGTCCGTAAAAAGCGCTCGCATATTTCGCGCTGTAGGCCATGATGCGGGTGTGGATGAAATGGTTGGCTTCGAGCGCCTGGCGGATCGCGCCGATGCGGCCATCCATCATGTCACTGGGCGCGACAATGTCGACCCCGGCGCCAGCCTGCGTGAGGGCTTGCTTGACCAGGACGGCTACCGTTTCGTCGTTCATGATGTAGCCGTCGGCCGCCGGGTTCGGATCCGGCAGGCCATCCTGCCCGTGGCTGGTGAAGGGGTCCAGCGCCACGTCGGTCATCACGCCAAGCGCCGGGAACTCTTTCTTCAATGCTCGCACCACACGTGGCACCAGACCGTCAGGGTTTAGCGCTTCGCGCCCGTCGGGCGTTTTCAGCGCTGGATCAATGACAGGGAACAGGGCCATGACCGGAATGCCTAATTTGACACAGTCTTCGGCAACCGGTAAAAGCAGATCAAGGCTCAGGCGCTCGACACCCGGCATTGACAACACCGCTTCACGCTGGCCCTTGCCATCAGTGACAAAGACCGGGTAAATCAGGTCGTTCGCGGTGAGGGAGTTCTCGCGGATCAGGTTGCGTGTAAAGGCGTCATGGCGCAAACGCCGCGGGCGTCCGATGGGGAAGGAGGCATGGATTGTCATGAGACAAATTGTGCCTGATTTTTACTGGGCGAAGCAAAGCGCAGTTGCGTTGTGGCCTTGTCGTTTTCGGCTTCAGTGCCGCAGGAAACAGCTTCCCTGAAATGATCTTTGTCATCATTTGTTCATGAAATATCGCACTTTTTGTCGATCTTGCTTGTCATGAATGAAAAAGTTTGGTAGATTGTCTTCCGGGCGGCTTGCCGCCTCCCGCTTTTCCTCCCTGAGCGGGGCCTTGATGTGTGACAGCAAATAGGCTTACCACCCCAGCCCACGTGCTGGGGTTTTTTTTGACCTAAACTGCCGAGATGAAGAAGACATCGGCGTGGCCACTTGCGTTGATATATACCGGGCTGATTTGTTACGCCAGCCTGTATCCGTTCTCTGACTGGCGCTATCAAGGCATCGTACCGTGGGCCTTTCTAGGCGGTGCGCTGCCCAGGTACTGGACTGGTTTCGATGTCGCCATCAATGTGGTTGGTTATGCGCCGCTCGGCTTTCTCCTGACACTTAGCGCCTTGCGAACCGGAAGAGACCGTCTGCCCGTGGCATCAGCCACCTTGTTGGCAGGGCTTTTGTCCTTTTCGATGGAATCGCTGCAAAGCTATTTGCCTGTCCGCGTGCCGTCCAATGTTGATCTGACCCTCAATCTGGTCGGTGCCTGGCTGGGAGCCTTGCTGGCATGGGGCCTCGAGAAAGTGGGTGGCATAGATCGCTGGAGTAGATTTCGGGAGCGATGGTTCGTGACAGAGGCCAGAGGGGGGATGGTTCTGTTGGCTTTGTGGCCGCTGGCCTTGTTATTTCCCGCTGCCGTCCCGTTTGGTTTGGGACAGGTACAGGAGCGCCTGGAGGCAGCTTTGGCTGCTGCCTTGCTGGACACGCCCTTCCTGGATTGGCTGCCGGTGCGCGACGTTGAATTACAGCCATTCGTGCCCGGCACGGAATTGCTATGCGTCGCGCTGGGCGTGTTGATTCCGTGCCTGTTGGGCTATTGCATTATTCGATCTACCATGCGGCGCACTTTGTTCATGCTGCTGGCGTTTGCGCTGGGAGTCGCCGTGACTGCCCTGTCCGCGGCATTGAGTTACGGACCGGAGCACGCCTGGGCCTGGTTGAGTGTGCCGGTCAAGGCTGGCCTTTCAATGGCATTGTTCCTCGCGACGGTCCTGCTTTGGGTGCCACGAAGGGCAAGCATTGCCTTGATGCTCTTGGCCCTGGGGTTACATCTCAGCTTGCTCAACCAGACTCCCGCAAGCGCTTATTTTGCGCAGACCTTGTCGACATGGGAGCAGGGGCGCTTCATTCGCTTCCATGGTCTGGCACAGTGGCTTGGCTGGTTGTGGCCCTATGCAGTATTGACGTATGGGTTGACACGGTTGGGTGGCGGGGACCCAAAAAACTAGAATGGCAGGCATGAATGAAACTAGAACTGGTACCAGCGCAGACCTTAAAGCCAATGTTTCGCCGCTGACTTCGTACTACGAGCGGCACATCTTCTTTTGTCTCAATGACAGGAAGCCTGAGGAAGATTGCTGTGCCCGTCACGCTGCGCAGCAGGGTTTTGACCGGTGCAAGAGTCAGGTCAAGGCGGCCGGGATGGATGGCGCTGGAAAGGTGCGGGTCAACAAGGCGGGATGCCTTGACCGATGCGATGCAGGGCCAGTGGCTGTAGTCTACCCAGATGCAGTCTGGTACACCTATGTGGACAACCATGACATTGATGAGATCGTAGAGTCGCACCTGAAGAACGGCAAGGTGGTGGAGCGTCTGCTCGTGCCAGGCGCCCTGGGGCGCGAGCGGGCCAGTTCATGAAAGGATTCTTGCTGGCCATCGTTGCCGCCATGTGTTTTGCGGCATCGGCGCAGGTACCGCAAGCACCCGAGATTGCAGCGCGCTCCTATTTGCTGGTCGATGTCACTGCCGATCAAGTGTTGGCAGGCAAAGATATTGACACTCCGGTGGAGCCTGCGTCATTGACCAAACTGATGACGGCCTATCTGGTCTTTGACGCCCTGCGCAGCAAGAAGGTCAGCCTGACGCAGACCCTGCCGGTGAGCGAGCGTGCCTGGAAAATGCCAGGGTCGCGCATGTTCATTGATCCCAAGATGATGGTGCCGGTCGAAGACCTCTTGAAAGGCATGATCGTGCAAAGTGGCAACGATGCGACGATGGCCTTGGCCGAAGGAGTTGGTGGTTCGGTTGAAAGGTTTGTGCAACTCATGAACACGCAGGCCAAAGCGCTTGGAATGAAGGCCACAAGTTACCGCAATCCGGAGGGACTGACCGAGGCCGGGCACACAACGACCGCTAGGGATCTGAGTATTCTTGCCATCAGTTTGATGCGTGAATTTCCTGAATATGTTGTTTATTACGCAATCAAGAAATATCGCTATCCTGGGACGCCGGCGGCCAATGACAGCAATCGCAACCTGTTGCTGTTTCGTGATCCGACCGTCGATGGCCTGAAAACCGGGCATACAGACGCCGCTGGTTATTGCCTGATTGCAACCGCCAAGCGTGACTTTGCAAGTTTGGGTACGGCAGGCGCGGTTGCTGGCTCGCCCGGAGCAACCGGCAGTCGCCGCCTGCTTTCCATTGTTCTTGGTGCGGCGAGTGAAAACGCGCGTGCCAATGAGTCCCAGAAGCTGTTGAACTGGGGCTACACCGCGTTTGAAGCGGTCAAGCTCTACGATGCCAATCAAGTGGTGGCGGCGCCAGCAGTCTGGAAAGGCAAGGAAGCGAATGTCAAATTGGGTCGGCCGCAGGCGATCGTGGTGGCCGTGCCCAGCGGAACGGCAGGCACGCTCAAGACCCAAGTGGCTCGCTCTGATCCGCTGGTGGCTCCGTTCACAAAGGGCCAGCCGATCGCCACCTTGAAAGTAAGTAGCGGTGAGCGGACCCTGGTTGATGTGCCTTTGCTCGCGCTCGAGGCCATCGAGCAGGCCGGAGTGCTTGGGCGTTCCTGGGATGCAGTGCGGCTCTGGATTAAGTGAGTATGCGCAAACTTCGGTGCGGAAATCATAAATTTCAATTGCCGCGGTGACGTTGACCTGATATAGTAGAAAGCTTTTCGGAATTTCCGAAGGGTTTCACGCTTTCGAATCATTCAAGTTTTAGTTACCAAACGTTTAGGGACGTTTTTCAATGCCAACCATTAATCAGCTAGTTCGTCAGGGGCGAGAGGTCGAAACGATCAAGTCCAAAAGCCCGGCGATGCAAAATTCTCCGCAGCGTCGCGGTGTCTGCACACGGGTCTACACCACCACGCCAAAGAAACCAAATTCAGCTCTGCGTAAAGTCGCCAAAGTGCGTTTGACCAATGGGTTTGAAGTCATTTCGTACATTGGCGGTGAAGGCCATAACCTGCAGGAACACAGCGTTGTGCTGGTCCGCGGCGGCCGCGTCAAGGATCTGCCGGGTGTGCGTTACCACATCGTGCGTGGTTCGCTCGATTTGCAAGGAGTGAAAGACCGCAAGCAGTCGCGCTCCAAGTATGGAGCCAAGAAGCCTAAGGCCAAATAAGTCAAAGGTTTAGCAGTAGAAAAGGTGTTGTTTCCCGCGTGGCGCGGTGATTCAACGTAGTGACCCGATTTTGGGTCGAGTAAGTGAAAACCAGCATGGTTTTCGCGGTGTCTGATGAAGATGCCAACTGAAGCAAAGAGGTGAAAAAATGCCACGTCGTCGCGAAGTCCCTAAACGTGAAATCCTGCCGGATCCAAAATTCG
>CAIYMN010000206.1 GCA_903927295.1 uncultured beta proteobacterium | reverse complement strand
GTACTGGCCAATCCACCAAGAAAGGTCATGATGATGATGGCCTGGCGAAAGTCATCCGGGAAGCGACGCGTGACGACAGAAAACACGGGTGAATACAGAATCGCCGCCATGGCAGCACCCAACCCAGCCCAGACTGCATAAAAGCCCGCCATGTCGGTGATGCGTGCATGGAGCAACAGGCAGACCGCCGCCAACACGGAACCGCAGGTCATGACCGCGCGCTCGTGACCTGCATCAATCCAGCGTCCGACCGGATAGGCCATGAGCCCCTCGACCAGCAGGGCCAGGCTGAATGCCAGGGACGATTGAGCGCGGCTCATTCCCAGTTCCTGTTCAACCGGTCCCATCACCAGCGAAAAGGTATAGAAAACACTGCCCCAACTGATCAGTTGCGCCAGTGAAAGCCAGGCCACCAGCGAACGATCGTGCGAAGCAGCTTGTTGCATCGGGGCATTATGCTCAGCTTTTGCCCGTACACTCTGTAAAACTGCCGCAAGCCAATGAGACGAACTATCGCAAAACTCACGACCAGCCTGATGGGCATGCTGAGTGAACCCGCTGCGGAAGTCAGTGCGAAAAGTCGAATCGCAGCCATTCGCCAAGCCATGCTGGACCATTTGACAGACTTGGCTGCGAGTTCGCGCCTGACCAAGATGCGGGCCCGGATTTTGTATGCAACAGACCTTCAGTCACTCTGGTATTTGCGGGCTGACATCATGACGCTGCTGGCTGAACCACTGGGTGAATCCGTGGCCACGCAACGCCTGGAAGCCATTACCAAACTCTTTGACGGCCTGCTGCCGGCAGCCCAGAAGTCACGTCCCAATCGTCTGCGTCAGTGAGCGCCGGTATTGCATGGCTTCGGCTACATGCGTCACCTGGGTGTTCTGTGCACCAGCCAGATCCGCGATCGTGCGAGCGACCTTCAGGGCTCGGTGCGTGCTGCGCGCCGACCAGGCGAGGCGCGCGGCGGCGACGTTGAGAAAACCGGCTGCCGCATTGTCCAGCAGCAAATGCGTATCGATTTCCTGCGCCTGCAGTGCCTGGTTCAACTTGCCCTGACGCGCGATGGAGCGCTCACGTGCGGCGCTGCAGCGATCGCGAATGCTGGCGCTGGCTTCCCCTGGCTGCGCCTGCAACAGATCGGCGGCGGCAACGGCCGGCACCTCCACATGCAGGTCAATGCGATCGAGCAATGGGCCACTGAGCCTGCTCTGGTAGCGTGCCACCTGATCGGGCGTACAGCGGCAGGCTTTTTGCCGCGAGCCCAGATAACCGCAGGGGCAGGGATTCATGGCCCCAATCAGCTGAAAGCGTGCCGGAAATTCCGAGCGGCGCGCCGCCCTTGAAATAGTGATCGTGCCGGACTCCAGTGGTTCGCGCAGGGCCTCCAGCGCGGAACGTGGAAACTCGGGCATTTCGTCGAGATAGAGCACACCATGATGCGCCAATGAAATCTCGCCTGGGCGCGGCGGTGAGCCACCGCCCACCAGCGCCACCGCACTGGCCGTGTGGTGCGGGCTGCAGGTCGGTCGTTGGGCCCAGCGATCCAGCGAAAAGCGGCCACCCAGACTGGCAACAGCAGCACTCTCCAATGCCTCATCGGTGGTCATGGCAGGCAACAAACCGGCAAAGCGCTGAGCCAGCATGGACTTGCCGGCACCTGGCGGCCCCACAAGCAGCAGGCTGTGACCACCAGCCGCGGCGATCTCCAGCGCACGCCTGGCGCCCATTTGTCCTTTCACGTCGCTCATGTCCGGATACCGGGCCAGCGAGGTTTGCGGCTCTGCGCTGACCCTTGACCAGCCGGTCGCTGGCTCCGCAGTCACACCATCGGCCGCGTCAGGCAGGAAGTTCTGTACCACATCGAGCAGATGGCATGCCCGATAGACCTGCGCACCGGGTACCAGCGCAGCCTCGTCGGCACTGCCCGGGGGCAACACAAGCCGCGTCACAACGCGCTCGGCGTGCAGTGCGAGGCTCATGGCCAGCGCACCGCGCACAGGCCGCAGTTCACCAGACAAGGACAGCTCACCGGCAAATTCATGGCCGGCCAGGCGAGCACCATCAATTTGCCCGCTGGCGGCCAGAATGCCCAAGGCAATGGGCAGATCAAAACGACCAGAATCCTTCGGCAGATCGGCAGGTGCAAGATTGACCGTGATGCGCTTGTTGTGCGGAAATTCCAGCCCGGAGTTCTGAATCGCCGAACGCACCCTCTCACGGGCCTCCTTGACTTCAACGTCGACCAGGCCAACCAGAGTGAAACTTGGCAAACCATTGGCCAGATGAACCTCCACCGTCACCGCGGTTGCGTCGAGCGCGAGCAGGGCTCGGCTTTGCACCAAAGACAGACTCATGCAGTTTCCTCTCCAAAAGGGTGCGACCAACTTTATTGAACGCCGACCCATGCGCACCAAGGCGGTGCGGACTGTTTTTTTATACAGATACCTTAACGCAGCAGTGTCGGATTGGTTTACAGAGGAGATAGCGTCATCCATCAGGGGTTGGCACGGACTGTGCATGGAGCGGTCATCCCTCAACTCTCCCGGAGAACTGCATGAAGCCAAACCCAACAACCGTCGTCGTCCTCGCCACCTTGCTGGCCAGCAGTGCCGTGATGGCGCAAACCAAGGCACCGGAACCCGACTACACCTTGTCCTATAACGTCGGCGCCGTCAACGACTACCGCTTCCGCGCCATCGCGCAGACCTCAACCAATCCGGCGCTGCAGGCAGGGATTGACTATGCCCACAAGAGCGGTTTTTACCTGGGCACCTGGACTTCCAATATCAGCTGGATCAAGGAGTACGCTGGCGCCACAGATGGTTCTCTCGAACTTGACCTGTACGGTGGCTACAAGGGCGAAATCAGCAAGGACTTCACTTATGACCTCGGTCTGATCAGTTACCAGTACCCTGGCAACACGGCGGCCGTCAATGCCAACACCACCGAGGTTTACGCCGCCTTGACCTACGGCCCGGTGACCGCGAAATACAGTGTGGCAACCACCAACTTTATCGCCAACCCGAACAGTTCGGGCAGCGCCTACTTTGAACTGGCCGCCACGTTTGATCTGGGCGATGGCCTGACTGTGACGCCGCACATGGGTCACCAATCCATCCCGAACGTCGCCAAGAATGCAGGCGACTACACCGACTACTCAATCACTCTGGCGAAAGACTTTGGCGGCGGCTTTTCCGTCAGTGCGGCCGCCATGGGCACCAACGCCGACAAACCCTTTTACACCGACACCAAAGGCAGATTCCTGGGTAACAGCGCCCTGGTGCTCGGCATGAAGTACAGCTTCTGATGACGTCTTTGTTGTCACCCCACTAGGAGAGCACATGAAACTTGTAACTGCCATCATCAAACCCTTCAAGCTCGACGAGGTCCGCGAGGCTCTCTCGGCCATCGGCGTGCAGGGCATCACGGTCACGGAAGTGAAGGGTTTTGGCCGTCAAAAAGGCCACACCGAACTGTACCGCGGTGCCGAGTACGTCGTTGACTTTCTGCCCAAGGTCAAAGTCGAGGCCGCGGTTGCCGACGAGCTCGTCGATCGCGTCATTGAAGCCATTGAAGGCGCAGCCCGTACCGGCAAGATCGGCGACGGCAAGCTGTTTGTCTACAACCTGGAACAGGTCGTCCGTATCCGCACCGGCGAAACCGGCGCTCAGGCGCTCTAACCCGACCACGAGAACACTGACATGAAAAAATTACTTGCCTCCCTTACCCTGGGTCTGAGTCTGCTGGCCGGTGGCAGCGCCGCACTGGCACAGACCCCCGCTGCCGCTCCCGCGGCAACCGCGCCGGAAGCGGCCAAGCCCGCCGCTACGGCTGCATCAGCAGCAGCGACTGCCGCTCCAGCCGCAGCGGCGGCCAGCGCTCCCGCTTCAGCGGCCTCTGCCGCGCCAGCACCTGTGCCAAACAAAGGTGACGTGGCATGGATGATTGTGGCAACCGCCTTCGTCATCATGATGTCGATCCCAGGCCTGGCACTTTTCTACGGCGGCCTGGTGCGCAGCAAGAACATGCTCTCTGTGCTGATGCAGGTCTTCGTTACCTTCTCCATGATCGTGGTGCTGTGGTGCCTGTACGGCTACAGCCTCGCTTTCACCGAGGGCAATCAGTTCATCGGCGGTTTTGACCGAATCCTGATGAAGGGTCTGTTCGATCCCATGAAGGGCGAATTTGCAACCGCTGCCACCTTCAGCAAGGGTGTGGTCCTGCCTGAGTTGCTGTTCATGGCGTTCCAGGCAACGTTTGCTGCCATCACCTGCTGCCTGATCATCGGCGCCTTTGCCGAACGCATCAAGTTCTCGGCCATGCTGCTGTTCATGGCGCTGTGGTTCACCTTCAGCTACACACCGATTGCCCACATGGTGTGGTTCTGGATGGGTCCTGACGCCTACACCAGCAAGGAAGTCGTCGACGCAATGAACGCCAAGGCCGGTATGCTGTGGCAATGGGGTGCGCTGGACTTCGCCGGCGGCACCGTGGTGCACATCAACGCTGCTGTGGCCGGTCTGGTCGGTGCCTTCGTTATCGGCAAACGCACCGGCTACGCCAAGGAAGCCATGGCCCCGCACAGCCTGACGCTGACGATGGTTGGCGCCTCCCTGCTGTGGGTTGGCTGGTTCGGCTTCAACGCCGGCTCGGCACTGGAAGCCAACGGCACGGCCGTACTGGCCTTCATGAACACCTTCTCTGCCACGGCCGCCGCAGTGCTGGCCTGGTGTCTGGGTGAAGCGCTGATGCGCGGCAAGGCTTCGATGCTGGGCGCCGCCTCCGGTGCAGTCGCTGGTCTGGTTGCCATCACACCGGCCTGCGGTAACGTCGGCCTGATGGGCGCCATCGTGATTGGCTTCGTTGCCGGCTTTGCCTGCCTGTGGGGTGTCAACGGCCTGAAGAAGATGCTCGGCGCAGATGACTCGCTCGACGTCTTCGGCGTACACGGTGTCGGCGGTATCGTCGGTGCCCTGCTGACGGGTGTCTTCAACAGCCAGGCCCTCGGTGGCCCCGGCCTGGTGGGTGACTGGGTTACCGCTGCCGTGTCATCGGTTCCGGTGGCAGACCAGGTCTGGATCCAGCTCAAGGCCGTGCTGACCACCATCGTCTGGTCCGGTGTGGTCTCCTTCATCGCCTACAAGCTGGTTGACATGACGATCGGCCTGCGCGTCAGCGAAGAAGACGAACGCGAGGGTCTGGACATCACGTCACACGGCGAAACCGCTTACAGCAGATAAGCCGCGCCATCCGCTAGAAGTTCTCCAAGGATTTGTCCCCCCGAGTGCAGGCTCGGGGGGATTTTTTTTGCTGCGCAGGAGTGCAAGCAGGTTCCGGCGCGACCAAGGTGGCGCCGGGTCTTGACCTGATGCAAGACTGCAGCTAACCTCGTTTCAGTTTAAAAGCACTTCGGATTTGCAAGTCATGTTGATGCGTCCCACGACCACGCTCTGGCAACCAAAGTCACGCTGGTCCTCCAGCGTGTACGCCTACCTTGGCCGCAGTACGCTGAACTGCGGCCTTTCGGGCAAAGAGTTGGAGAACCGGTTCCCGGCGACTTCTTTCATCTCTTTGCACTGGTTCTTTGTCGGCGCAGCGGCGTTGCCTTCTGTGGACGGCAGCACGCCGGGGCGGGTCTTGCCGCGGCGCCTGATCATCGGCAAGCAGGGACCCACCGTCACGCACAGTTGCGGCGATATTCTGTATTTCGGAATTTCAATGTATCCGGACGCATTTGCCGCAGCATTTGGCATCATGCCGCGAGATCTGGAAGGCCAGTTCCTTGATGCGGACGAGGTTTTGCCGCCGCATGGCATTGCACTGTTTGATGCGATCAGTCTTGCCTCATCGGATGAGGAACGAATGGCGTTGTTCGAGGAGTTTCTGCAGAACCATGCGGGCGATTTCAAGGTCAGCCTCTGGACCGCAGCGCTTCGGGCTGGCGCCCGCATTTCGGTGAGCCTGATGTCGCGATTGCTGAAGGTCGGGCAGCGCCAGACCATCCGCGCAACCCGCAATGCGCTCGGCGTTGGCGTCTCTGACCTGAGGAAATTTGCCCGCGGTGAGGCGGCATTCAATGAACTCAATGCCAGCCTTGAGGCGTCCCGCAGTGTTTCTCTGGCTGATATTGCTGCTCACGCCGGCTACGCGGATCAGGCTCACCTTTCAAGGGAGTGCAAAGCCGTGACCGGGCAGACTCCCGGCGCCTTCCTGCGTGAGCTTGAAGAGGAAGAATCGGCCTGGATCTATCGGGCATCGAAGTCGATTCGGCGTGACTGAAAAATCACGTCGAACGTCGATACCGCGCGCTACTTGCACACGATCACATTTGCGATGTTGCAACCCGGGGGCTGCACCGACGCCGCCTCGTGCAGTAGCAGGGCCAGCACACCACCGGTCACAGCAATCCCGGCCAGCACAGCAGCAGGCGTCCACTCATTGCTGTTGGATCCCCCAACCCCCTCGGTGGCGTAGACGCGCGGTCGATTTGCAAGCTGCACTCCACCGACACCCAATTTCGAAAAGGATCCGGATTGCGGATCCAGACGAATGTCCACCATTGTCAGTCGGTTCGACTCCCGTCCCATGTAACGCAAGGCTTGTGTGCCCACAGCATGGGTCACAGTCAGGCCGAGATACGGCCGCTCCTGTGCCACATGGCTACTCAACCCGAACGGTATCGCGTATTCCAGCAAGACCCGAGTCTGGCTTTGCCATGGATCGGTTTGAGCCAGCGTTGGAACGCAAGCAAGCAGCGTCGCTGCACCCAGCGCGCGACGCGCCAAACTGATGCAGATTCCTTGACTGGTGTTTTCAGAATTTTTCATCACAATTCATCCTTAAGCAGAAGATTTCAGTTGCGCCTGATGAACGGCAGTTCGATGCTGGCTGGTCGCCGTCAGGGCGAACCTTGTTATCAGGCAGTTGCCATCTTCCAGCCAGTCAGGGCGGATGTATTGAATAAAAGTGACATCACCGCCTGGATTCCGTCGCCAGCCTGCGTGATTACCGAACTCAGACAAGCCCATGCGTTGGAAGTTCCAACCACGTCCAGTGCCCAGCTTGTCACACTGGTGGCAAGACAATTGGTATGTGTCAGCACCCGCTGTGGCCGGCCAACGACAAAACAGTCAAGAGGCAGGCAATATTGGGCTTCATTTCGTCCGTCCTTTCGTGCAATGAGAAGAGGGGTCAAGGGGCCGATAGTCGTGCCAATCTTGTGCCGCAGAAACAAAGGCTTGGGTGCGGTCGTGGAAACGCCTTCGGTGCCACTGAAGCAGCGTGTCTTGCGATGTGGCCATTGGCGTTTCGCGCGCGTCGCCGAGATAGTGCTCAACCGCGTCGCCGATCCGTGCAAGCGCTTGTTTGCTTTCCTGCAGAATTTCGCCGTAGGCCTGAAAGTCGTGGGTCATCTCCGGCCAGACATCAAACGTGATTTCACCGCGTGCATTGGCCACGCGGTGCGCGAATTTCGCGATCATGTCAAAGAGCACCTCTCTTCCACCAGCCTGAACATACAGCGGCGGGAATCCGGTAAGGTCGAAGTCCATCGGTGAGATCGACTGAGCGTCTAGCGACGCTGATCCGACCAGCCAGCGTGCAAACTGCTGAGTTTGCGCTCCCTGTACCCAGTCGAAATGATCGTTGTCGTACAGCGCAGATGTGCAGTTGCCAACTTCAGTCCATGGGCACAGGCAAACGGCTAATGCAGGCAATGCGGTGTTCGATCGACGCAGTCTGTCGAGCAGGCTCAAAACCAGGTGTCCGCCCGCCGAGTCACCTGCAAGGATCAGGTTCCGTGGGTCGCATCTGCTTTGCACCAGGGCTTCGTATGCGGCGCAAGCATCTTCAAGCTGTGCCGGGAAAGAATGCTCAGGTGTCAGTCTGTAGTCAAGCACGAAGGCGCGAGACTTGGCAGCGCAGGCGATGTGGCCAATCATGTTGATGTGAGCCTTGGCAAAAAACGCGTATCCGCCACCATGAAAATACAGGATGGTCCGGTCATGTTTCTTGCTGTCCGGTTCGAGCCAGACGCCCTTGACACCTGACATCGTTGAATCGTGGATTGCCATACCTTCTGGCAGTGGCGAATTGAACCGAATGCTGTCGATCAGTTCCCGCGCTTCAGCCACTGACTTCATCGACAGTGCCCGACGCATCTGGTATCGAGAAAAGATGTTGGCTGTTTCAAATTTCAAGGACCAGACTTCTCCTGGAGGCGCCCCTCGTGCGCGACGAACCGCAACAGCGGTTGAAGCGCATATGAGGTCCCAGAGATTGTTGGCGCGATGCCGGTACGAGCCATGCAATCGAAACGACATATATCCCCCATGCAGTTGACCTATGTCGGAATTTTCCGGAAATCAAACTGGCGCGTCTTGAAGGAAAGTGACATCCCGACTGATTGACCGCTCTGGAGCTGGCCGATCGAATTCTCTTGCGTCAGGAATAGAGCAAAACGTAGTTCAGAAGTGCTTCGTCGGCTGTCGGTCGCCACGGTCAGCTTTGGGGTAAGCCAAATGCATGATTCTGGCGCAGCTCAACTGGCGTTCATGCCGGTGCGCTTGAGCAAGTGTCCATCCAGATCAAGTCATCAACGCAACCCCGATGAGGGTTGCAATGTGCTCTGGTGTTGACACATCCGTGCTCTGATTGACCGGCGCCAGTACTTGTCTAAGTGTTGACAAGTCTGTAGTGCTCTGGTCCATGATGTTGGTGTAGTACTTGGCCACTGCTATTTCATTTTGGAACTGGTGCGCCGTGTTGCCCCAAGTGGGATCATCCAGCGGCTTGCCAGCCAGGTTGCCAAACACTGTGTAGATCATCTTGCCTACGGTCCAGCCAAGGTCCAGCGCCCCCACAATGTCATTGATGGCGCCTTGTTTAACCACTGTGGAAGCGCTGCTTTTTACGACGTTGTTCACCAAGGCGGTAGCCATGTCAACGTGGCTTAGATTCGTCGCGTACACATCCGTGAACTGGCTCTTGGAGGTGAAGATATCCACAATCGTCTGAACAGAAAAGCCACTACGGTAAGCGTCTCCCATCTGGTTCATATATTCCACGCCGGGAGCGGCGCTGAAGGCAACAATGCAGAAATGCCAAAGGGATTCAGGCAGATCGGCGTATGAACCCGGTGCTGTGAAATCGGTGATGACGGTCTTGTTGGCAAACTGGAGTCTTTCAACGTTGGTTACAGTGTCTGTGCCATCGACTCCAGTCTTGTCCTGCACTGTCCAGGCGCCGTTGGAAAAACCGAGCTGGTAATTGCCCGATGAGCCGCTGTACACCGCTACGTCAAGGCCTGCGCCACCATCGATGGTGTCGTTGCCCTGGCGGCTGCTCAGCACATCATTGCCGGCCGTGCCGCTGATTGTTGATTTCACCACGGTCGCCTGCAGGTGGCCCACGAGACCGGAAAAGTTCGTCGGGGACGCTATACCCAAAGTACCGGCTGCGTCCAAACTGCTGGCGCCGTCCGTTGGAAGCGCCGTGTAGTCGACAACATCGACGCCCCCGTAGTTGAGCTTGCCTCCGCCTGCGAACAGGAACCCGACGGGCACGATGAAATCCGGACTGACGATGCCCAGATCGGCAAACGCCTGTGTCGCGATCAGCACCGTTGTGTTGGCCGTGGCCTCGCTTGGCAAGTCGCGCGGAAAGTGAAATGTGTGGGTCACTCCACCGCTCGATGATGTGAGAGCAACCCCCTGCCAAAACGACTCTCCGTCAAAGTTTCCAACGCGCATCTCGATGAACTGAACATTGCCATCGGCGCTGGAGTAGAGTTCATTGATCCGGTATTGGTGAAAGCTCATGGCAGCACCCTTTCAAGCGAAATAACAAGGCAGAATGAGATCTGGTGCCGGCCGCTGAATCACAGCTGCTCGTGCACAAGGGTCGCCAGAGCAATGAGTTTTTCCCGATTCACCTGGCCGGCCAGTGCGTAGCCAAACCCTTGATCAAACCAGTAAAAACTTGGCACCGGACCATCCGCTTCATAGCGAAACTTGGTCTCGCCTGGATCGATCTTCTCGGACTTCTGATCAATGGCACCGAGGTACAAGGTGATTCGCTGACCCTGGGCGTCTTGAAACATGAACTGCGCCCGCGCTCCAACGTCACCCGGTAACAAGCGACCACCGACCAACTCGTAGCCCAACGCGGAGAGCCTGGGCACTTTGAGCGGCTTGCCCAGTCGCTTGGAAAGCCATTGCACCAAATGGTCTTGCTCCGCTGCCGTCACCTCTACCGGGTGGCGCTTTTCTGGCATATACACAACATGCGCAAAACTCGCCTGGCGCACAAACTCGTGCTGGGCCATTCCTTTGGCCAATAGCGCCGAGGGAGCTTGATTGCCAGCGAGCTGGCCGTTGGAGATCCAGCCCACGCCAAAGGCGAGCACAAAGCCAGCAGCGAGGCCCGCCTGGCGCCACCTTCCGGTGGCGTGTTGCTGCATTTCTGCAAAGCGCCCGGCTGTGCGAAGCAGCGACGCAGGAATCGGTTCATCCAAAACGCCCTGGTGCAACTCGCGCAGCGCAGCACGCTGCTTCAGCCAGGACGCCAGAGTCTCAGCTGCTTGCGGGTCCTGCAGGGCCAGTGCTTCAAGCGCACGCTTCTGTGCTTGAGGTTGGAGCCTGTCGACCAAGGCGTGCAGGTCATCCGGATTCATGGTGTTTGTCATTTCATTCGCCTCAGGACAGGGGCCGCCTTTTGCGCCTTGCTACCGAGCTCAGTTGCGGTAGCGCGCTCTTTGGGCTCGTCCAGGAGATCACGCATACGGCCCCTTGCGCGTGACAGGCGCGACATGACCGTGCCGATGGGTACTCCCGTTACCTTGGCTACTTCTTCGTACGACATCTCCTCCATGGTCACCAGAAGCAATACGGCTCTCTGGTCAACCGGGAGCCGCAGCAGGCAGCGCTGCAGGTCAATAGCGAAACTCAAGGATGCGTCGGGGGCGCGCAGTTCATGCTCTACATCTTCCAGATCAACCGTTGGCACCAATCTGGCACGTGTGAGCCCCTGGCGCACCTGGGTTATGAACAGGTTGTGCATCAGTGTGAAGAGCCAGGCACGCAGATCGCTCCCCGCCAGCCATAAACGCCATCTGGTACAGGCACGCTCCAGGGTATCCTGAACCAGATCATCGGCAGCCCAGACGTCTCCGGTCAGCGCTCTCGCATAACGACGCAGACCGGGAATCTGGGCAACAAGGGGTTGGCGGTTCATGGGCGTTTTGGCGAGACCTGTGCAATCGAATCAGGTCTTGGCGACTTGCCACATCTTGTTGAATCCATCGCCGGTTTTGTCGCCGGGCTTGCTGTCCTTGGCCCAAAAATACAGTGGCTTGCCTTTCAAGGCCCATTGTTTCTTTCCATCGTCCCGGGTGATGACCGTGAAATCGCCAGAAGGTCCGTCAGTCTCGGTCGCCATCAAGGGTGGCCAGTTGGTGGCGCAGGGACCATTGCAAACGGACTTGGCGCTACCTGCTACGTCCTTGTCAAACGTATACAGCGTCATGCCGTTGGGACCAGTCAAAACGCCGTCGGCCACCTTGGCCGGCGCATTTGACGTAGAGGCGCAGCCAGCCAAAAGGATGACTGAAAGACAGACGGTGGACGCTGTTTGACGTGCGAGGAATGCAACAGAAGATTTCATGAATGATCCAGGTTTGATTCGCACCAATTGGTGCTTACAGGGATGAACGCCTGGTGAAGTGACTTTATTCCGCAAGGAATGAAATACTTTTCAAGTGGTCAATGTGAAATCCCGCGGGAGATCGTTGGCGGGTTCAACAATCGTTGAAAATTCGCGGCTGGCGACCCACAAAATGTCGCTTTCAGTGACCCGTTTGGAGCGACCAGTGCTGAGAGTCCACGGGCGGGTATGCGTCTTCTGGAGCCAGCCCCTTTACTCCCACGCTGACAGCCACAATCGAACGGCAAGAATGGAGCAAAACGTTGTTCAGAAGTGCGGCGCAAACCGACGACTGCGATGGCCCGCTACCTGGGGCTGCGGTGGAAGTGCCCGGCCTGAAGCTGCAAGTCAGTCAGCCGCCTGGGGTCGGTGCGGCCCCGAGTCTTCTTACGCGTCCTGACCCGGCCACAGATTTCGATACAACAGCGTCACCGTAGTAATCCACATCGCCCGACCCCGCGATTTGCACAGTGAGCGTGTCAGTGGCCCAGACTTTGGCATCCCCTGCACCAGCGATGCTGAGTGTGACGTTCTTGGCAGCAAGCGCACTTGCCTTCACATCGCCGGAGCCAGCGATACTGAGCCGAACCGTGTTAGCCCGCCCACCGGCAAAGAAGTCACCACTGCCTGATATGGCAACTGTCACGGAATCCGCATCCAGTGTGCCAATAGCTATGTCGCCTGATCCGGAAATTTTCGCCTCCAGAGTCTTTGCCTGAAGTCTTGCGGCCCTGACATCGCCAGAGCCGGAAATCGTGATGCGATCCATCGTGCGCGCCTGGACTGTGATCTTTAGCAACGTTGGCTTCAACGACCTGGAGCGTGGAATCGACCGGATCTTGAGTTGGTCGCCTTCGACGACCGTGTCAATCAGTGGCGCAATGTTTTGATCCGTTTCGATCAGGACACTTTCAGCTTCTCCCTGGATGATCTCGACGTTTGAGGGTAGCTCCAGTGACAAGCCCTTGAAGCCGCTGATCTGACGCTGTGTCTTGGTGACCTGCCCCGAGCCAGCCAACGCGGCGCCAAACGGCCAGTCCCATGCCATCGCTGGGGCACACACGACCACCAAAGTGCCAGCCAGAGCAATGACAGCGGTTAACTTCAATGAGTGCAACATCACAGTGCCACCCCAGGTGCGGGGGCAGTCGCACCGGCCAACTGGCTTGCAGCGTTCATGTTGGCCGTGTCATGCGACTGCGCAAGGTGGTTGAAGCCCAGAAGCACGGAACCATTGATAGCAACTGTGAGGACACAGGCGACGGCCAGGCCGCCGATGCTGAAGCGATGCGTGTTGACGTATGACATTTGGTTCTCCTTGTCGCGTGCCACCATGGCCCGATGACTGCAATGTAGGACGAGCGCGTTTGACCATCCAGGGCTTTGCGACCAATTGCATGAATCGGTGGATGGAACGTCAATTCATGGTGTTCATCTGGATCGTTTACCGAAGGAATGGCGTCGGACACATCCCGGCAACTCTTCACTATCCCGTGACCCTGAAGATTTCAATCTCGCTGAATTGCCAGTAGCGCTTCAATTTTTCCTGCTCAGCGCATTCGTGATCGCCGTCCACGCCGGCTTGCGCTGGAACTGATCGTCCAGTGGCAGGACACGCACCGGCAGGCCATCATTGCGTGGCGCTTGCCCCGACAGCCAGGTCCACCGATCACTCAGTCCCCAGAGGATGACCGTATTCACCGCCGGATGCGCCAGAACCGTCGTCAGGAAGGAGTGATACTGCTCGGCCACAGCAGCGTCGCGAATCGCAATGTCTGATGCAGGCGCCTGGTCTTTCACGTCGAGCTCCGTAATGAAGATCTTGAGTCCGAGCGCTGACACGGCGTTCATGAAGGCCGTCAGCCTGCTTGCGCTGATCACGGAGTTCGAGGCAATGTGCGACTGCATCCCGAGCGCATGGATCGGCACACCCTGCTGCTTCAAATTCTGCAGCAGCTGCAACGTGAAATGGCGCTTTCGGGCGGCAGCGGCGGAATCCTCCTCGATGCCAAACTCGTTGTAGACAAGCGTTGCCGAGGGATCCGCCTGCGCTGCAAAGGTAAAAGCCTGTGCGATATATTGCGGCCCGAGCAGTTGCAACCACGGCGTGCGGCGCAGGCCATCCGGGCGTCCATCCGAGGGAAGGACAGCTTCGTTGACCGGATTCCAGGAATGGAACTGCCCTTTGTAGCGCCCCATAAACTCAAAGATGTGCTCGCGCATGCACTGCGTGGCGTTTGCCGGAGTGACGTTCGAGGCGAACCATGCCGGCAAATTGGAATGCCAGACGAGGTGTGTGCCGCGCATCGGCAGGCCGGCGGACCGAGCCCACTCCCACATCCTGTCCAGGGCAGCGAAATTCCATGTCGCCGGCCCGGGATGCGTTTGCGACCAGGCACCCTGTCCGATGGGTACGCACATCCCCGACTCCTGCACATGGGCGGCGAGCAGCGCAGGCTCGAGCAAGCCCGGCCCGTTGATGCCGCACCCGAAGACCAGCCCGCGTGCGCGCGCCGACACGACCATTCCATCGCTTGTCCCGGGAGGCGGCGCGGTACCAGTCGAACCTTCCAAGGTCCCGCCCGAAGAAGCTGCAGCGGCTGCGCTATCCGCCGCCAGCACTGCCAGCTGACCCATGAACGCGCGACGACCCATTTCAATACGATCCATCCGGATCTCCCTTTGCAACGACTTTTCTCACCACCCTCATTCGGCCAACCTGGATGCGATCATACGGTCAGGAAAATTCTCACCGGCCACTCGGTCGTATAGCAGGCTGCGCCGCCGGATCCATTGACCGCCAGGCGGCGGGATACCCATCAGGTCAAAAGTACACTCGCAGCATGTCCTGGCACGCGCAACTTCAACTAGATTACCGGCTGGAAGCCGGCAAGACCGTGGCACGGCACAGTCACCATGGGCCGCTGCGGATTCTGCAAAGCCTCTACCCCGAGGGCGACGCGATCTGCCACAACGTGCTGGTGCACCCTCCAGGGGGGCTGGTGGGCGGAGACACCCTGGACCTGGAAATCACGGCGGAGCCAGGAGCACATGGTCTGATCACTACCCCGGGTGCCACCCGGTTTTACCGTTCTGCCAGTCAAGCCGCGATTCAACGCACCCACATAACGCTGGCCGCTCAGGCGCGTCTGGAATGGCTGCCGCTGGAAGCGATTTGCTACAACCAGTGCCTGGCTGAAAACCACCTGACACTCAATCTGGGTCATGGTGCAGAGTTCATGGGATGGGATGTCACTGCGCTCGGACTGCCGCTTGCCAATCAGCCCTTCGAGCGCGGAAGCTTCCTGCAGCACATCGAGGTTCCCGGTGTGTGGCTGGAGCGCGGACAAATCCAGGCGCAGGACCATCGCTTGCTAAACGGCCCTGCAGGGCTTGCGGGGCAGCGCTGTCTGGCCACGCTCTTCTTTGCCTGCGGCAGCAAGATCGAACGAGGCCGGCGAGAGCAGGCGCTGGAACTGGCACGCACAGTCGTCGCGTCACACCCGCTGCATCAACTGGCCGGCGCCACCAGTCCTGACGGGCAGGTGATCTTGGTCAGAACGCTGGCCAGCGTGGTCGAGCCAGCGATTGATCTGCTGCGCCAGGTCTGGGTGGCCTGGCGTCGGCACTTCTGGGACCAGTCAGCGCCGAGTCCGCGCATCTGGTCCACCTGAGTCGGTCAGATGGCGACCAACTCGCGCACGCCATCAATTTCCATGTTCGGACCCTTGCCGCGCGCCAGCACAGCACCGCGCTCCATCACCACATAGTCATCGGCCAGATCACGCGCGAAGTCGTAATACTGCTCGACCAGCACAATCGCCATATCCGCGCGGTTCGCCAGCATGCGGATGACGCGCCCGATGTCCTTGATGATGCTGGGCTGAATGCCCTCGGTTGGTTCGTCCAGTACCAGCAATCTGGGCTTCGCGGCCAGCGCCCGGGCAATCGCCAGTTGTTGTTGTTGTCCACCCGACAAATCGCCACCGCGACGCTGCAACATCTGCTTCAGCACCGGAAACAGCTCGAAGAGTTCCGCGGGAATCTGCGTGCCTGCGCTCTTGTAGGCCAGGCCCATGCGCAGGTTTTCCTCGACGGTCAGTCGCGCGAAGATCTCACGCCCCTGCGGCACAAAGCCGATACCTGCGCGCGCGCGCTGATACGGCGTGGCGTCCTGGATCGCACTGCCATCAAGCTCAATGCTGCCGTTCCTGATTGGCACCAGACCCATCAGACTTTTCAGCAAAGTCGTCTTGCCCACGCCGTTGCGACCCAGAATCACAGTCACCTTGCCGAGTTCTGCCTGCAGACTCACATCGCGCAGGATGTGCGAGCCGCCGTAGTACTGGTTGATATTCTTGATGTTCAACATGATCAGCGACCCAGATAGACCTCAATCACGCGCTCATCCGCCTGCACCTGCGCCAGCGTGCCTTGCGCGAGCACGGAGCCGTCGCAGAGCACGGTGACGATGTCAGAGATGGTGTTGATGAAGCTCATATCGTGTTCGACCACCATCAGCGAATGCTTGCCCTTGAGCGAGAGAAACAGTTCAGCAGTGCGCTCGGTTTCCTCGTCCGTCATACCGGCCACAGGTTCGTCGAGCAAGAGCAGTTTGGGATCCTGCATCAGGAGCATGCCGATCTCCAGCCACTGCTTTTGACCATGACTCAGATTGCCGGCCTGGCGCAGCACACTGTCATCCAGGTGAATGGTATGCAGCACTTCGGCCAGGCGATCGCTTTGTGTCGAGTCAAGCCGGAAGAACATGGAGCGGGTCACCGTCTTGTCGGTTTTGAGTGCGAGTTCCAGGTTCTCGAAGACACTCAGTTGTTCAAACACGGTGGGTTTCTGGAACTTGCGCCCGATGCCAAGTTGCGCGATTTGCGGCTCGCTGTAGCGCAGCAGGTCAATCGTGCTACCGAAGAAGACGCGACCTTCATCCGGCCTTGTCTTGCCGGTGATGATGTCCATCATGGTGGTCTTGCCGGCGCCGTTCGGGCCGATGACGCAGCGCAACTCGCCCGGCGCTATGTCGAGCGAGAGTTTGTTGATGGCCTTGAAACCGTCAAAGCTGACGCTCACGTCTTCCAGGTACAGGATCCGACCATGTGTAATGTCCACTTCACCCGGCGTGGCGATGCGAGAGAAACCGGCGTCGCGGCCGCCCGACTCGGTCTGACCCTGCTGCTTTTTCTGCGCCAGCGCTTCAATGCGCTGCGCGCCCTCTTCCATCAGATCAGGTGTCATGAACTTGCCCCCGCAACTTCTTCACCAACCCCACAATGCCATTGGGCAGGAACAGCGTGACACCGATGAACAGGGCGCCGAGAAAGTAGAGCCAGAATTCCGGATAGGCAACCGTCAGCCAGCTCTTGGCGCCATTGACGACAAAGGCGCCAACGATGGGACCGATCAAGGTGGCGCGGCCGCCCACAGCGGCCCAGATCGCGATCTCTATCGAGTTGGCCGGACTCATCTCGCTCGGGTTGATGATGCCAACCTGCGGCACATACAACGCCCCGGCCACGCCGCACATCATGGCCGAAATGGTCCAGATCGTGAGCTTGTAGCCAATGGGGTTGTAGCCCGAGAACATGACCCGCGTCTCGGCATCCCGCACCGCCTGCAGCACGCGACCGAACTTGCTGCTGACCAGCCAGCGGGCCAGCAGAAAGAAGCCCAGCAGCGTGACACCGGTCAGCACAAAGAGCGTCATGCGCATGCCCGGCGTGGCAATCGGGATGTTGAGAATGCGTTTGAAGTCAGTGAACCCGTTGTTACCGCCAAAGCCGGTTTCATTGCGAAAGAACAGCAGCATGGCGGCAAAGGTCATGGCCTGCGTGATGATGGAAAAGTAAACGCCCTTGATGCGCGAGCGAAACGCGAAGTAGCCAAAGACAAAGGCCACCAGACCCGGCACCGCCACAATCAGAAACAGGGTCGCGGCAAAGCTGTCGCTGAACGTCCAGTGCCAGGGCAGCGTCTTCCAGTCCAGGAACACCATGAAGTCGGGCAGGCTGCTCTTGTAGTTGCCCTCCAGCCCGATCTGGCGCATCAGGTACATGCCCATGGCGTAGCCGCCGATCGCAAAGAACACGCCGTGGCCCAGACTCAGGATGCCGGTGTAGCCCCAGATCAGGTCCATCGCCAGCGCGCAGATGGCGTAGCACATGATCTTGCCAACGAGTGCCACCCCGTAGTCGCTCAGATGAAACAGGCTCTCCTTGGGCAGCAGCAGGTTGAGCACAGGTGCCAGTGCGCAGACCAGCAACAAGGCCACGACAAGTGCGGTCCAGCCCCGACCGGTCAGTACCGGTCCCTTCGCGGGCAAGGTGATGCTGCTCATGCCTCAGCACTCCGACCCTTCATGGCGAAGATACCTTGCGGACGCTTCTGGATGAAGATGATGATGAACACCAGCACAGCGATCTTGGCCAGCACCGCACCTGCCCAACCCTCCAGAAACTTGTTCAGCACGCCCAGGCCCATGGCTGCGTACACCGTACCGGCCAACTGCCCAACGCCACCCAATACGACGACCATGAAGGAATCCACGATGTAGCCCTGACCCAGATCCGGACCGACGTTGCCAACCTGACTCAGTGCGCAGCCCGCCAGCCCGGCAATGCCCGATCCCAGCGCAAAGGCGTAGGTGTCAATGCGCGCTGTGTTGACGCCCATGCAGGAGGCAATCGGGCGGTTTTGCGTGACGCCGCGCACAAACAGACCCAGGCGTGTGCGGCCAATCAGCCAGGCCACCGCCAGCAAGACAAAGACGGCAAAGCCCACAATCACGAGACGGTTGTAGGGCAGAGAAAGATTACCCAGCACCTGCACCCCGCCGCTCATCCACGACGGGTTTTCAACACCTACGTTCTGCGCGCCAAACAAGGTGCGCACCAGCTGCATCAGCATCAGACTGATACCCCAGGTGGCGAGCAAGGTTTCCAGCGGACGACCGTACAGAAAGCGGATCACGCCGCGCTCCAGCGCGGCGCCCATCAAGGCCGATGCCAGAAAGGCCACCGGCACGGCGGCCAGCAGATACCAGTCAAAGGCCGCGGGAAGGTATTTCTGGAACAGCACCTGTACAACGTAGGTGGCGTAGGCGCCAATCATCATCAGCTCGCCGTGCGCCATGTTGATGACGCCCATCAGGCCGTAAGTAATGGCCAGACCGAGCGCCACCAGCAACAGAATGCTGCCAAGACTGATGCCGCTGAAGATGGCCCCCAGGCGGTCGCCCCAAGCCAATGCGCCATCGACCTGGCGCAGGCTTTTCTGCAGCGCAGCTTTCACATCGGGTTCGCTCTCGACCTTGATGCGCTCGAGCAGCAAGGTCTTGGTGTTGGCCTGCGCGCTGCCAGCCAACAGTGTGGCGGCCTGCAGACGCCTGGCCTTGTCCGTACTACCCAGGAGCGCGGCAGCCCGCACCAGGCCGAGTTGCTCCTTGATCTGCAAATTCTGTTCAGCCGCAAAAGCTTTTTCGAGCAGCGGCAGTTTGCTCTCGTCAGCGTCACTCTGCAACTGTTTGATGGCCGCAATGCGCGTCTTCTCATCCTTGGAAAATAGCTTGAGCGCAGCCAGCGCCGAGTCGAGTTCGCCGCGCATGCGGTTGTTGTTGACAACGTCCTCGGCGGTTGCTGGCACAACGACTTCAACACCGCTGACCGGGTCGGTGCCCTTGCCATCCTTGACGACGAATACCTTGTCGCCTGCCACCTTCACTGCATCGTCCGACAATGCCTGCAGGAAAGCGGCAGTCTTGTCGTCTGCCGTAGCGACGGCTTTGTTCAGAGCCTCGACACGCGCGTCGGATTCACCTACTGCAATGGCTTTGGCTTCATCAGCGGTGAGCGCCTGCGCTTGGGACGCCATGCAAAGCAACGCGAAGGCTGTCAATCGGATCAGTCGGGTAAACATTGACAGGTTCTCTGAATGGGACACGTTTCTTGCAAGACAAAACCAGCAGGACTGCTCCAGCCCTTGTCATCCTGGGCTTCGAGGCTGTCATCCCGGACTTGATCCGGGATCCAGTGCCACGCGGACACTGGATTGCGGGTCAAGCCCGCAATGACAATCCGGGATGCAATGACAGCAAGGAGGTGTTTTTTACTTCTTCGCGGGCTCGTCAGGCTTGCTGGCGTTACCTTCGATGTAGGGAGACCATGGCTTGGCTTTCACCGGGCCCGGTGTCTTCCAGACCACGTTGAACTGGCCGTCGGCCTTGATTTCGCCGATGAACACGCTCTTGTGCAGGTGGTGGTTCTTTTCATCCATCTTGCTCGTGATGCCGCTCGGCGCCTTGAAGGTCTGTCCCGCCATGGCGGCAATCACCTTGTCAACGTCAGTGGACTTGGCTTTTTCAACCGCCTGCTTCCACATGTTGATGCCGATGTAAGT
>CAIYMN010000205.1 GCA_903927295.1 uncultured beta proteobacterium | reverse complement strand
GCCAAAACCTGGTCAAACACAATCTCTTGGCCTACGTCCGCAGCAATCTGTTCTACTTTAATTTTTTCGCCGGCTGCAACCCGATATTGCTTGCCGCCGGTTTTTATGACCGCGTACATGTTGACCTCTTCAATTTAGCTCTGCAAACGGATTTTCACAGAGCCCGTTACTATATCACAGCGACAAACTTCTGGCTATCGACCCGGTTGAACTGAAATGCATCGCCTTGAGGTTTCTATAATCACTTCACACAATCGCCTATTTGCCTTGCAAGTCAATTCACCCAGCACCACTCCGTCCCTGTCGATCATCGCGCAAGACATGCGTGAGGTTGATCTGGTCATCGCTCGCCGGCTCGACTCAGGTGTTCCTCTGATCGGCCAGGTTTCTCGCTACATCATTGCTGCAGGCGGCAAGCGCTTGCGCCCTGCTTTGCTGCTGCTGGCGTGTGGCGCACTGAAATACGACGGCGCGCAGCGTTTCAATCTGGCGGCAGTAGTCGAATTCATCCATACGGCGACCCTGCTGCATGATGACGTCGTCGACGACTCGGCTCTGCGACGTGGCAATGCCACTGCCAACGAGACCTTCGGCAACCCGGCCAGCGTATTGGTCGGCGATTTCCTGTACTCACGCGCCTTCCAGATGATGGTTGATGCCCAGAACATGCGCGTCATGGAAGTGCTGGCAGATGCCACCAACGTCATCGCCGAAGGCGAAGTGCTGCAATTGATGAACATGCACAACGCCGCACTGGACGAAGCCGGCTATATCCAGGTCATTCGTTCCAAGACCGCAAAGTTGTTTGAAGCCAGCGCCAGAGTGGGCGCCATTCTGGCAGGCAGCACGCCAAATCTGGAGGAACTGTGCGCCACTTACGGGCAGGCCATCGGCACCGCCTTTCAGGTGATTGACGATGTACTGGACTACACCGGCGAAGCCGCCATCATGGGCAAGAATGTGGGCGATGACCTGCGTGAAGGCAAGGCCACTTTACCCCTGATTGCCGCCATGCAACGCGGCACAGAACAGCAGCGTGAACTGGTCAAGATGGCGATTGAAACTGGCGGCGTGGCGATGCTTGATCAGGTAGTCGCGATCGTCAAAACGACCGGGGCATTGGATGTCGCCAGGCTCGCTGCAACGCAGGAAGCGCAACGTGCCATTGCCGCGGCCAGGCAACTTCCAGCCGGCCCGTACACCGACTGTTTGATACAATTGGCCGAACAGCTCCTGGAGCGTCAGTATTAAGTCGCGCGTCAGCGGCAACAAGAATAAATCGGAATGTGGCGCAGCCTGGTAGCGCACTTCGTTCGGGACGAAGGGGTCGGAGGTTCGAATCCTCTCATTCCGACCATTAGGTCAGATAATGGTCGCCAAGAGCCCTGACTTGGTGGTCTTCTAAAAGCACTCAATGACTTGGTCCATCATCGCCCGCGATGTTTCCGGTGCATTCGGCGTTGCTGTCGCCAGCAGATTCTTTGCGGTGGGCGCCCTCTGTCCGCATGCTCAAAGCAAGGTTGGAGCGCTCGCGACACAGGCGCTGGTCAACCCGATGTATGCGGCGCCCGCGCTGGCCGGCATGGCGCAGGGCCTCGCCCCAGCGTCGATCATCAAGAAATTGACCGAGGCCGATGATGGCCGCGATCACCGCCAACTTCACCTGATCGACTCGGATGGCAGAGTTGCCGCCTACACCGGCGTCGCTTGCATCGACTGGTGTGGTCATAGGGCGGGCGATGGCTTTTCGGTGGCCGGCAACATGCTGACCGGCCCCGAGGTGATCGCAGCCACGGCGGACGCATACCTTGCAAATGTTGGTCTGCCCTTTGCTGAACGCCTGATCACAGCGTTGGCGGCGGGCGAGGCAGCCGGCGGGGACAAGCGTGGCAAGCAAGCCGCCGCGTTGCTGATTTTCACGACTGAAGACTACTGCGCTCTTGATTTGCGGGTTGACGATCATCCAGAACCAATCCAGGAATTGCAGCGCCTCTTTCAGAAGAGCCTGGAACGCTTTCAACCATTCACAGCCTGCCTTGCGTCACATCAGCGCCCTTCAGGCATCACTGACCGTGCCCTGATCGAGGCTGAAGTCGAGCGCTTTCATGCCGCACGCGAAAGAGGCAACCAGTGACGGCATTGCTCGAAGTCAATGCTTTGCGCACCACCTTCAAGCTCGAAGGTGGCGGTGAATTCGCCGCGGTGGACGGCGTCAGTTTCTCGGTTGAGTCGGGTCGAACGCTGGGCATCGTCGGTGAATCCGGTTGCGGCAAAAGTGTGACCTCGCTGTCCATCATGGGCTTGCTACCGAAAGGACAAGGCCGGGTCGCTGCCGGATCGATCGTCTTCGAGGGTCGCGACCTCGCGACCTTGGCACCGGCAGAAATGCGCGCCTTGCGCGGCAACCGGATGGCGATGATTTTCCAGGAGCCCATGACTTCGCTGAATCCCGCTTTCACCATTGGGGATCAGTTGATAGAAGGCATCCGCTGTCATAGCGACCTCAGTCCGATGCAAGCCAGAGAGCACGCCATCGAGATGTTGCGCCGGGTTCGCATTCCATCGCCAGAACAGCGAATTGATGAATATCCGCACAAGCTTTCCGGCGGCATGCGCCAGCGCGTGATGATTGCCATGGCGCTGTCGTGTCAGCCAAAGCTGCTGATTGCGGACGAACCTACCACTGCACTCGACGTCACCATCCAGGCCCAGGTGCTCGACCTGATGCGCACCTTGCGTGAAGAGACGGGTACCGCCATCATTCTGATTACGCACGATCTGGGAGTGATTGCCGAGTTGGCTGATGAGGTGCTGGTGATGTACTCCGGCCGGATCGTCGAGAGGGCCACTGTCGAACGTTTGTTTGCCCAGCCACAGCATCCCTACACCATCGGCTTGCTCGGTTCGATACCGAAGCTGCATCTGGAACAGGACCGGCTCCATGCCATCGAGGGACAGGTACCCACGCCCATGTCTGTGGTGCAGGGCTGCCATTTCGCGCCACGCTGCCCCTTCGCCATCGACAAATGCAGTCAGGACTCGCCGGCGCTGACCGATCTGGGCGAAGGACACGAAACTGCGTGTTGGCGTGCCCCCCTTGACACGACGATGGTAGCGACAGCATGAGCGCGCTGCTGCGAGTAGAAAGCCTGGTCAAGCACTTTCCGATGCGCCGGCATCTGTTTGGCCGGCAAACCGCGGTCGTTCATGCAGTCGATGGCGTTAGTTTCGAGCTCGACTCTGGCCAGACCATGGCCCTGGTGGGTGAATCGGGTTGTGGCAAATCAACGGTCGGGCGTTTGCTGCTGCGCCTGCTGGACGCGACATCGGGCAAGGTCTGGTTCGATGGCGACGATTTGATGAGACTCTCGCCACAGCGCCTGCGCAGCACCCGGCGCCAACTGCAGATGATCTTTCAGGATCCCTATTCTTCGCTTAACCCCCGCATGACCGTGGAACAGACCCTCGTTGAGCCATTGGCCCTGCATGGTCTGGCAGGTGGGCGCCGACGCGAGCGAGCGGCCGAGTTGATGGATCTGGTGGGACTTGCTCCGCAGTACCTGCAGCGCTATCCGCATGAATTTTCCGGCGGCCAGCGCCAGCGAATCGGGATCGCGCGGGCGCTGGCGGTGGAACCCAAACTTATTGTTTGTGATGAACCGGTTTCTGCGCTGGATGTATCGATTCAGGCGCAGGTCGTGAACCTGCTGCAGGACTTGCAACGCCAACTCGGCCTGGCCTATGTCTTCATCGCACACGACCTGGCGGTGGTGAAGCATATCGCTTCGCATGTCGCAGTGATGTATCTCGGACAGATTGTTGAATATGCAGACAAGCGCGGCCTGTTTGCGGAACCCAGGCACCCGTATACGCAAGCCTTGTTGTCGGCGATACCGATCCCTGAGCCAGGACTCAAGCGCGAGCGGGTATTGTTGCAAGGCGACGTGCCCAATCCGATTGATCCACCTTCAGGCTGCCGCTTCCGCACCCGCTGTCCGCACGCAAGGGAAATTTGCGCGCTGCAGGTGCCAGAATTGAAGTCTGTCACAGGACATTCAGTGGCTTGCCATTTTTGGCAGGACATAGTGCCGCCGCTGCCCCTATCTCAGGGACTGGTCGTCAATCAACGCCTGGCGCAGTTGCAGTCGGCATTCCGCGTGGCCAGGGTGTGATCAAGTGAAACAGAAAAGGAGTTTTTCAATGAACAAGAAATTGATGTCGGGTTTGATTCTGGCAAGTGTCGCCGGTCTCGCAGGTGCCCAGACTTTGCGCATCGGTCTGGCCGAGGACCCTGACATTCTTGATCCGTCACTGGCCCGCAGCTTTGTTGGCCGCATCGTCTTTGCGTCGCTGTGCGACAAATTGGTGGACATCGATGAAAAGCTGAACATCGTGCCGCAACTCGCAACGTCCTGGCAGTGGTCCGGCGACAACAAATCACTGACCATGAAGCTGCGCCCCGGCGTCACCTTTCATGACGGTGAGAAGTTCGATGCCGCCGCCGTCAAGTTCAACATCGAACGTCACAAGAACCTGCCCGGTTCAAACCGGCGCGGCGAGCTGCTGCCAGTCAGTTCAGTGGACGTGGTCGATGAACTGACAACCAGAATCAATCTCAGCGCGCCATTCTCGCCACTGCTCACGGTGCTGGCCGATCGGGCCGGCATGATGGTGTCGCCCAAGGCGGCTCAGGCCAACCCAGGCAACTTCGGCAGCAAGCCGGTGTGTTCCGGTCCCTTCAAATTCACGGAGCGTGTCGCGCAGGACCGCATCGTGCTGGAGCGCTACACGAACTACTGGAACAAGGGTGTGATTCACTTCGACAAGGTCACGTTCCAGCCTGTTGTGGACGCCACGGTGCGTCTGGCCAACCTGCGATCCGGCCAACTCGATCTGATCGAACGCGTCGCACCCTCGGATGTAGCGTCAATCAAGGCCGACAAGAAGCTCGCTATCTCGCGCATTACGGAACTGGGTTACCAGGGTATTACCATCAATACCGGCAAGAGTGACCAGGCGCAGAAGAACCCGCTGGGCCGCGACCCACGCGTTCGCGAGGCCTTTGAGCTGTCGCTCGACCGCGCCGGTATCGTCAAGGTGGCCACGGACGGCGAGGCTGAGGCTGGCAACCAGTGGGTGCCTCCGGGCAACGCCTTCTATGCCCGGAACATCCCGATCCCGAAGCGCGACATCGCTCGCGCCAAGGCGCTGCTGAAGGAGGCAGGCGTCACCAACCCAAGCTTCACGCTGATGACGCCGACCACTTCGGACGCTCAGCGCGTGGCGCAGGTGGTGCAGGCCATGGCCAAAGAGGCCGGTTTCGATGTGAAGATCCAGGCAACCGAGTTCGCGACTTCACTCAACCTCGCCGACAAAGGGCAGTTCGATGCCTACGTGCTGGCCTGGAGTGGTCGGGCCGATCCGGATGGCAACCTGTTCAGCTTTTACGGTTGCAAGCAGCCCCTGAATTACAGTGGTGAGTGTCGCCCGCAGTGGGACGAACTGCTCAATCGCTCACGCAGCACGCTCGACACGTCCGGCCGCATCAAGGCTTTTGCCACGCTCGCCGCCGAGACCGTCAAGGAACGCCCGATCATTTACCTGTATCACCGCAACTGGCTGTATGCGTCCAGCGTCAAGCTGACCGGCATGCGCCCTATCCCCGATGGTTTGGTGCGGGTGCAGGGCCTCAAGATGTAGGGCGAGGCAAACAGTTTCATGCCTGCATACCTTCTCAAGCGGCTGGCCGCGATCGTGCCGACGATCTTCTTCGTCACGATCATCATCTTCGCCCTGCAGCAGCTGTTGCCCGGTGATGCCGCTGTCATTCTGGCTGGCGAAAACCAGGACCCGACGGTGATCGCCTATTTGCGCGAGAAGATGCACCTGGATGAGCCCTTGCCAGTGCGCTATGCCTACTGGATAGCGGGAGTGGCGCACGGGGACCTGGGCGAATCGCTGCGCATCCAGGAACCCGTGCTGGGCCTGATTCAGCAAAAACTGCCGGTAACACTTGAACTGGCAAGTCTGGCGATGCTGATTGCGCTGCTGATAGGCATTCCGGCCGGCATTGTGTCGGCGGTCGGCAAGGATACGGCATGGGACTACGCTGCCAACGTGATTGCGCTGTGGGGTTTGTCCACGCCCAATTTCTGGCTTGGCATTTTGATGATCCTGCTGTTTTCGGTGCAACTTGGGTGGTTGCCGGCCTCGGGCTACGTCAGTCCTTTCGAAGACCTGAAATCCAACCTGGCTGCGATGATCATGCCCGCCTTTGTGCTGGGCAACGCCATCGCCGCCGTGCTGATGCGCCACACCCGAAGCGCCATGCTGCAGGTGCTGAACGCCGACTATGTGCGCACTGCACGGGCCAAGGGCCTGGATGAGCGCAGCGTCGTGCTCAAACACGCGCTACGCAACGCCCTGACACCCATCATCACACTGGGCGCGCTGGAGTTTGGAACCCTGCTGTCGGGCGCGGTGCTGACCGAGCAGGTGTTCTCGATTCCAGGCTTTGGCAAGCTGATTGTCGATGCCGTATTCAATCGCGACTACGCTGTAGTGCAAGGTGTTGTGTTGTTCACGTCCACGGTCTACATCGTGCTTAATCTGCTGGCGGACCTGACCTATTTTGCGGTCAACCCACGCCTGCGGGACTAGGGCATGAGCAAGGACCTTGCACCAGCTCAAATGCAGCGCGGCGACACGCCGGGCAGGCGCGCCTTGCGACGCTTGCTGCGCCGGCGCGGCGCGATGCTGGGCCTGGTTATCGTGCTTGCCTTCATTGTCCTCGCCATCTTCGCGCCCTTGATCGCGCCTTATGACCCGGTGGCGACCAGTTGGAGCGCCGTGCGCGCGGCACCCAGTGCGGAGTACTGGTTCGGCACGGACGAGATCGGCCGCGACGTGCTGTCAAGGGTGGTGTGGGGTGCTCGCGCGTCACTGCTCGCCGGGCTGGTCTCGGTCTGCATCTCGATGGCCCTGGGGGTGCCTGTCGGCCTGCTGGCCGCCTACGTCGGCGGTTGGACCGACGGCCTGATTTCCCGCTTCACCGATTCGATGCTGGCTGTGCCCTTCCTGATCCTGGCCATAGCCCTGGCCGCCTTTCTCGGCCCGAGCCTGACCAATGCCATGATAGCCATTGGCGTGTCCGCGACACCCATCTTTATCAGGTTGACGCGGGCTCAGGTGCTGGCGGTCAAGGTCGAGGACTTTGTCGAGGCGGCCCGAGCCGTGGGCAATCCGCATTGGCGCATCGCCCTGCGACACATCCTGCCCAATGTGCTGCCGCCGCTCATCGTGCAGGCCACACTTGCGATTGCCTCTGCCATCATCGCTGAGGCCAGCCTGTCCTTTCTCGGACTTGGGCAGCAGCCGCCCGCGCCAAGTTGGGGCAGCATGCTCAACACCGCCAAGAATTATGTCGACAATGCCCCCTGGATGGCGATCTGGCCGGGTCTTTCCATCTTTCTGTTGGTGCTCTCGTTCAACCTGTTTGGTGATGGTCTGCGTGATGCGCTCGACCCAAAACACAAATAACTCCAGGAATTCTTTATGCTCGCATTCGATTCGGTCCACTACCCCTACGCTTCACGCCGCAACGTGGTCTATGCCAACAAAGGCATGGTCGCGACTTCGCAGCCACTGGCAGCGCAAGCCGGTTTGCAGGTGTTACAGGCCGGTGGCAATGCCATCGATGCGGCGATCGCCACAGCGGCTGCCTTGTCCGTCGTCGAGCCCAGTGCCAACGGCATCGGTGGCGACGCCTTCGCGCTGGTCTGGTATCAGGGCAAGCTGCACGGTCTGAATGCCAGCGGTCCGGCGCCACGCACGCTGACGCTGGAAAAGTTGAGTTCCCAGGGCTTGACCGAGGTGCCGAAATACGGGCCGCTGCCGGTCACCGTGCCCGGAACGCCCGCCGCATGGGCCGCTCTGGCTGAACGCTTCGGCCGCCTGCCCCTGCAGACATCGATGGCGCGTGCAATTGAACTGGCACGCGACGGATTCCCGGTCTCGCCAACCATCGCCTTTGCCTGGCAACAAGCGACCAAATTGTTTCGTGAGCAACTCAAGGAGGCTCACTTCAAATCGTGGTTCGACACCTTTGCGCCCGAACGCGCGCCCAACGCCGGCGAGATCTGGCGTTCTGGCGCGCATGCCGACACGCTGCAGGCCATTGCTGACACCAAGGCAGGCAGTTTCTATCGCGGCGCACTGGCCGAGCGCATCGCGGCCTGCGTCCAGTCTGCCGGCGGTTACCTGCAGGTGGAGGATCTCGCCGCCTACCAGGTCGACTGGTGCGAGCCCATCAGCGTCAATTACCGCGGCTACGATGTCTGGGAAATCCCGCCTAACGGCCACGGTCTGGTGGCACTGATCGCCTTGAACATCCTCAAGGGCTTTGATTTCAGCGAACGCGATACCGTGCTCACACATCATCGCCAGATTGAAGCGATCAAGCTTGCGTTCGCGGATGGTTTGGCGCACATCGCGGACCCGGCCCATATGCGGGTATCGGTGGCCGACCTGCTGTCGCCGGCCTATGCCGACGAGCGCCGGAAATTGATAGGCGCACGGGCCAACGATCCAGCGCCTGGCGAGCCGCCTCAAGGTGGTACCGTGTACCTCAGTACGGCGGACGGTGAGGGCAATATGGTGTCGCTGATCCAGAGCAATTACATGGGCTTCGGTTCGGGCCTGGTCGTGCCAGGCACCGGCATCGCGCTGCACAACCGCGGCAACAACTTCTCAATGAAAGCCGGCCATCCGAATTGTGTCGCGCCGGGGAAGCGCCCGTATCACACCATCATCCCCGGCTTTCTTACCAAGGACGGCAAGGCCGTCGGGCCCTTTGGCGTGATGGGCGGCTTCATGCAGCCGCAAGGCCATGTCCAGACGGTGATGAATAGCATTGACTTCGGCCTCAATCCACAAGCCACGCTGGACGCACCACGCTGGGAATGGCTGAGCGCCAAACACGTCAGCATCGAGCGCTCTACATCCGAGCATTTGTTTCATGGCCTGGCGGCACTGGGGCATGAGCTGTCATGGTCGAATAACCGCATCGCCTTTGGACGCGGCCAGATCATCTGGCGCAATGCGGACGGCGTGCTATGCGGTGGCACAGAACCGCGCACCGATGGTGCGATCGCCGCCTGGTGATGTGCGGCAGAACGCTGGCGCAAGTGGTGGCGCGTTCTTCAGCCGAGCCGGCGACAGATTTCAATCGTCGCCAAGCTCTGGTTCATGCTGTAGAAGTGCAAGCCCGGAGCCCCGCCGGCCAGCAGTTGTTGACAAAGGTCCGTCACCACATCCAGACCGAAGGACTTGATGGAGGCGCTGTCGTCACCAAAGCTCTGCAGTCGCAGCCGGATCCAGCGCGGAATTTCGGCGCCGCAAGCGTCGGAAAATCGCATCAATTGGGTCGAACTGGTGATCGGCATGATGCCGGGTACCACCGGAACGTTCAGGCCCAGGGCGTCCACCTCTTCGACAAAGCGAAAGTAGGCGTCAGGGTTGTAGAAGTACTGCGTGATGGCAGAGTTGGCACCGGCCTTGACCTTGGCCGCAAACGCCTGCAGGTCACTCGCCGGTGATTTGGCCTGCGGATGCACTTCCGGATAGGCCGCCACCTCAATGTGGAAGTCATCGCCCGACTCGGCGCGGATAAAACTCACAAGATCACTGGCGTAGTGGAATTCGCCACCGGTTCCATAGCCGCTGGGCAGGTCACCGCGCAGCGTGACCAGGCGTTTGACGCCCATGGACTTGAGCGTCACCAGTTGCGCCGCCACGGTGTCCCGGGTGGCGCCAATGCAGGACAAGTGGGAAGCCGCACTCTGGCCTTCTGCGAGGATGTCGCGCACTGTGTTGAACGTACCCTCCTGCGTTGAGCCGCCCGCGCCAAAAGTCACGGAGCAGAATTCAGGCTTTAGCGCATACAAGCCCTGTCGTACGACACGCAGCTTTTCCACGCCCTCCGGCGTTTTTGGCGGAAAGAACTCAATACTCAAGTGCCTCGTTGCGTTGTCACTCATGATGGCTCCTGCTTTCGGGCAGCAATAAAAAATTCGCGGTTGCCGTCGCCCCCTTCTATGGGAGAGTCGAACCACGCCGTCACCGCCAAACCCAGCGCTGCACAAGCATCGCGCAAACGCTTTTCAATCGCGGGATAGAAGGCACTGTCTTTCACAATACCCCCTTTGCCGACCTGCCCCGGTTGCAACTCAAACTGGGGCTTCACCAGCGTCAGCAAAGTGCCTGCCGGTTTCAACAAAGGAACAATCGCTGGCAGCACCAATGTCTGCGAAATGAAAGACAGGTCCGCGACGATCAGGTCAAATTCAGGGACAAATTCTGAGGTTTCACCCTCTTCGACAGCAAACTGGCCAGCCAGTCCGGTACTCCGCTCGTAAGCGTCGACAAGATCCACGGCCATCAACGAACGAGCATTGACTTTTTCAATGCACAGCACGCGTGGATCCTCGCGCAAACGCGGATGCAATTGGGCACTGCCAACGTCGACTCCCACCACCGATGCAGCGCCGTGCTGCAGCAGGCAGTCGGTAAAGCCGCCGGTGGACTGCCCCACATCCAGGCAGGCCAGGCCAGCGACAGACAAACCGAGGTGTCGCAGCGCGGCTTCAAGCTTGAGCCCTCCACGTGAGACATAGCGCGCTTCCGAGTCGTCCAGCAGACGCAACTCTGCATCAGCCGGTATCTCGTCACCGTTCTTGCCAACAGACTTCCACTGTTCGCCTTGCAGCCACTGCAAGCCGTTGGCGATGAGGCGTTGAGCTTGCGAGCGGCTGGTGGCCAGATGACGCACCACCAGAAGCTGATCGGCGCGCATCAATAGCGGTAGCTATCGGCCTTGTAAGGGCCGGCTTTGTTCACACCGATGTAGGCCGCCTGCTCGTCGGTGAGCTCACTCAGCATGGCACCAACCTTCTTCAGGTGCAGACGCGCCACCTTTTCGTCCAGATGCTTTGGCAACACATAAACCTTGCCGACCTTGTATTCCTTGGGCTTGGTGAACAGTTCGATTTGCGCAATCGTCTGATTGGCAAAGCTCGAAGACATCACAAAACTCGGGTGACCCGTGCCGCAGCCCAGGTTGACCAGGCGGCCCTTGGCCAGCAGGATGATGCGCTTGGCCGCTGCTTTGCCCTTGGCCGGGAAGATCACATGATCGACCTGCGGCTTGATTTCTTCCCACTTGCACTTTTCCAGCGAGGCGACATCGATTTCATTGTCGAAATGACCAATGTTGCAAACGATGGCCTGATCCTTCATGGCCGCCATGTGCTTGTAGTTGATGACGTTCTTGTTGCCGGTGCACGTCACAAAGATGTCGCACTTGTCGGCCGCGTATTCCATGGTCACGACCTTGAAGCCTTCCATGGCTGCCTGCAGCGCATTGATCGGATCGATCTCGGTCACCCAGACTTGGGCCGACAGTGCGCGCAAGGCCTGCGCACAACCCTTGCCAACGTCGCCGTAACCTGCCACCAGGGCTACCTTGCCGGCGATCATGACATCAGTGGCGCGCTTGATCCCGTCCACCAGGGATTCACGGCAGCCGTACAGATTGTCGAACTTGCTCTTGGTCACCGAGTCGTTCACATTGATGGCGCGCAGAGCCAGCGTACCCAGCGCCGACATCTCGTTCAGTCGGTGCACTCCGGTGGTCGTTTCTTCGGTGACACCAATGATGTTTTTCAGACGCCTGCTGTACCAGGTCGGGTCTACCTTGAGCTTGGCCTTGATGGCGTTGAACAGGCAAATCTCTTCTTCGCTACCCGGCTTGGCCAGCACCTTGATGTCCTTTTCGGCGCGCGCCCCCAGGTGCATCAGCAGCGTGGCGTCACCGCCATCGTCCAGAATCATGTTCGGACCTTCTGCCTTGGAACCCTTGGGACCGAATTCGAAGATACGGTGCGTGTAGTCCCAGTAGTCAACCAGGGTCTCACCCTTGTAGGCGAACACCGGCGTGCCGGCGGCCACGAGAGCGGCGGCGGCATGGTCTTGCGTGGAGAATATATTGCACGAAGCCCACCGTACCTGGGCACCCAGCGCCTGCAGGGTTTCGACCAGCACGCCGGTCTGTATCGTCATGTGCAAAGAGCCAGTGATGCGCGCACCCTTGAGGGGCTGGGTCTTGGCAAACTCTTCCCTGATTGACATCAGACCAGGCATTTCGGTCTGGGCAATATTCAATTCCTTGCGGCCCCAGGGCCCCAGGCTCAGGTCGGCAATCTTGTAGTCTTCAGTAACAACGGGTTTCAGGACGCTCATGGCTTTCTCCAAAGTCAAATTTGAAAGACCACTGCCTGCACGCGAATCCAGGGAAGAGACTCACCTCACAGAACAGTGGGTGAGCGCAGTTGATAAGTCCGAGCCTCGTTCAACAAATGTGAACTGCAACGCTCCTCGGATGGCGCAGATTATACGGATTTGGCCAGCAAGCGTTGGTACAGGGCCAGATACTCGCCGGCCGCCCGGTCCCAGTCAAGTTTCTGGCGCATGGCACGCTCACGAATCTGATTCCAGTCCGTGCTGCGTGCATAGAGCGCCAGTGAACGACAGAGCGCACGCTCAAACGCGTCAACCGTAAATTCGTGGAAGACAAAACCATTGGCCAGTCGGTCAGCAAGGTCTTCCCGATCATGCTCCAGCACCGTATCTGCCAGTCCGCCAACGCTGTGAACAAGAGGCAGGCTGCCATATTTCAGACCATACATCTGGGTCAGGCCACATGGTTCAAAGCGCGACGGCACCAGAGTCACATCGGTGGCAGCAAAGATCCTGTGCGCAAAGTGCTCGTCGTACCCGATACGCACCGCCAACTGTTGAGGGTGCGCACTGGCTGCTTCACGAAAAGCGTCTTCGAGCCACTTCTCGCCGTTACCGAGCACCACCAACTGTGCGCCGCGGGCAAACAACGCAGGCAAGGCAGCCAGAACCAGTTGCAGGCCCTTTTGCTCGGTCAGGCGACTGACCACGCCAAACAGGGGCGCATCGCCTTGCAAGCTCAATCCCAGTTCCTTCTGCAACGCGGCCTTGCACTGCGCCTTGCCACCGATCCTTTCCGCATCAAAGTGGCATGGAATCAGGGGGTCAACTTGCGGATTCCAGACCGACTCGTCGACGCCGTTCAGGATACCTGTGAGCAAGCCGGCGCGCGCGCGCAGCAGACCATCGAGCCCACAGCCCTGTGCTTGCGTCTGGATCTCAAGCGCATACGTCGGACTGACCGTCGTGACATGGTCAGCATAAAACAGACCCGCCTTCATGAAGGAAACCTGCCCGTGAAATTCCAGTCCATCGATGGAAAACGCGCTGCCGGGCAGTCCCAGGTCTGGAAAGAGTTCAGGAGCAAAGACACCTTGGTAGGCCAGGTTGTGAACCGTATAAACGCTGGCGACAGGTGCCGCAGGACGCTGGCCGGAAAACGCCAGGTACGCCGGGGCCAGGGCCGCGTGCCAGTCATGGCTATGTACTATCTCAGGTTGCCACTGTCCGTCCAGCCCCAGCGCCAATTGCGCTGCTGCAAAACCCAGCAGGGCAAAGCGTAGGTGATTGTCAGCGTAGGGCTGACGCTGATCATTCTCGTAGGGACCGCCGGATCGGCAATACAGGTGCGGTGCATCTATCACGTAGGCAGTCAGATTCAAACTTGCAAGCCACCCACAGCGCACTGGCGCGCGTTCGCCCCAGGGGGCAACCAGCTCAGACAGTGTTCGCACATCCCGCAGGTCGGCCAGCACGGCGGCAAAGCCAGGCAGGAGAACCCGAACCTCGCCGCCCCTGGCATTCAGGGCAGCGGGCAGTGCTCCGGCGACATCAGCCAGACCGCCGGTCTTGAGCAGAGGGTAAATTTCCGCGCTGACCTGAAGGACTTTCATTGCGCGTCTTGTTTCATGCGTGCCAGCATTTCACGCGTGATCAGGACAACGCCGTCCCCGGTACGCTCGAAGCGCTGCGCGTCCAGTTCCGGGTCTTCACCGACCACCATTCCTTGCGGGATCTGGCAGCCTCTGTCGATTACCACCTTCTTCAGCCGGCAATGACGTGCAATCGTGACGTCCGGCAGGACCACTGCATGCTCAATGCGGCAGTAGGAATGCACCCGAACCTCTGAAAACAATATCGAATGGGCGACATAGGAGCCTGAAACAATGCAGCCACCCGACACCAGCGTATTCACAGCGACACCATGCTGCCCCTGAGCATCCGGCACAAACTTGGCGGGAGGTAGTTGACGCTGGTAAGTCCAGATGGGCCAGTCAGTGTCGTAAATATCCAGTTCTGGCGATGTCGATGCGAGATCCAGATTGGCTGACCAAAACGCGTCTATCGTGCCAACATCGCGCCAATACGGTGGCACATTCTTCTTGCGCGAAACACACGACATCTGAAACGGGTGCGCTTGTGCGCGGCCCTGTGAAACTGCGCTCGGTATGACGTTCTTGCCAAAATCGTGTTCCGAATCCGGGTTGTTCACGTCTTCTTCCAGCAATTCGTAGAGATACTGGGCGTCAAACACATATATGCCCATGCTGGCCAAGGATCGTCCCTCATTGCCCGGCATTACCGGCGGGTTGGCCGGCTTTTCGACAAAGGCCGTGATCCGGCGCTCCTCGTCCACTGCCATCACACCAAAAGCACTGGCCTCCTCCCGTGGAACTTCGATGCAAGCCACGGTGCAGCCACCCCCACGCTCGACATGGTCCTTGAGCAGGATCGAGTAGTCCATCTTGTAAATATGATCGCCCGCCAGAATCACGATGTATTCCGGCTTGCTCGAGCGGATGATGTCCAGATTCTGGAAAATCGCGTCTGCGGTTCCCCGGTACCAGTGCTCGTCGCCGACGCGCTGCTGCGCTGGCAGCAGATCAACCATCTCATTGAGCTCGGCACGCAAGAAGCTCCAGCCGCGCTGCAAGTGCCTTAACAGCGAATGTGATTTGTACTGCGTCACGACCGCCATGCGGCGAATGCCGGAATTGAGGCAGTTTGACAGCGCGAAATCGATGATGCGGAACTTGCCACCGAAATAGACTGCCGGCTTGGCGCGCCGGTCGGTCAGTTGCTTCAGTCGTGCCCCACGCCCCCCAGCAAGTACCAGTGCCACTGTGCGTCGCACCAACTGGTGCGCCTGCAGCGTCGGTTCGGTAGCAGTTCTCATAATCCATTCATTCCTGTTCGCGCAGAAGAATCCGGTCATTATGACCGGCCCTCGGCGTTTAGAATCCATGACCCTGCCCTTGCCTAGAGCCAACCGGAATTCATCAGTGTCTTTTGCCAACGAAACCCGACGCCGCCGAACCTTTGCCATCATCTCGCACCCCGACGCCGGCAAGACAACCCTGACTGAAAAGCTGCTGCTGTTCTCGGGCGCAATCCAGATCGCCGGCTCCGTCAAGGCACGCAAGGCGACCCGCCATGCCACCAGCGACTGGATGGAAATTGAAAAGCAGCGCGGTATCTCAGTAGCTTCCAGCGTGATGCAGATGCTTTACCGCGACCATGTGATCAACCTGCTCGACACGCCCGGTCACAAGGACTTCAGCGAGGACACTTATCGTGTGCTGACCGCCGTCGATTCAGCCCTGATGGTGATCGACGCCGCCAATGGTGTGGAAGCACAAACACGCCGCCTGATCGAAGTCTGCCGCCAGCGCGACACACCCATCATCACTTTCGTCAACAAGATGGACCGGGAAGTGCGCGAACCGCTCGACATCCTCGACGAGATCGAGCGCGAATTGGGCATGCCCTGCGTTCCCATGACCTGGCCGGTGGGTCAGGGCAAGACGTTCGGCGGCATCGTGAATCTGCGCACCCAGGTGATGACGGTGTTCGAGTCCGGCAGCGAACGCCTGCCGCAGGACTTTGACGCCATGCCACTGTCGGATCCGCAGGCCTTGATCAAACGCTTTGGACACGAGTTCGAAACCGCCATGGAAAGCATGGAGCTGGCCACCGGTGCCTCACCCAGCTGGGACCGCGAGGCCTTTCTGGCGGGCAAGCAGACCCCTGTTTTCTTTGGCTCCGGTGTCAACAATTTTGGTGTGATGGAAGTGCTGGAGGCGCTGGTTGATCTGGCACCCTCGCCTGGACCGCGCACCAGTTCCCTGGTCGTCAACAAACAACCGGTGATTCAGGTGATGCAGCCCGAGGACGAGGCATTCTCGGGTGTGGTGTTCAAGGTTCAGGCCAACATGGACGCGAATCACCGCGACCGCATTGCCTTCGTGCGCATGGCTTCGGGAAAGTACACACCGGGGATGAAACTCAAGGTCATGCGTACGGCCAAGGAACTCCGTCCGACCAGCGTAGTGACCTTTATGAGCCAACGTCGCGAGGCGGTCAACGAGGCCTACGCGGGCGACATCGTCGGCTTCACCACGCACGGTGGCGTGCAGCTTGGAGACACCATCACCGACGGCACCGTGAACCTGCAATTCACCGGCCTGCCCTTTTTTGCGCCAGAGTTGTTCATGACCGTGGTACTGAAGAACCCGCTGCGCACCAAGCAGTTGCAGCAGGGCCTGGCGCAGCTTGGAGAAGAAGGCGCAATCCAGGTCTTCCGACCTGAAGTCGGTGGCAACATGCTGCTTGGGGCCGTGGGTCAGTTGCAGTTCGAAGTGGTTCAGCATCGCCTGAAGGGCGAGTACGATGCCGACATCCGGCTCGAAGGGAGCCAGTACACCGGCGCACGCTGGATCACAGCGGATACCCCGGCGGAACTGAAAACCTTTTGCGATGCCTACCCGATGCGCATGGCGCGCGACGCCGCCAATACCTTGGCCTTCCTGTGCACATCTCCCTACGACGTGCGGCTCGCGCAAGAGCGCTTTCCCAGGATTCACTTCCACCCGCTGCGCGAACATGCCGGACTGGCATTGCAGAGCGCGGGTTAAGTGAGCCGAGAATTGCGAGGCACCTGCGTCATGACCGCTACCCCTCCCGTCATTGCGAGCGAAGCGAAGCAATCCATGCTGCCCCTGCAACAACTTCCACGCGCCGTGGCTGCTGGCATTCACACTGTATTCAGTGACATCGACGACACGCTCACCACGGACGGCCAACTGACACCGCCCGCTTACGCTGCGCTGGACGATCTGCGCCACGCCGGTCTGCGCGTCATCCTGATCACCGGCCGACCAGCAGGCTGGTGCGACCACATCGCGCGCATGTGGCCGGTCGATGCCGTGATTGGCGAGAACGGCGCCTTCTATTACTGGCACGACCATGCAGCGCGCAAGCTGAAACACCGTCATCTACTGGGCGAGGCTGAACGCGCCGCCAACACCAACAAGCTGGCTGCCGTGCGCGAGACCATCCTGCAAGAGGTACCAGGTTGCGCCGTCGCCTCGGACCAGTTCTGCCGCCTCTACGATCTGGCCATCGACTTCTGTGAGGACGTGCCGGCCTTGTCGCAAAGCGCCATCGATCACATCGTGGCCTTGATGGAAGGCGCAGGCATGACAGCCAAGGTCAGTTCCATCCACGTCAATGGCTGGTTCGGCCAGTACGACAAGCTCAGCATGGCACATCTGCTGATGCGCGAGCGCTACGCGCTGGAGCTGGCGCAGGAGCGCGAGCGCTGCATGTTCGTTGGCGACTCGCCCAACGACGTACCCATGTTTGCCTACCTGCCGCACGCGGTCGGTGTCGCCAACGTGATGGATTTTGCGGGGCGCATGAGTGCCTTGCCGGCCTATGTGACACCATCACGGGGTGGTGCCGGATTTGCCGAATTGGCACAAGCGCTGATCAGCGCGAAAATGAATGCAGTGTTGTCATTGCGGGCTTGACCCGCAATCCAGTGTACGTGTGGCACTGGATCCCTGATCCCCCGGACCTGATCCGGGGACGGGATGACAAACCTCTAACTCCCCAACACGAAAGAAAAACCATGTTCTTCGCCACCGACCTCAGCACCGTCAGCCATGGCATCCAGCTTGCGGTGGCGCCGGTCTTCGTTCTGACTGCCGTTTCAGCCATGATAGGCACCGTAGCAGGTCGCCTCGGGCGCATCATCGACCGTGCCCGTGTGGTGGAAGAGCGGATCGAGGCAGCACCGAAAACCGATCCGATGACCGCAGCCTACAAGGAACTTGCCGGGCTGCGTCAACGGGGACGTCTTGCCAACCTGTGTATTGCCCTGCTGACCTTTTGTGCCATCTTCATCGGGCTGACCATCGTCGCGCTGTTTCTCGGCGAAACCACGGAATTGCAGATCTTCCGTATTGCGACACTGTTCTTCCTTGCTGGCGTTGTCTGTTTTCTTCTCGCGCTGCTCAGCTTTCTGACTGAAACCGTGCTGGCAACACGGATCCTGAATTTCGGCCGTTCCAGAAGCCCCTGAGCCGTCAAGGCGCCTTGGCCAGACCCAATTTGTCGACCAGTGCCTTTTCCTGGGCGAAAGTCTCGGCCGCAAACTTGCTGTAGGCCGCTGAGCTCATGTACATCGGCACCATGTCGTAACGGGCCAGCGCCGCCTTGTAGGCATCCTGTTCCAGCACCTGTTTGAACGCATCGTGCAGCCGCTTGATCACATCCGCTGGCGTGCCTCTGGGTGCGCCAATGCCAAAGGGCGAGTTCTGCACCAGATCCAGACCCAACTCCTTGAGCGTGGGCGCGTCCGGGAACTTGGCCAGACGCTCGGCGCCCCAGGTGTTGAGAACGCGCAACTTGCCGGATTCGACCAAGGGGGCAAATCCGGTCGAATCAGCCCCCGACATGATGTGGCCACCCATCAAAGCCTGCATCAGATCGGCACTGCCCTTGTAGGGCACATGCAGCAATTGCAGACCCAGTTTCTGTGCAATCAGTTCCATCGTCAGATGGGGGCTCGTCAGTGTCCCGGTAGAGCCAAAGCTCAGCTTGCCCGGGTTGGCCTTGGCCCAACCCACATAGTGTGTCCAGGTCTTGAGTGGCGAATCAGCTGGCACGACGAGCCCGAAGGCATAGCCGGTGACATTGAGCACGTAGCTGATGTCCTTCACCGGATCCCAGTTGATCTTGGTGGTGTAGGGCAGACGGAACACGCCAAGCGGAATCTGCGCCAGCGTGTAGCCGTCGGCCGCCGAGGTCTGCAGGGTCTGCGCCGGCAGCGTGCCGCCGGCCCCTGGCTTGTTGTCGATGATGACCGGTTGGCCGAGGATTCTGGAGGCGCCATCGGCCAGGGAGCGCATCGTGATGTCGGTCGGGCCACCGGCCGGGAAAGCGATGATGAGCCGGATCGGCTTGGCAGGGAAGCTCTCGGCGTAGCTGCTCAAGGCACTGGTCGCCATGGCTGCGCCAGCAAGTTGGACAAGTTGACGACGTTTCATGAATGTTGCTCCTGCATAAGTGGCTGGTGCCACCGATTGGACATGCCGCAGCAAACAAAAACAAGTGGCAATACCCTGCGATCTGTCACCCCGGCTACAGCCGCAAGCGGCCGAAAGCCTAGCCAGATTGTTGCTCGAAACCTGCCAGCACATTGACTCCGTTGACCCCCACTTCGGCCACCGCGTAACCGCCCTCGAATGCAAAGACGGTCGGCAGACTGGCAGTCGCAATATCGGCGCCAACACGCAAGTAATCATCGCTCTGCAGCTTGAAGCCCGCCACCGGATCGCCATCGAAGGTATCCAACCCCAATGACACCACCAGCGCATCGGCACCGAAACGCGCAATGCCTTGAAGAGCCTGCCGAAGTGCCTCGCGCCAAACCGCAAAATCCGTACCGCGCGGCAAGGGCAGGTTCTGGTTGCAACCCAGACCGGCACCCGCGCCGCGTTCGTCGGCATAACCCAGGTAAAACGGATACTCTGTGTGCGGGTCGCCATGGATGCTGGTG
>CAIYMN010000204.1 GCA_903927295.1 uncultured beta proteobacterium | reverse complement strand
GTGGCAATCCATTGAATCTGGATTGCCACGCTTCGCTCGCAATGACGGCCGAGGAACTCGCAATGATGACCGGTGGGGCGACATGCCTACATCTTGAAGTGTTCACCGAGATAGACACGCCGCACTTCGGCGTCGTTCACGATCTCGGAGGGCGTGCCTTGTGCCAGCACGCTGCCATCGCTGATGATGTAGGCGTGGTCACAGATGCCCAGCGTCTCGCGCACGTTGTGATCGGTGATCAGAACGCCAATACCGCGCTGCTTGAGGAAACTGATGATGCGCTGAATTTCTATCACGGCGATCGGATCGATACCGGCAAAGGGCTCGTCGAGCAAGATGAAGCGGGGCTGCGTCGCGAGGGCGCGGGCGATCTCGACACGACGGCGCTCACCACCCGACAGGGCCAATGCCGGGGTCTGGCGCAAGTGCTCGACGCGCAGGTCTTGCAGCAGACCGGTCAGGCGTTTCTCGATCTCGTCCCTGGCCAGTGGCTTGCCCGCATCATCACGCTGCAACTCCAGTACCGCACGCACATTCTCTTCAACATTGAGTTTGCGAAAAATGGAGGCTTCCTGCGGCAGGTAACTCAGCCCGAGGCGGGCGCGGCGGTGGATCGGCATATGGGCAATGGACTGGCCGTCAATCGTGATGTCGCCGGCACTGGCTTGCACCAGGCCGACAATCATGTAGAAGGATGTCGTCTTGCCGGCCCCGTTGGGCCCCAACAAACCTACCACTTCGCCCTTGCAAACGGTCAGTGAAACATCTTTCACGGCCTTGCGGCTACCGTAGAACTTCTGCAGGTGACTGACTTCCAGGCGACTTTCACAGTGGTTGCCATCAGCGCGTGGCGGCGTCTCACCGGGAAGATTGCCGGACGTCACTTCTTCTCTCCGCCCAGCGTGGTGCTCGAACGCAGCGCAGCAGCGGGAGTTCCGGTTGCTGGCGCGCTGGCGGCCTGCGCTTGCGGCTTGGGTATCAGCATCGCCCGGACACGCCCGCCTGGGCTGGCACTGGTGCCCGCGGTTGGCACGTTGCCGTCGATGCTGAACATGTCGGTTGTATTGTTGTAAACGATGACGGCGCCAGTAAATTCATCGGCCAGCGTCGCGCCACGGTAGCGCCGCAACTGCGCCTTGCTGCTGATCCTGGCGGTATCGGCGCGACCGTCATACTCGATCAACTCGCCTTCGCCCTCAAAGTACTCATCCAGGCCTTCGCGCTTTTGCCGAAAAAAAGCCAGTTTGCCAGGCTCGGCACTGATCAAGCCGAACTGGTAGCCCTGTGCGTCCTGTCGGACATCAATTTTGGCGGCCCGGATGAGAATCGTGCCCTTGGTTAAAACAACCCGGCCACTAAAAACGCTGGTCTGCTTCTGATCGTCGTAGCGCAGCGCGTCTGCCTCGACGTTCATGGCCTTGTCGCGGTCGGCTTTTTCCGCGCAGGCGTAACCAGCGCCAAGCGCCAGGACGAGCAGCAAAAAGGGTCGGAAATGGAAGGATTTCATAAAGGCACGAATCTTGCAAGAAGATCTTGCCTTTCGATTGTAGCGAGCGAGCGGCGGCTATTTTCCGCTACGGACGCCTGCCACCAGATGCTCAACCACTTGCAAGGCCCGCTCCATGCTCTTGGCCATGGCGCCGTCGGTCCAATAGCGACCCGCCACACCCAGTGCCGGCACACCATCGATCTTGTAGGCGTTCTGCAGTTGAGTGGCGCGACTTGCCTTGGTGGCCACCGAGAAGGAGTTGTACTGCTCCAGGAACTTGGCCTTGTCAACACCCTGTTTGGCGATCCAGTCGGCAATCGCGTCTCCCTTGGTCAGGTCTTTCTTTTCCACGTGAATAGCGGCAAACACCTTGGCATGCAGCTTGTCCACCAGGCCCATGGCTTCCAGCGCGTAGAACAGGCGCTGTTGCGGCGCAAAATCATCACGGAAAGCCACTGGGACGCGCCGCACGGCAACGTCTTTTGGAACCTTCTTGCTCCAGGCGTCAAAAGCCGGTTCAAAGGCGTGGCAATGCGGACAGTTGTACCAGAAGAACTCGACTACTTCGATTTTTCCGGCAGGCGCCTCCACCACCACCCGCTTGTCCAGCGTCTGATAGTCAACGCCGGCTTCAAGCGCCTTGACCTGCGCCGACGCAGTGGACTGAATAAAACCTGCGCCTGCAACAACAGCACCACAGGCCAGGGAAAAATCACGACGCTTCATCTTCGAGTACTCCAGTTAAAGTGTTCCATCCATAGCCTAGCGCTGCACCCGCACCAGGGCTGTCTCCATACCGCTTGCATCGAGCTTTGCCTTGATCTTGTCGGCGTCTTCGCGCTTGTCGAACGGACCGGCACGAACCCGGAACACGGTCCGCCCGGACTGCTCGCGCTCCGAGACCTTGGTTTCGACGCCACCAAGCGACAGTTTGGCACGTTGACTCTCTGCATCTTCCGGCGTGCGAAAGGCACCTACCTGGACAAAATAGATAAATGGATCATTGGCGGCACTGGCACCACGCGCATTGGCCAGGTCGCCCAGCGGATCAGCCGTCACGGCCGGTTTCAGTTCCTTTTTGGGCACGACTGAGGCAGCAGCGCCGGTGCCTGGCGCAGCGGACGAAGCCGACGAAGCGGCAGTTTCTGCTGGCACGATGGGCTTGGCAGGGTTCTTGCCATACAAGGGGGCATTGGGGTCCCAGTCCTTGTTCTTCTTGCTGTCGATGGCTTCCTGATCCGGCGTGCGGCTCTGGCCCTTGTTCATAAACTGCACAGGAACTTTGGTGACGTAGACAGCCACCGCCAGCGCCACGGCGAGACCAACGACAACCCCCAGGATAAAACCCAGAATGGTTCCACCGCTTTGCTGTTTCATGCCCATGCCTCTTCCTAAATCAGTTGGGGACAGAGCTAAGGATCTGTCCCGCAAAGTCATTACATTCTCTCCGGCGCGCTGACACCGAGCACGGCCAGCCCATTGTGCAACACCTGGGCCGTGGCTGCGACCAGGGCCAGACGGGCTTGTTTGACGATCAGGTCATCGACCAGAATTCGCTCTGCATCGTAATAGCTGTGGTACGTGGCGGCAAGCTCACGCAGGTAGAACGTGACATCATGCGGTGCAAAATCCTGCGCCGCCGCGGTCAGCATCTCGGGGTACCGGGCCAGTTGCAGCATCAGGGCCTGTGCCTGCGGACTCTGCAGTGGCGAGAGATCGGCCCGCACCAGGGTCGCTGCATCGCCACCGTCCTTTTCGCGCCAGGCCGCCAACACCGAACAGATGCGGGCATGCGCATATTGCACGTAATAGACCGGGTTGTCATTGTTCTTCGCCACCGCCAGGTCCACATCAAACGTGTATTCGGTGTCTGGCTTGCGACTGAGCAGAAAGAAGCGCACCGCGTCCTTTGACGTCCACTCAATCAGGTCGCGCAAGGTGACGTAACTGCCAGCCCGTTTGGAAATCTTGACCTCCTGCCCACCTCGCACAACGCGAACCATGGTGTGCAACACATAGTCGGGGTAGCCCACAGGAATCCCGACATTGGCCGCCTGCAGGCCGGCCCGGACGCGGGCAATCGTGCCATGATGGTCCGTGCCCTGAATATTGACGACTTTGCCAAAGCCGCGCTCCCATTTGCTGATGTGGTACGCCACATCGGGCACAAAGTAGGTGTAAGTTCCGTCACCCTTGCGCATGACGCGGTCCTTGTCATCGCCATAATCGGTTGACTTGAGCCACAAGGCGCCGTCTTTCTCAAAAGTCTTGCCGGCCGCTTGCAGGCGCTTGACGGTGTCGTCAACCCGGCCACTGGTGTACAGACTGCTCTCCAGATAGTAGTTGTCAAATTTGACGGCAAAGGCCTTCAGATCCAGATCCTGCTCGTGACGCAGATAGGCCACGGCAAACTCGCCCATGCCGTTAATGTCGTCAACATCGCCTCCCGCGGTAAACTCCCGATCATCAGACTTGACAGTCTTGCACGCCAGAAAATCGGCGGCGATCTCGGCGATGTAGTCCCCGTTATAGGCTGCGGCGTTTTCCCCGCTGGGCCACTGCGAGTCACCGGGCTTGAAGCCCTGAGCGCGCAGTTGTGTGCTGATGGCCAGGGTTTTGATCTGGACGCCAGCGTCGTTGTAATAGAACTCCCGGTACACCTGCCAGCCCTGCGTCTGGTACAGATTGCAGATGGCATCGCCCAAAGCCGCTTGCCGGCCATGGCCCACATGCAGCGGACCGGTTGGATTGGCGGAGACAAACTCCACCATCAGGCGCTTGTCCGTGGCGGCCTGACTGCCAAACTGCTGCGCCTGGGACAGCACTTCGTGCACGATCTGCTGCTTGGCCGTCGGCTTGAGGCGGATATTGATGAAGCCGGGACCCGCAATATCAATCGCATCAACCCAGCGTTCAAAGGCAGGCATCCGCAGCAATTCGCTACGCAAATTCTCGGCCAGCTGGCGCGGATTCTGCTTCAGGGGTTTGGCGAGTTGCATAGCCGCCGTGCTGGCAAGGTCGCCCAGGGCCGCTTGTTTGGGTGACTCAAAAGCGGCTTTACCAGCCGCGCCGGGCAGCATTTCTTCCAGAACCCGGGCCAAGGCTTCAAGCAATTCAATTTTTACGGAGAGCATCGCCTGATTTTACGGGTGCTGCCCAAGAAGTGCTTTGTCATCGTGTTGGCATCGACCGGCGTTATGCTCGGGAGTCCATTCCAGGATTCACCCCGCAACCCCTTCTCTGAAAGACGCACGATGAAAAAGCTACTCACCCTTCTGACTCTCGGCCTGTCCCTTTCCATGGGCGGCGCTTTCGCCGCTGATGCACCGGCAAAGACGCCACAGCAAGGCAAGATGGCATCCTGCAACAAGGACGCCGGTGAGAAGAAACTTAAAGGCGACGAGCGCAAGGCCTTCATGAAGGACTGCCTCAGCGCCAAACCCGCCGCAGCGGCATCAGCTGCGCCTGCAGTTCCCGCTACGGCAGCTTCTGGCAAGAAGGGCGCCCAGCAGGAAAAAATGAAGAGCTGCAACAAGGACGCCGGCGACAAGAAGCTCAAAGGTGACGAGCGCAAGGCCTTCATGAAAGACTGCCTTAGCAAGTAAGCAACAAAAAAACCCCGCCGGCTTTGCCCGGCGGGGTTTTCTTTTGGCATGATGCGGCCATGATGCACCGCAATCACCATCTCCCATCCATCTCCTGCGTTGTCCCGGCTTTCAACGAAGCGCGCAATCTGGGCACGGTGGTGCCTGAAATCCTGGCCAGACTTTCGACACTGAGTTCGAAAGTCGAACTGATTGTTGTTGACGACGGCAGTCGCGACAACACCAGCGAGGTCATGCAGGTTCTGTGCACGGCCCATCGTGAGCTGGTCTACCTGCAGTTCTCACGCAACTTTGGCAAAGAGCCAGCGCTCACGGCCGGCCTTGATGCAGCTCGCGGCGAGATTGTGATCCTGATGGATGCCGATGGACAGCACCCTGTGAACTTGCTTCCCCAGATGCTCGAGAAATGGCAGCAGGGTTCGGACGTGGTCTATGCCGTGCGCAAGACCCGTGACGACCAGTCGGGCCTGCAGGTCAAGCTGACGGCGATTTTCTACAAGCTTGTGAACTTTGGCAGTCGGGTCAAGATTCCCGCGAACGCCGGCGACTTCAGACTGATGGATCGCAAAGTGGTGAATGCCCTGAAGAGCCTGCCCGAGCGCAACCGCTTCATGAAAGGTCTCTACGCCTGGGTGGGCTTCAACAGTACGGCGATTGACTATGAACCGCTGCCGCGCGCCGACGGCAAGAGCAACTTCGGTCTGCGCGGCTCGTTGTCGCTGGCGCTGACCGGGATTCTGGCGTTTTCGATCACGCCCCTGCGCGTATTGACCGCAGTGGGAATGGCGCTGTCGGCAATCGCTTTGGGCTACGGCCTGTGGGTGGTGGGCGAGTATTTCTTTTCCGGCATTGCCGTGCCCGGCTACGCCACGATCGTCGTCGGCATGATGTTTTTCAGTGGCATCCAGTTGCTCTCCATCGGCGTACTGGCTGAATATGTGGGGCGCATCTACGAAGAGGTCAAACAGCGCCCGCCCTACCTCATCAGCCAGCGCACTGGCAGTGGCCTGCCTCTGACCACAGCAGCGCAAGGGTCAGGCGCACGTCTGCCTGAGCAGGAAGCCTCACTGCTTTGAGCGCATCCACTTTCTGGTTTCTGCTGGTAGGCGCGAGTGCTGCGCTCACCCACATGGCTGTATTTGCCATGACACAACACATGATGTGGCCCGAGTTGGCCAACGCGCTTGGCTTTTGTGTGGCCTTCTTCGTCAGTTTTGCGGGTCACCGGTTGCTCACATTCAAGGATGCCAAGACCTCGGTCAGCACCAGCCTGGGACGGTTTGCCGCCACCGCCATCGCCGGCTTCGCCAGCAACGAGTTGGTGTTCATGCTGCTGCTTCGGGCGCTGCACTGGCCGGCACTAGCGGCTTTGGCCCTGGCCCTCGTGCTGGCAGCCGGGCAAACCTATCTTTTGAGTCGGTTCTGGGCCTTTAGCCGCTGAGGCTGGCGTCGACTGGTACAAGAGCCAGCCCGCACCCTCGTAAAACCGCTTCCAGCCGTTCAGATCGACAGCATTCTCACTGCCGATGCGCAGCACCAACCAGTTGCCACTCACCAGACCCGCCGTTGCAAGCACTTCTGGCGCCTGCAACTGCCCGGCAGCCTGCACATCAAAATCTGCGCCTTCAAACAGTTCGCGCTGCCAGCCGTCGCCAGACTGACTGCGCAGCAAAGGCCAGTTCTCCAGCACCACCATCGGCTTCCTGCTCTGCGCATAGAACGGCAGGTCGTAAGGGTAAGCGCCCGTGACGTAAACCGTGTCGGTGGGCGCGGCGGCGCAGGCCAACACCTGCGCCAGGTCCTGCGTGCGCCCGCTACGCGTGACCTCGCCGACCTGGGTCACGATGACCAGTGCAACACCGGCATTGAACACGCACAGTGCAGCAAACACTTGCCCGCCGCGTCGAAACCGCGCCATGCTGCGCTGCCATCCGAGTGCCGCCAGCAGCGCCAACGCTGGCACCACCGGCAGCACGTAGCCGACCAGTTTGGAATTCGGGATCGAGAAAAAGAGCGTGATCGCCCCGGCCCAGATCCAGCACAGGGCGGTCCACTCTCTGGCTATCGGCGGCGCTGCCTGCACCGTCCCGGGGACATTGCGACGCCAGGCCAGCAGCGCAAAAAACACCCAGGGAAACAACAGCAGGCCCAAAGCCGCCAGATAGAACCACCAGGGTTGTGGGTTGTTGTAGGTGCTCTCGGTGTAACGCTTGAAGTGTTGATTGACGAACATGTAGTCAAACAGCTGCGGGTACTTTTGTTGGGCAATGACAAACCAGGGCATGGCGATCGCGGCAAACAGGGCCAGTCCACTGAACCAGGGCAGGTAAAGCGCTTTTTTCAGTTGCCGGGTCCAGATCAGCCAGACCAGAATCACGAGTCCGGGCAATGCAATGCCTATCAAGCCCTTACTCAGCATGCCCATGGCGCAAGCCACAAAACCGAGTCGGGCCAGCAGGGCCTGCGGACGGTCACCCGCCATGAAGGCAAAGGCAAAACACCAGATAGCCACCCCGATCCAGGTCGCCACCAGCATGTCGTGGTTGATGTATTGACCACCCAGCAGGAAGCTCAAACTGGTACCCAGCATAAGGGCCGCGCGGCGCGCTACCTGTTCGGTACTGATGGCTCGGCTGGCCAGATACAGTGCCACCAGCATCAGCCCGACATGAAGCGCCGGCACCAGCCGCAGTGCCAGTTCGTTGACGCCGAAGGTTGCCAGCGAGATTGCCTCAAGCCAATGCAGGTAGGGCGGCTTGTGGAAAAACGGAATACCGTTCAGGCGTGGTGTCAGCCAGTCTCCACTGACCAGCATCCAGCGTCCAATTTCGCCGTAGCGTCCTTCGTCGGGCACGGCCAACGGCCGCAGGCTGGCAAGCAGCAGCAAGCCAAGCCAGAGCACAGCCAGCGTGAGCCATGATTTCTGGCGTTCGTTCAGGGGCAGAGTCACCACCGAATTCTACCGATCAAGAAAATCTCTTCGAACGACCCGAACCGAGGCACGCTCAAGCGCTGTATGAAATTGCTCTGCGCCGAGGTAGCTGAACTCCCGCACACGGGCGGCGCCAATGGCATCCTGCTGCTCCACCTCCCTGGCCGGATGGCACATGATGATGCACCCCTGCGGCGCGGCTTGCAACCAGCCTTGCATCAACGCGCCATAGCGGTTTTGATCACCGGCAAAATCGTAGATACCGAGCAGCGCGTGAACAACTGGCAATCCCGCCCCCACCGCCAACTCTTCCAGAGCAGAGGCCCCCATCGCCGAAATGACGCGACTCTTCAGATCTGCATGGCCGCGCGGCGCGCGGGAGATCCGCAGATAAGGCATGGACCCGGAGCCTGCGCCGTAGCGTTTGACCAGTGCCTGAACAAGGGCTTCGCGAATACCAGCAAACTGCTGCACATGCTGGTGCCCGTCCACGTAGTCGGGTGGTGCCTTCCATTGCGCCTCGAAAGCATCAAGTTGGTGTTCGACCACTGCGCTGGTCTGGAGATTTGCGGCATCCCGGCCAAAGCCACCCAAGGTCGCCTTCAGCATGGCAGCACCCAGCGACATGCCGTGTCCGCTGGCAACTGCAAAATTGCTGGTCCAGTCCAAATGCAGACCAACATCGATCGCTTGCGGCAAGTCCCTCAGCAGAGCCACGTCCTGCGGCCAGCGCGGCGAAAGCACCATGACACTGGTCGCACTGATACGACCAGCGCGCGCCAGTTCGGCGATACCGAGCGAGGCTGCAGCATGGACGGCGAAATCGTCTGCACAGACGATGACACGCTTGGCCGTCACGCTGCTCTGCGCCATCATGAGGCACGCCAGAAACCAGGCTGGGCATAGTGGTGCTTCAAAAAGTCAATCCACAGGCGCAGGCGCAGCGGCATGTGTTTGGCGTGTGCAAAAACGGCGTAAATGCCATTCGCCGGCGCGGCAAAATCTTCCAGCACCGGCACCAGCAGTCCGGCGGCGATTTCGGCCTCGACCTCCCAGGTACTGCGCCATGCAATTCCATAGCCGGCCAGGCACCAGTCGTGCAGCACTTGCCCGTCCGAGCAATCGAGCGGGCCACCCGGTTTGAGGTAAGTCAGCTCGGTGTTGTGGCCTTTGGGCGCCTTGAAAGACCAACCACGTGTCTGCGACGCGTCGCTCGACAAAGTCAGGCAATCAAACTTCGACAGGTCTGCCGGTTGCAACGGTGTGCCATGCTGCTTGAGGTAAGTCGGTGTGGCAACGCAGAGCCGGCGGTTGTCCGCCAGGCGCACACTGATCAGGCTGGAATCTGGCAGATCCCCGACCCGCACCGCGCAGTCAAAGCCCTCGGCCGAGAGATCAACGACGCGGTCGCTCAGGTTGAGGGAAATACTGACATCCGTGTGCAATTCGCGAAAGCGCGGCACCAGAGGCGCCACGTGGCGTCTGCCAAAACCGGCCGGCGCCGTCACGCGCAAATGCCCACTGGCCTTCACACCACCAGCGGACACGCTGGACTCGGCACTGGCAACGTCGGCCAGCAAGCGCTGACAATCCTCCAGAAAGGAGCTGCCTTCATGCGTAAGCGCAATTCGCCGCGTGCTGCGCACCAGCAACTTGACACCCAGGCGCTGCTCCAGCGCGTCAAGCCGGCGCCCCATGATGGCGGGCGCCACCCCCTCGGCCCTGGCTGCAGCGGTGAGACTGCCCCGCGTGGCGACCGACACAAAGGATTCGAGCTGCTTGAACTTGTCCATGGTGCGTCAGGGTTGGGGTTCATCCACAGCCCAATTTGACTCCAGCCGCAACTCCAGCCATGCTGGTAGGGTCTTGCATTCGGGTCTGAAATACCTGGAGATCATCGTGACCCTATTGTGCGGCAGATGCATCAGGTTCCTCGCGCAGCCACGGCGACAAACTTCTTTGGCTCAACTTCGAGTTGCTCAGGCCGATCCCGCCAATGCGCTGGTTTCGGTATAGCTTGGAGTGACCAACGACGTCTGAAGACACATTGCCGACATGGTCCATCCTCCTGAGCGGTCACGCTGCATCCGGCAACCAACGACAAGTTGCAAAAAGTTCCCACAACTGGATCTGCTCCCCTGACAAGCCCTAGTTCCAGTAGTGAAGAAATATCTTGTACAGGGCTACGGTCAAGAAGCCGGACAAAGCAAAACCAACGCAAAACTGTACGGACACATAAAAATCACGTGGCAAGTCTTTCACCAAGAACTCACTTGTCGGTGACACTTTATGTCGTGTTGAGGGGTTCTTAAGCTCCCGCCTCTTCTTGCGCGCCCAATGAATAGCGCCTGTGACCAGGACCACTATGAACAAAACGTACAGAACCAAAAAGATTAGTGCCATGCTACGTAATTCCCAGTCCCAGCAGCGAACAACCGCTTCCGCGGCACAACCGATTTAGGTTTCGTTCCATTGCTGGCTTACGCAACTGAATATCGGCGTCGGAGAAAGGCGTCGATCCCCTGCATCACTGCATCTTCACCTTTCGACCACAGTCGCCCTGAGCGATATCCGCAGCACACCCACCGGTATAGGCCTCCAGGTAGCCAGAGGCAGAACTTGAAGGCTTGAACTGTGGCGATTGCGAAAGACCGGTATTTAACCAACTGTCAATTGCTCCAACAAGAGAACCTGATTTGTCGAACTTGATCGTTGCCCAAGCAGTTCCGTAGGCTCCGGATGCGGTCGTCTTCATGTAGATCCCCATCGCTCTGGAATCGTAGACGATGTCAAGTGGAAACTGATACTGTGCATTTGAGACCGTATCTACAGGCATCTGCATGATCTTTGCGGTCGTCGAACTAAATCCGCCGGTTCTGCCATTCATCCAAAGCACGCCCCAGGATCCCTGGTTCTCTCCTGCCCTTGTCATGCCACCGATCATGATGTCATGGCGCCCGTCAATTGGAATGATGTCCACATCAAAGAAACCGCACATCGGCATTTGGCTTCTCACGAAATTTGCGTCGATGAATGTGTAATCTCGCCTGAACGTTCCGTCGCCGCGTCCCAGCAGAACGTAAGGTGCACCGCAGCCATTGGGTTGACCCGGATCGATAAAGTCAGTCGTGACGATATCCATGTTGCCATCTCCATTGATGTCCATGGCGACCGCTTTGTGTCCATACAACGGGTTCGCTTCCTCGATCCTCTTGCTCGTGTACGAGCCATCAGGCTGGCTCAAGTACAAGATCTGGTAACTACGGCCTGCCGCTTGATTCTGGTCCGGCGTAGCGCCCGGGATGGCGAAATCCACGCCCGTACAAGCGATATAGACATCCGGCCTGCTATCGTTGTTGAAATCCGCGACAGCAGCAAAGGAAGGAGAGATGCATCCCATCCGGTCAGCAGTGGTCTTGAACAGTTCGGTCGAACGATCAGTCCATTTTCCAGATGCATCCTGACCCAGGAAATAGCCAATGCCCGGAACGTCGGACCACCCGGTGCCGTAGATGTTGTCGAAACGTCCGACCATCACAAACGCCGAATACTTCCCTTCCTGGAAGAAGTCCCCAAAGGCGATGGAACGATCAACAGAATCCTGCTCATCGGATAAGGTCTTCGGAATTCCAAGTGCGCGAATGGTTGGAACGGCCGTTGCGTCAAACGAGATATCATTTTTGTTCTCGTAGGATGTGGCAAAGACTTTCATCGGCACAATCAAAGTTGTGCTCTGTGTCACGGTACCCGAATTGCCTGTGCAAGACAAGGTGTACTTGAATCTTCCACCAACAGCCGGGGTCACCGCGATAGATCCTGCAGTTGGTTGACTACCCGAGAGTCCGTCCGCCCCAACACACGAGTTTGCGTGGGCGACTGACCAGGTCAAAGTGCTGGATGCATCAACAGACACCTTGGGTGCCGCGAATCCTAAAGAGACGGTAACCGCGTTCATGTCAGTCCATCGCTGTATGGTTTGCAACATTTCGCCCACTATATCGGTGCTCTCGGTGACATTTCTTATGACTCTTTGCAGTGTCTCTACTGTCATCGAATCGCCCTTCATCACCTCGGTGTAGTACTTCGCAAATGCGACCTGATTCTTCATCTTCACAGATGTGCCACCCCACTCCTGATCGGTTGGGAACTTGTTTGCCAGGTTGTTAAAGACCGCATAAATCACATCTCCCCTAGTCCAGCCAGGTGCTGCAAGCGCCTGAACAATATCGTTAACAGCGTTTTGCTTTGCTTGAGGACTTGCGCTGCCGCCTACGACATTGTTGGTCAACTGCGTCGCAAATTCGGTATTCGTAAGTGTCAGCGGATAGACCGATGTGAACTGATCTTTGGTTGTGAAGACATTCACGATGTCCTTGATGCTCATGCCGGCGTTGGCAGCGTCGAGCAACTGCCCCATGTAGACGGTGCCGGGAGCCGCCCCAAATGCGACAGCAAAGAACTGATAGAGGTCATCCGTGTTGTAGGCGGGTGTATTCGCCAGCATCGACTTGGCTGGAACCAAACTGGTTCCTCCGCCACCACACGCAGCCATCAGAAGCGATGTTGCAATAGCCAGGAGAGTTGAACAAGGTTTCATGCTGTTTCACCGAAGTGTTTTTGCTCCTTTGGAGAATCACAAGTTTTGTCGATGTCCTCCACAGGGACGTTCACCTCTGCTACAAAGTCGTGCCCCCAATCGCGCCAGTCTTCGCCAAAAAGCTCAAACGGGTGCTGCGTGCGCTCGGAACCATTACCGCATTTCATTGAATCCGCCGCGCAGTACAGATCACAACCCCAACAGATTCGCTCCGGGTTGGCAGGATGCACGGGGAACTTCTTCATTTCATGTCGATCCAGAAAGCTGCTTCCGGCAGGCTTGCTCTTCAGCGCGACTGGGGGTTTCGATTTGATACGCTTCGTGCATGCCGTCTTGAGTTTCAAATTCACTGTCGGATAGACTAAACTTTTCCTGCTCCTGCAGCGTCACTACGAATTAGGACCTCTGCCTGTAGCGTTCTTCGACACGCGCAAGGCGAATTAACTGCTTATCCTATGCCATTTGCCGCCCCTACCGAAAATCAATTCAAGCCCGGTGCCCGGCTTCGGCACTACAAAGGTGGTCTGTACCTCGTCGTTGGAACCTGCCTGATCGAAGCCACATTAGGGGTGGGTGTCCTCTACAAACCGCAACAGGGCGATAAACAGGATGCCACCTGGATGCGTCCGATGTCTGAATTCCAGGACATCATTGCGACGCCAGACGGTTCGATCCCCCGATTTGTCCTGATTTCAGAGCCAGAATAGACGCGTCGGCAAGATGTTCGCACTGCCTTCGTCAACACGGAGTCCGCATTGACACCTGCTCCGTCGCAGAATTTGGCCGCTCTGTCGCGGCAACATGCAGTCTGTCGCAATGGTCGTGCAATCCGGATCCAATGCCCATACATTCTCTTCAACCGGCCGCCGTGGCCTGCAACTGGAGAGAATCAATGAACACAAATCACACAACCCGCCTGGCCGGCCTCTTGACCGCCATGCTGATGACGCTTGCCATCAACGGTGCCATGCTGTCCAAATTCAACTCCGTGGCTCAGGAAGGTTATGCAAGCAACTCCCAAGCTTCGAACGTCGTGACGCTGCAAACAGTCAGCGTCGTGGCACACCGTTCGTAAGTCAATGACAACACTTCTGTCCCTGGTCGGCTGGTGCATTCTGTTCGTGTTGTGCTGGCCATTGGCACTGCTGGCGCTGCTGCTATGGCCCATCGTCTGGTTGCTCTCCATCCCGCTGAAGCTGGTCGGTATCAGCATTGGCGCCGTACTGGCTTTGATCAAGAGCATCCTGTTCCTGCCGGCGCGTATGCTGCGCTAACAACCCCTCTTAACCAGCGCCGGACCGGCAAAGCACTGCTGGCGAATGCAGGTCCGGCCAGACCAACGTGTTGCCGAAATGGAATGGATGAAAGGTTTGGCCAAGGACTTCCAAACTTGAGATTAGCATCTGACAATTCGCTCTCATTGGAAATAGGTTCTCAAAGTGACCCTGTTTGAGCCGCTATTCATTGCAGTACTGATTGCACTCCTTACGGGGGTAATCATTGGCGCTTTTCGTTGGGGTCGCGGCAATCGCGCCGGGGCAATCAGACTGCTGAAACAGCTATGTCTTTGGGTAACGGCTTACATGACCATCGACATCGCAGTCGGACTTGCATCGTCCCGCGAGTTTCACAAGGCCGGTGATATTCAGTGCTATGACGATTGGTGCATCCGCCCCTTGGGGGCACGCCGCACTCACGACGGGCTGGTAGAAGTCAGTATGGAATTGTCCAGCCGCGCACGGCAGGTCCCTCAAGGAGAGCGAGGGACGTTTGCTTACCTTCTTGACCTTGAAGGGCATCGCTATGACGCGCTTTCAATGCCAACCAATGTTCCATTTGACACGCTATTGCAGCCAGGTCAGACAGCCATGGCCGTCCGTCAGTTCCGAATTCCTACCCAACTTGGTCAAGTCCATTTTGTATACGAACACGGTGGCTTTCCAATTCAATTATTCATCATTGGTCAAGCGGGCAGCTGGATTTACGGTCCTCCCATCACGTTGCTCCATGTTCTCTGACTTCATCTGATTTTCAATTCAGCTGTATGTCAAAAAGCTGCCGTTCTCCACTACCTGCAACCGCTGCAAACTCGTTGTCCAGTAGGTGACCCTTCGATGTGACTTCGCAACGCCGAACGCCCGGATTGGGGAGTGGGTCCGCGTCGATTTCCGGGCATTTGACAGTATGAGGCGGGGACCCGCTGACCACGCGATCACTCGAACCGGATTCCCGCATCCCGAATCACGGCGCCCCATTCGGCCTGTTCCGACTTGAGGTATTTGGCCACCTCCTCCGGACTGCCACTCATGGCACTACTGCCTTCGTCAGCCAGTTTGGCCAGCAGGGCCGGTTGCGTCAATGCCTTGGCCGTGGCCGCGTTCAAGCGCTTGACGACCTCTGCTGGCGTACCCGCGGGCGCCACAATCATCTTCCAGTCAACTGCCTCGAATCCCTTGTAGCCCTGCTCGGCCACCGTGGGCACACTCGGCAGCACTGCGATGCGTTTGGCCGAGGTGACCGCCAGCGCACGCAGTTTGCCACCAGCGATCATGCCCAGCACCGCCTGCGGTGTGGCAAACATGTAGTCGGTCTGCCCGCCCAGCAGATCCGTGATGGCCGGCGCAGCGCCCTTGTAAGGGACATTGAGCACTTTGAAATTCGCCTTGCGGGCCAGCATTTCGCCAGCCAAATGGCCTACCGTGCCATTGCCGGCCAGCGCTTGCGTGATGTGACCGGGCCGGGCTTGCGCCGCCTTGATCACATCGCCCAGACTGTGCCACGGTGAGTCAGTTCGGACCACCAGCAACGTCGGCACTTCGGCCACCAGGGCTACCGGCACCAGATCCTTCACAGCGTCAAATGGCATCCTTGCCATGGCCGCCGGGTTGATCGCCAGATTGGCAGTCTGGCCCATGGCGATGGTGTAGCCATCCGGCTTGGACTTGGCTACCAGGTCGATGCCAATATTGCCACCACCACCGGGCTTGTTATCCAGCACAAAAGTCCATTTGCTGTCCTGCGTGATCCTGTCAGCAATGTGGCGCGTGACCGCATCGGTGCCACCACCCGGCGTGTAGGGAACAACAAAACGGATGGGCCTGTCAGGCCAGGTCGACACACCGGTCTGGGCCTGCGCCGACAATGACAGGGCTGCGAACAGGACGGTGCCAACCCTGAATGCGTGTGCCAGCAATTTCATCGATGGTTCTCCCGGAAAATCGGTGCAAATCATGCCACGGCACGCTCATTGCGCAAAGCTTCAATGGCCGACGTGCTGTAACCGAGTCCGGCCAGCAGTTCGGACGTATGCTCTCCCTTGGTCGGGGGCTGCAGCCGCACGCCCAGACGCTGGCCGTCCATGGTGAACGGAAACAGCGTGGTCTGCACGGTATGCCCTGCGCGATCACCGTCGGGCAGCGTGATGTCGGCCAGGCCACCGGTGGCAAGCAGGTGTTCGTCATCAAACAACTCTTCCGGTCGGCTGATCGGCGCAAAGGGCAGGCCAACGCGCTCGAACAGCGCTGTCAGATCCGCAGCACTGTGCGCAGCCAGACGCTCACGCAACACCGGTATCAGCGTACTGCGTTGCTGCACACGCTGGTTGTTGCTGCCGTATTGCGGATCGGCTTTCAGGTCGGCAAAACCCAGAGCGCTGCAAAAGGTGGCCCACTGCGAGTCACTCACGGCCGCCAGAAAAATCTGCTCACCATCTTTCACGGTAAAAACATCGTAAACGCCCCAGGCCGAGATGCGCTCCGGCATGGGCGCAGCCGCCTTGCCGGTGATGGCGTATTGCAGCATGTGCTGCCCCACCAGAAACACATTGTTCTCGAACAGGGCGCTCTGCACCTCCTGGCCCTTGCCAGTGATGCCGCGCTGGATCAGGGCGCCCAAGGCACCGATGGCGCCGAACATGCCGCCCATGATGTCGTTCACGCTGGACCCTGCACGCAGCGGGTCGCCGGGGCGCCCGGTCATGTAGGCCAGGCCTCCCATCATCTGCACGACTTCATCGAGCGCCGTGCGGTGCTCGTAGGGACCCGGCAAGAAGCCCTTGTGACTGACAAATATCAGTCGCTCATTGACCTTGGAAAGCGCGTCATAGTCGAGCCCGTACTTGGCCATGGTGCCGGGTTTGAAATTCTCCAGAACTACGTCGGCACTGGCAGCAAGCCTGCGCGCCACCGCCGCACCGTCGCCTGCGTGCAGGTTGATCGCCATGCTCTTCTTGTTGCGATTGAACATCGGGAAAAAGCCGGCACCAGAACCGAGCAGGTGCCGCGTGCGGTCACCCTCGATCGGCTCCACCTTGATCACTTCGGCCCCCATGTCGGCCAGCACCATGCCGCAAGTGGGACCCATCACCATATGGGTGAACTCGACAACACGCAGGCCGTCCAGCGGCAAGGAGCGACGGGTCGAGGAACTGGTGTTGCGTGCGTTCATGGACTTGGTTCCCGGAAAGTTCGGAATGGGTCGGAATTGCGAATGGATCGGTTCCATCCTACCCTTCTGATTACCATCTATTTTGTCACTGATAAATTGCTTTATTGAATATTAATCTTCTCTAAAGTATCGAATAAAGTAAGGGCATGCCAAAAATCAGCCTTAGCCCGAGCGAAAAATCCGGAATCCCGGTCGCGGGGATGCCGCGCGCCGTGCTGTTTGACGCCTACGGCACTTTGTTTGACGTCTACAGCGTGGCCCTGCTCGCCGAACAGATGTTTCCCGGCAAGGGCCAGGCTCTGAGTGTGCTCTGGCGCGACAAGCAGATTGAATACACACGGCTCGTGACCACCAGCAAGCGCGGCCCCGCGCAGGAGTCGGTTTACCGGCCATTCTGGGAATTGACACGCGCAGCCCTGGTCTACGCCATCAAACGCATCGCCGCCCCAACGCCAGCGGCACTAGCCCAAATGGAAGGCCAGATTGACAGACTGATGAACCAGTACCGGCACCTGAGCGCCTTCCCGGAAAATCGGTCGGTGCTGAGCGAACTCAAGGCACGTGGCATCCCGACCGGAATCCTGAGCAATGGCGACGCCGCCATGCTCGGTCTGGCCGTCAAATCCGCCGGACTCGATGGCCTGCTGGACCACGTCATCAGCGTTGACCCGATCCGCAAGTACAAGACCGACCCGGCGGCCTATGCCCTGGGCGAACAGGCAACCGGTCTGAGCGCCAGGCAGATTGTCTTTGTCAGCAGCAACGCGTGGGACGCGCTGGCGGCAACCTGGTATGGCTACCAGACGCTGTGGGTGAACCGCTACCAGTTGCCCTTTGAAGAACTGGGCACCCAGCCCACGCGCAGCGGCAGCACGCTGCGCGACGTCCTCGATTTTTTCCCATCCCCGCCCCCTGAACGGAGTCTCACACCATGACCGCACGCACCCCTGTCCACCGCCTGCAAGTTGCCACCGCTCTGCACCGGTTCATCGAGAACCAGGTGCTGCCCGGCACCGGTATCGCGCCCGCCAAGTTCTGGCAAGGCTTTGATGCGCTCGTGGCCGATCTGGCGCCGAAAAACATCGCCCTGCTGGCCGAACGCGACCGACTGCAAAGCGAGCTTGACGCCTGGCACAAGGCCAATCCCGGCGCCATTGCCGGCGCGCGGGGCATGAAGGCGTACCGCAAGTTTCTTGAGAAAGTCGGCTACCTCGTGCCGGTGCCCGCAAAGGTCAGGGCAACTACCAAGAACGTCGATGCCGAACTGGCCTTGCAAGCAGGCCCGCAACTGGTGGTGCCCATCACCAACGCCCGTTATGCACTCAACGCAGCCAACGCGCGCTGGGGTAGCCTGTACGACGCCCTGTACGGCACCGATGCAATTTCGGAAGCCGATGGTTGCGAAAAAGGCAAGGGCTACAACCAGAAACGCGGCGCAAAAGTCATCGAATACGCACGCCACGTGCTGGACCGCTGCGTGCCGCTGAAAACCGGCTCGCACCTCGACGCCACCGCCTATGCGGTGATCGACAACCAGCTGGCCGTGACCAAAAAGAACGGCAAGCTCGTCGGCCTGAAAAACCCGGCGCAGTTTGTCGGTTTTCAGGGAGAGATGAGCGCGCCCTCGTCGGTGCTGTTGTCGCACCACGGTCTGCACATGGACATCCGCATCGACAAGATGCATCCAATTGGTCGCACCGACGCGGCCGGCGTGTCCGATCTGGTGCTGGAATCGGCACTCTCGACCATCCTGGATCTGGAGGATTCGGTGGCGGTCGTGGACGCAGACGACAAGGTGCTGGCCTACGGCAACTGGCTTGGCATCCTGAAGGGTACGCTGACCGAAGACGTGGAAAAGGATGGCAAGACCTTCAAGCGCGGCCTGAACCCGGACCGCCAGTACACCGGACCACGCGGTGAGGATGTGGCCCTGCATGGCCGCTCGCTGCTGTTCCTGCGCAACGTCGGGCACCTGATGACGAATCCGGCCATCCTCTACACCGACCGCCAGGGCCAGCTGCGCGAGATTCCCGAAGGCATTCTGGACGCCGTCATCACCACCACCATTGCCCTGCACGACATCCAGGCCAATGGCAAGAACGGCATCCGCAACACACGCCGCGGCAGCGTCTACATCGTCAAGCCCAAAATGCACGGCCCGTTCGAGGTGGCCTTTGCCAGCGAACTGTTTGGCCGCGTCGAAAAGATGCTGGGCCTGCCCGACAGCACCGTCAAGCTTGGCATCATGGACGAAGAGCGCCGCACCAGCGCGAACCTGAAGGCCTGCATCGCTGCCGCCAGCAGCCGCGTTGCCTTCATCAACACCGGCTTTCTGGACCGCACCGGCGACGAGATGCACACAGCCATGCAGGCTGGGCCCATGATCCGCAAAGCCGACATGAAGTCCAGCGCCTGGATTGCCGCCTACGAGAAAAGCAATGTGCTGGTCGGCCTGGAATGCGGCCTGCGCGGCAAGGCGCAGATTGGCAAGGGCATGTGGGCCATGCCGGATCTGATGAAAGCCATGCTGGAGCAGAAGATCGCGCACCCCAGAGCCGGCGCCAACACCGCCTGGGTGCCCAGCCCCACCGCTGCCACGCTGCACGCGCTGCACTACCACCAGGTGGACGTGGTGGTGATGCAAAAGCAGTTGGAGAAGACCGACGTCAACGCCGAGCGCAATGCCATCCTCGACCAACTGCTGACCATTCCTGTGGCCAGCAAGCCGAACTGGAGTGCGACCGAGAAGAAGCAGGAACTCGACAACAACGCGCAGGGCATCCTCGGCTATGTGGTGCGCTGGATCGACCAGGGCGTGGGTTGCTCCAAGGTGCCCGACATCCACAACGTGGCCCTGATGGAAGACCGCGCCACGCTGCGCATCAGCAGCCAGCACATCGCCAACTGGCTGCACCACGGCGTGGTGACAAAGGCGCAGGTCAATGAAACGCTGCAGCGCATGGCAGGCGTGGTGGACAAGCAGAACGCCGGCGACCCGCTGTACAAGAAGATGGCCGGCAACTTCAAGACTTCGATGGCTTTCCAGGCAGCGAGCGATCTGGTTTTCAAGGGCCTGGCGCAGCCCAGCGGCTACACCGAGCCGCTGCTGCACGCGTGGCGACTGAAGGTGAAGGCGGCGGCGTGAGCGAGACCCAGCC
>CAIYMN010000203.1 GCA_903927295.1 uncultured beta proteobacterium | reverse complement strand
TTGATCCGTGCGATTTGCCTGAAATCAGGCGGCTTTGGCGACCAGGGCTTTCACCTTGGTCGACAGGCGGCTCTTGTCGCGAGCTGCCTTGTTTTTATGGAAGATGCCCTTGTCGGCCACGGTGTCAACCACGGCCTGCATCTTGCCAAACAATTCGGTTGCTTTGGCCTTGTCGCCAGCGACAACCGCTTTTTCAACGTTCTTTACCGCGGTACGGTATTTGGAGCGCAGCGAGGTGTTCGCCGCGTTGATCTTGACGTCCTGACGGACACGCTTGCGGCCCGACGCGAGGCGCGGGTTCTTTTTCTTGGGTTTTCCAGATGCCATATTGATAGTTCCTTGAGTCTGTGGATGTTGTCAGCAAAGCCGAGCATTCTAACAGGCCGGCGCCGATCGAACCGGCAGCGCCACTGTGCTGGCGGGAGCCAGCTACACTGCGCCTCGTGAGCCTGTTCAAATCCGCCTCTGTGGTCTCCTTGCTGACGCTGGTCTCGCGTGTCACTGGCCTCGCGCGCGAACTGCTGATTGCATCGACTTTTGGCGCCAGCGCGCTGACAGATGCCTTCAACGTCGCTTTTCGCATTCCCAATCTGTTTCGCCGCTTCTTCGCCGAGGGCGCTTTCAGCCAGGCCTTTGTTCCGGTACTGGCTGCTACCAAGGCGCAGCACGGCGACGCTGCGACCCAGTTGCTGATTGACCGCGCCGCCACGGTTCTGGCCTGGGTGCTGCTCGTCATCAGTGTTCTGGGGGTGCTGGGAGCCCCAGCACTCGTCTGGGCCATGGCCAGCGGCTTGCAGGATACGCCACGCGGCTTTGAGGTGGCGGTGGTGATGACGCGCTGGATGTTTCCCTACATTGCCTTCATGTCGCTCGTGGCACTGGCTGCTGGCGTACTCAATACCTGGAAGCGCTTCGCCGTGCCCGCAGCGACCCCTGTGCTGCTTAATCTGTGCATGATTGCTGCGACCTGGCTGGGCGCACCCTGGCTCAAGGCGCTGGGTCTGGAGCCGATCTACGCCCTGGCCGGTGGCGTGCTACTGGGCGGCGTGTTGCAACTCGCAGTGCAGTTGCTGGCCTTGAAGAAACTTGGCCTGACGCCCCACATTGGCCTGCGCTGGAGCGCCATGCGCCTGGCTTGGGCTGATCCGGGCACAAAGCGCATCCTGAAACTGATGGGACCCGCCTTACTGGGGGTCAGCGTGGCGCACCTTTCCATGTTGATCAACACGCAGATTGCCTCGCACCTGGCACCTGGTAGCGTCAGCTGGATCACCTACGCCGACCGTTTGATGGAGTTTCCAACAGCCCTCCTGGGTGTTGCGATGGGTGTCGTGCTGATGCCGCAGCTGGCGGCGGCCCGTGCTGCTGGAGACAGCGCAAGATACTCGGCCATGCTGGATTGGGGTTTGCGTCTGGTCGTGCTGCTTGCAATGCCATGCGCCGTTGCACTGGTTGCCTTTGCCAAGCCGCTGGTAGCCGTGCTCTACCACTATGGCGCCATGACCGATCACGACGTCCAGCAGATCACTTACGCCCTGATGGGTTGGGGTGTGGGCCTGGTCGGCATTGTCGCGATCAAGGTGCTGGCACCGGGTTACTACGCCAGTCAGGACACCAAGACGCCGGTGCGCGTTGCCATGGCGGTGTTGCTGATCACGCAGTTGCTCAATATCGCGCTGGTGCCGGTGTTCAGACATGCTGCGTTGACGCTCTCGATCGGCCTGGGCGCGATGATCAATGCGCTGTGGCTGCTGCTGGGCCTGCTCAAAAGAGGCAGCTACCAGCCCGAGCCGGGCTGGCGCGGATTTGCATGGCGTGTCACTGCGGCCTGCCTCTTGCTGCTGGGGTTCCTGCTGTGGGCCAACAGCGCCTTTGCGTGGGTTCAGTTGCGCAGCGACAGCCTAACCCGCATTGGCTTGCTGGCTTCGGTCTTGCTGGCGTCCGCCGTGCTGTATTTCGCTGCGCTCCGGGCTACCGGGCTGAAGCTGCGCCAGTTTCTTCGGCGCTGAGCTGGCGCTGCTTCAGGTACGCTGTTGCGGTCGCAACAGCAGCAAACCCAGAGCGGCGAGGCAAAAGACGATGCCCGCCAGGAAGGTAAAGGCGGCGCCCAATTGTTCCCACAACAAGCCGGCCAGACCACTGGCAAGCAGCATCGCCAGACCACTCATCAGGTTGAAAAAGCCATAGGCCGTCCCGCGCAGATCCGCCGGCGCGCTTTCGGCCACCATGGTCGCCAGCAGGCCTTGCGTCATCGCCATGTGCAGGCCCCACAGCGCGATGCCGGCCCAGACCCAGACGCCGCTATGGCTGTAAGCCAGCAGCGCGTCGGCGCCGATCAGCAGCAGCAACCCCCAGGTCAGCAGTGTGCCGTGCTGCATACGGTCGGCCAGCTTGCCAAAGGGATAGGCGCAAGAAGCGTAAATCAGGTTCATTGCGATGAGAACCATGGGCGTCCACGCCAGGCCCAAACCACCTTGCTGCACCCGCAGCAGCAGGAAGGCTTCGCTGAAACGCGCCAGCGCGAAGACGGCGCCAATCCCGACCACCCACCAGTAGGGAGCAGTCAGGCGCGCCAGATTGACGCGACTGATCGGGTTGCTGCGCGGCACGTCAGCAGGGCGATCGGGCTCGCGCACGCCGACAATCAACAAGGCAACACAAAGAAAAGCCGGCACAATGGCGACCCAGAACACCGCACGGAAATCGTTGGCCCAAAGCAGCATCAGGCCCATCGCCAGCAGGGGGCCGATAACCGCACCGACCGTATCCAGCGATTGGCGTAGACCAAAGGCGGCACCGCGCAATTCGGGTGGCGTGATGTCAGCCACCAGGGCGTCGCGCGGAGCGCCGCGGATGCCTTTGCCCACGCGGTCGAGCAAGCGCGCGCTCAGCACCAGACCGGCGCTACTGGCCAGCGCAAACAGCGGTTTGGAAAACGCGCCCAGGCCGTAGCCCAGAAGGGCCAGCGGCTTGCGCTTGCCCCGGTAGTCGCTCAGCACACCGGAAAACACCTTGACCATCAGCGCCGTGGCCTCTGCCACGCCTTCCATCAAGCCGACCACCAAAACACTGGTGCCAAGCGTGGTGACCAGAAACACCGGCAGCAGACTGTGGATCATCTCGCTCGACACATCCATCAGCAAGCTGACAAAACCGAGCGCCCAGACGCCGGCTGGAATGTGTTTCAGGCCTTGCATTTACAAACGATAGCAGATCCGGTTGCGTCATTGCGTCACGGTTTGTCATTGCGGGCCGCTTCCCGTCATTGCGGGCCACTTCTTGTCATTGCGGGCTTGACCCGCAATCCAGTGTTCGCGTGGCAATGGATCCCGGATCAGGTCCGGGATGACAAACAAGGCGTCCGGGATGACAAGATATTGGTTCGCGAGATATCAGCTCACGACGACTGCGGCGGCGTCGCCGCGCTCGGCAATGACGCCGATCTGATAGACCTGCTCTCCCGCGGCACGCAAGGTGGCGCTGCAGGCAGCGCTGTGATCGGCCTCAATCACCACGATCATGCCAATGCCGTTGTTGAAGGTGCGGTTCATCTCGAAGTCGTCAATACCGGCGGTGGCTTGCAGCCAGGCAAACAGTTCCGTCTGCGGCCAGCTGCCCTTGACAAGATGCGCTGCCGCGTCGTCTGGCAACACGCGCGGAATGTTCTCCAGCAGGCCGCCACCGGTGATATGCGCCAGGGCCTTGATCGGATGCAGGGCCAGCGCCGCCAGCACGTTTTTCACGTAGAGCCGGGTCGGCTCCATGATGGCCTGCTTGAATGGCTTGCCGTCCAGCGTGACTGGCAGCTTGCCAGCGGCGCGATCCAGACACTTGCGCACCAGGCTGAAGCCGTTGGAGTGCACGCCGCTGGAGGCCAGGCCCAGCACCACGTCGCCGGGCCTGACGTCGGCGCCGCTAAGAATCTTTGACTTCTCCACGGCGCCCACGCAAAAGCCCGCCAGGTCGTACTCGCCGGCTGGGTACATGCCCGGCATCTCCGCGGTTTCACCGCCGATCAGGGCGCAGCCCGAGAGCTCGCAACCGCGTGCAATGCCGCCCACCACGGCCGCTGCGGTGTCCACATCGAGCTTACCACAGGCAAAGTAATCCAGAAAAAACAGCGGCTCAGCGCCCTGCACCAGAACATCGTTGACGCTCATGGCGACCAGGTCGATCCCGACGGTGTCGTGCATCTGCCATTCAAAGGCCAGCTTGAGCTTGGTGCCAACGCCATCGGTGCCGCTCACCAGCACCGGTTCGCGGTAGCGTTTGGGCACCTCAAACAGCGCGCCAAAACCGCCAATGCCGGCCAGCACACCCTCGCGCATGGTTCTTTTGGCCAGCGGTTTGATGCGTTCGACCAGCGCGTCCCCGGCGTCCATATCGACTCCGGCATCTTTGTAGGAAAGGGCAGTGGAGCTCAGAGCGCTTGTCATGTAAAGTTCGTGGTCGGTTGAGGCGGGGTGGGGCAAGCGCCCTGTCCCTATAGAATTGCCTTCATTTTACGAGGCTTCGCACTGGCCATCTGAATGCAATTTTCATCGACCCAAAAAAGAACCCTGGCCTGGGCAGCGATCGCGCTGTTCGTCGGCTTCGTGCTGTGGCTACTGACGCCAGTTCTAACGCCTTTTGTCGTGGCCGCCGTGCTGGCTTACGCTCTGACGCCGCTGGTCGATCGACTCTGCCTTAGCAGCTCGGGCCGCCTGCCGCGTGCGCTGGCGGTGCTGGTGGTGGAACTGGTGTTCATCGTTACGCTCCTGGGTATGCTGCTGCTGATGGTTCCGATCCTGGCCAAGGAACTGCCGCAGTTGCGCGACCAGGTGCCCGTGCTGCTCGACGGCGCCAATGCCTGGCTCAAGCCGTTTCTGGCACAGTTTGGTATCAGGATATCGCTCGATCTGATCACCATCAAGACATTTGTTCTGAAGTACCTCAGCGCCAATGCTGAGGACACGCTGGCCTCGGTTCTGAGTTCGCTGCGGCTCGGGGGCAGCGTCGCCTTTGCCGTCTTCAGCAATGCCGTGCTGGTGCCGGTTGTGCTGTTCTACCTGCTGATGGACTGGCATCGCGTGGTGGCGCGGACACTTGAATGGGTCCCACCACGCCTGCGAGCGGCCTACGACAGCTTCACCAGCGAGGCCGATACGGTACTGGGTCAGTACCTGCGCGGTCAGTTGTTGGTCATGGCCGTGCTGGCGGTGTACTACAGCGCCGGCCTCGCGCTGTTTGGTCTTGATCTGGCGCTGCCCATCGGAATATTTACTGGCTTGGCCGTGTTTGTTCCCTATGTTGGTTTTGGGCTCGGTCTGATTCTGGCAACACTCGCAGGCTTATTGGAGTTTGCCGCCACGGCAGGTGTTGCGAAAGCGCTGATCATGGTTGGCGCGGTGTACGGACTCGGCCAGTTGATCGAGGGATTCTTCCTCACGCCTCGCCTGGTCGGCGAGCGCATTGGTCTGCATCCACTGGCAGTGATCTTTGCCTTGCTTGCCTTTGGCCAACTGCTTGGCTTTGTCGGCGTTCTGATTGCCTTGCCTGCCAGCGCCGTGCTGCTGGTGGCACTGCGCCGGGCACGGGCACACTACCGGGGCAGCAAGCTCTATCTGGGCTAAGGATGAAGCAGATCGTTCTCGATATTGGACTGACTGCAGGGCCCACGTTGGCAGGCTATTTCCCCGGACCGAATGAAGCTGCACTACGACACCTTGAACTTTGGACGGATGCAACGATGTCGGGCGGCGGTGTGCGCTCTGCGGTGCCCAGCTATTTGTGGGGTGCGAAAGGCAGCGGCAAGACGCATCTGCTCAAGGCAGTGAAAGCGTCACTGCATGATCAGGGTGACAGAGCAGGCTGGCTCGATGCCGGCATGATGGATCCACCGGAATATGACGAGGACTGGGCCGCCGTATTTTTCGATGATGTGCATCTGTACAGCGCGTCGCAGCAGCAACTGGCTTTCAACTGGTTCGTCAACGCGCAGACGCACCAGCGTGCGGTGCTGGCGGCAGGCGATGCGCCGCCGGTAAAACTCGGATTGCGCGACGATCTGCGAACACGTCTGGGTTGGGGTCATGTATACCATTTGCAGTTGCTCGGTGAGTCGGAGCGGCGCGCCGTGTTGCGCCAGTCGGCCGATGCGCGCGGCGTTTTCCTCGGTGACGATGTGATGGACTTCATGCTGACGCGTTTCAGCCGCGATCTGGGCAGCCTGATGGAACTGCTCGACCTGATTGATCGTTACGCCTTGCAGACCAAGCGCGCCATTACGATTCCCCTCATCAAGTCGATGATGGAGGAGTCCTGAAATCGTGAAGCTCACCCTGTTCGACCTGGATCACACCCTGTTGCCCATCGACTCGGATTATTCCTGGGGTGTATTTACCACCACGATCGGCTGGACCGATCCGATTGACTTCAAACGGCGCAACGATGAATTTTTTGCGCACTACAAAGCCGGCACGCTCGACATTCACGACTATGTGCGTTTTGCCACGAACGCCCTGCGTCTGCAGGGCGCCGCCAAGGCAGCCGCGGCACACGCAGAGTTCATGCGCAGCGTCGTGCAACCTGCCATTACTGAGCAGGCGCTTGCGCTGGTGCGCCAGCACAGGGAAGCGGGCGACAAGGTTGTCATCGTCACCGCAACCAATGAGTTTGTGACCCGCCCCATCGCGCAGGCGTTTGGCGTGACGGACTTGATCGCTGTCGAACTGGAGCGCGATCAGGCCAATGGCGGCATTGGCTGGATCACCGGGGAAATCCGCGGTGTGCCCTCGGCCCGGGAAGGCAAAGTGACCCGGGTCGAACAGTGGTTGGCGGAGCGCTCACTGGGTTGGTCGGACGTGCAGAGCACCTTCTACACGGATTCGATCAATGATTTGAAATTACTGGAGAGAGTGAACCACCCGGTTGCCACGAACCCGGACGCGCCCTTGCGTGCGCTGGCGACAAAGCGCGGGTGGCGCATACTTGAGCTGTTCTAAACTCGATGCTGTTTACTTTGTCATGCTGGACTCGATCCGGCATCCGCGCCTTCTTGGGGCATGGATTGCGGGTGCTGAAACCCCGGACTTGATCCGGGGCCGCAATGACATTCCGTTCCGGAAAGAAGATTGATTTGATAAAGAAATTCATTGAAAAGCTGCTCGGCAAATCGCCCTCCGCGGCAAAAAGCAAGAAGCTGCAATTTGGCAAGCGCGAGGAGGTGGGCGTTGCCGCCCACGGCATTGACCCGAACCTCGTCGATGAACGTGCCCAAAACGTCGTGCGCACGCTCAAGAATGCCGGCTTTGAAGCCTATATCGTCGGCGGCGCTGTTCGCGATCTGATGGTCGGGTTGCGGCCCAAGGATTTTGACGTGGCCACCAATGCCACGCCGGAGCAGGTGAAGGGTCTGTTTCGACGCGCCTTCATCATCGGGCGACGCTTTCGTATCGTGCACGTTGTGTTCGGCCGCGGCCGCGAAAACGATGTGATCGAGGTCTCGACGTTTCGCGCCTACATGGACAACGCGGCAGCGGAGCAGGTCGCCGGCAACGAGAAAACGAGCAGAAATGAACTCGCCGGCATGAAGCATGCGGTGGACTCCACCGGACGCGTCCTGCGCGACAACGTCTGGGGCCCACAGGAAGAAGACGCGGTGCGCCGCGACTTCACCATCAACGCCATGTACTACGACCCTGAGACGCAGATCGTGGTGGATTATCACAACGGCATCAAGGACGCCAAGAAGCGAGTCATCCGCATGATCGGCGACCCGGCAACGCGCTACCGGGAGGACCCGGTGCGCATCATCAGAGCCGTGCGCTTTGCTGCCAAGCTCAGTGCCCTTGGTTTTGCCCTGGAGGCCAAGACGGCAGCGCCGCTGATTCGCTCGCAGGAACTGCTGGCCGATGTGCCGCAAAGCCGTTTGTTCGACGAAATGCTCAAGCTGCTGCAGACCGGCCACGCCCTGGCATCGATCGAGCAACTCCGGGCGCTGGGCATGGCGCGCGGCATTTATCCCTTGCTTGACGTGGTGGTGGAGCGGGCCGATCAGGTTTTTGTCAAAGCAGCTCTCATCGATACGGACCGGCGTGTCGGCGAGGGCAAACCGGTAGCACCAAGCTTCCTGCTGGCTTGCGCCTTGTGGGCCGATGTGCGCGATGGCTGGGCGCGTCGCCTGACCGAGCACCAGCATTCGCACCCCGCCTTGCAGGACGCCATTGACGAGGTTTTCAACGCACGCATTGGCGACGTTTCAGGCCGTGGCAAACTGGCCGCTGACATGCGCGAGATCTGGATGCTGCAGCCGCGTTTCGAGAAGCGCATCGGCAGCACCCCCTTCGGCTTGGTAGAGCAGCCGCGGTTTCGTGCTGCCTTCGACTTCATGCGCCTGCGTGCGGATGCCGGTGAGATTGACGAGGTACTGGCCGACTGGTGGCAGGAGTTCAGTCTGGCTGACGACAACCTGCGCCAGGACATGGTTGATCAGGTTCGCGAGGAGATGCAGCAACGCCCCCGCGCTCCACGCACACCACGCGTACACAAGGCGCCGTCAGCAGTACCTGGGGGCGCACCGGAGGTGGCACCAGAGGCGCTGGCAGAACCCCTGGAGGCGCCCCGCAAGCGCAGGCGCCGCAGGCGCAGCAGCGGCCCGCGTGAAGGCAACGAGCCGACGCCCGACGCTGGAGTTTGAGGGCAACCGTGCGTGAAAGCGTGACGGCCTACGTCGCACTGGGAGCCAACCTCGGCGATCCGGTGGCTGGTGTGCACAAAGCGATGGTTGACCTTGCGGCACTCGATGGCATCACGCTGCAGAATCGTTCATCACTGTACCGCAGCGCGCCACTGGCATCGGGCGGGCCGGACTACATCAATGCCGTTGTTGAAGTTTCAACCCGCTTAAGTGCACCAGCATTGCTGTCGGCCATGCAGCAAATCGAACAACAAGCCGGGCGCGAACGCCCCTACCCAAACGCACCGCGCACCTTGGACCTGGACCTGCTGATCTATGGCAGCGCAAGCATCGACAGCGCCGCGTTGGTGGTGCCGCATCCCCGCATGTTGGAGAGAGCTTTTGTGCTGCTGCCGCTGTTCGAAATTGCACCTCAGTGCGTCACTGCTGCGCAGCTTCAGGCGGTCAAGACACAGGCCATCGCACTGATTGGTAACGTCATTTCGGGCTCCGACCCGCAATCGAGTGCAGGCATACCACTGGATCCCGGATCAAGTCCGGGATGACGGAAGCGGGGTCCGGGATGGCGGTTGCCGAGTCCGGCACGACAGGCATGTGCGCTTATTCGCGTCACGATCCATGGAATGGGCACTAATCCAACTCAGCAATCAGCTCGATTTCAACGCAGGCACCCAGCGGAATCTGCGCGACACCGAAGGCACTTCGTGCATGCGCACCGGCTGCGCCAAAGACCTCACCCAGCAGTTCACTGGCCCCGTTGGTGACCAGATGTTGCTCGGTGAAGTCGGCGGTTGAATTCACCAGCGACATCAGCTTGACAATGCGTTTGATGCGGTTCAAGTCACCTGTGGCTGCGTGCAAAGTGCCAAGCAGATCAACGGCAATGGCCCGCGCAGCCACCTGACCTTCCTGGGTTGTCAGGTTCTTGCCCAGTTGTCCAACCCAGGGCTTGCCGTCCCTCTTCGCGATGTGGCCGCTGACGAAGAGAAGATTGCCGGTCTGGACATAGGGAACGTAAGCCGCCGCCGGCACAGCGAGCGGTGGCAGGGTGATCTTGAGTTCTTCAAGTTTGGCGTAAATGTTCATGGGGTTTCCTTTGAGATCTGGGTTTGAGTTTGAGATGGAGCCTGGCTCCGGGATGATGTTTGCGACTGCGACGGCGTTTCTTCGATCACGGGCTCTACCGTGACGCCCACCGTCAGTGTGTGACTGGCTCCACCATGGATGACACCGCGCAGCGGCGACACATCCGAGAAGTCGCGACCGGTCGCCAGCGTCACGTAGTCTTCGCCGGGTGAGTGCCATCCGGCACGGTCGTTCGTCGGGTCAAAGTCGCACCAACGCTGACCTGCTGGCAAATCGGGTGCATAGACGGCAACCCAGGCGTGGGAGGCGTCGCTGCCGCGCAGCCTGACCGTGCCGGGCGCGGGCTGAGTCAGCAGATAGCCGCTGACGTAGCGCGCCGCCAGGCCCATGCTGCGCAGGCAGGCAATCATGATGTGAGCGAAGTCCTGACAAACGCCTTTGCGCTGCGCCAGGGCGTCAAGCGCCGGCGTATTGATGTGGGTACTCTGGCTCTCATAGACAAAGTCGCTGTGCATGCGCTGCATCAGATCCTGCGCCGCAGCCAGCACACTGATGCCGGGCGCGAAACTGGGTCGTGCATAAGCGACAAACTCCGGCGCCTTCGGACTAAAGGGCGAGGCAAAGACAAATTCGGTGGCGGCGTCAAAGGGCGCACCTGACTGGTAACGAAACTGCTCTCGCGCCTGTTCCCAGGCAACGCGGCTCGTCGGCAGTGCGCGCGTCTGGGTACAGACGACGCTTTGCGCCACCACATCGAGCACATGGTGCGCTGTCTGAAGCGAAAAGAAGCAGCGCGGGTTGCCAAAGACGTCCAGCGTCTGCGTCATTTGGGCCGGTGTCGGACTGATCAGCAGCGTGTGGCTGAGCAGACGCTGATAGGGGTTGCTGACCGGCTGCAGGTAGGCCATGTGCTGCGCAGTCTCGACCGCTGGAGAGTAGTCGTAGCGCGTCTGGTGGGTGATTCTCAACTTCATCAGGTCCCCACGCTCTGCTTGGACTCCATCGAATGCGTGAAATACGTGGTGCTGATTTCGTTGGAGACGTCGAACGCCGCGCCCGTGCATTGCAGCAACAGGTCGGTGAGGGCAAAGAAATGGGCGTCCTCGCACAGTTGCGTCAGACTCAAGGCCGCTGGGTCAGGCACCCGTAGCGAGAGGGCGCAAAGCTGATCGGGTGCGCTTCCAGCGAGTTTCGCGAGGCGTCCGCGCAGAGTTTGCGCCACCCACGCCAATGAACGCGGATTGTCGCGATCGAGCACCAGCAGGTCCATCAGCGCGGCCAGGTCACGGCTTTGCTGGTACTGCGCATGAAAGGTGATGGTGCTGTCAAACAAGGCGACCAGTGCTTCAAAGCCGCCGCCCGTATGGACCGCGCCACTCTGAAAACTGCTGAGCAAGGCGGAAGCCAGAAAGCCGAGGCGCTCTATGTGCCGGCCAATGCTGAGAAGGCGCCAGCCGTCGTCGCGTGTCATGTGATCGGTCTGGGCACCGGTGATGGCAGCCATGTGATCGCTGGTACTCTTGAGAATCTGAAGGGCCTCAACCGACGAGTAGTCGCCCGCTCTGGCGGGCGTGGCAAAGCGTGCAAAGAGTTCCTCCTCAGCCCGCACCATGACGCGCCAGTGCTCCTGCGACAGGCGCTCGCGTACCTTGGATCCGGTCATCTTGAGCGCGCGCAGGTAGTAGCCAACGCTGGTGGCGCCATCGACGCTGCCCAGACTTGAAATAAGTGAACGCTCAAAAACACGACGCGCCTGCAGCGCCGAGGGCACGCCCGGCAAGACCAGGGTGTTGGCAAGCGCCATCTTGCCAAGCCAGTTCAGCAAGGGCTGGGAAGACTGCTCTTCGCCATGCAGACATTCAAGTGTCAGGCGCGCCAGGCGGATCGCATTCTCGGTGCGCTCGCTGTAGCGTCCCAGCCAATAAAGATTCTCTGCGGCACGGCTCGTCACCATGCGTTTACGCTGCGCCACAGCGGCTGGTGTGAGCTGCGGTTGCCGCAGCGTTGTGCTGTCCACTTCACCCTTGGTAAGCGCCCAGACGTCGGCGCTGCTGCCACCACTCTGCATGGAAGTGCTGGTGGCGTCCGCTCCCATGATGCGAGCGAGACCACCGGGCAGCACGCGCCAGGATTGCGCGCCGTCAGACACCGCAAATACCCGCAGCATGAAGGACCGTGCCGCCATCTGAGTTCCAGCGGCACCGGAGCCGGCCTGCCACGTCGGCATCTGGGACAGCGGCACATAAGCCTGCACGGTGTGGTCTTCGCTCTGGCGCACGATGCGACCCGCCCACTCGTCGATCTCGCGTGCTGACAGGCTCTGCCCCAGCACCGATTCAAAACTGCCGTGGATTGGCGTGCCGGGGTAAGTCGGCTTGATGACGCTCTCAGACAGTCGTGGCAGTGCTTCTTCCATGGCAGAGCGCTCACCACACCACCATGTCGCCAGGGCTGGCAACTTGAGTTCCTCGTCCAGCAGATGGCGTGACAGGGCTGGCAAGAATGCCAGCAGCGCGGGCGATTCAAGAAATGCCGAGCCCGGGGCATTGGCTACCAGGATGTTGCCAGCCCGGATTGCCTGCAGAAGGCCGGGCACGCCCAGGGTCGAGTCGGCGCGCAACTCCAGGGGGTCAAGGTACTCGTCATCCACGCGCTTGATCAGACCGTGAACCGGCACCAGCCCTTTGAGCGTCTTGAGGAAGACATGCTGGTCGCGCACGATCAGATCGCAACCCTCGACCAGCGTGAGGCCCAGATAGCGCGCCAGGTAGGCATGTTCAAAGTAGGTCTCGTTGTACGGTCCCGGGGTCAGCAGGGCCAGATGCGCGTCGGTGCCGGCCGGGCTCGCGCGCTTCAGGCTATCCATCAAGGCGCGGTAAGTGGCGGCCAGTCGTTGCACCTGCAGCGACTGAAACGCCTGCGGGAACTGCGCCGAAATTGCCAACCGGTTCTCCAGCAGGTATCCAAAGCCCGAAGGTGCCTGGCAGCGCTGGCCTTCAACCCACCAGTTGCCATCGGGTCCGCGTGCCAGGTCAAAAGCAGCAATATGCAATCGGGTTCCGCCCACCGGCTCGACACCGCGCATGGCGCGCAGGTAACCGGGGTGGCCCTGCACCAGTGCAGGCGGCAGCAGGCCGCGCTCCAGCAATTGCTGCGGGCCGTAAACATCGGCCATGATGCGCTCAAGCAGGCGCACCCGTTGCAAAATACCGGTCTCGATCTGTTGCCAACTCGCTGGCTCGATCAGCAGCGGAAACAGGTCCAGCGACCAGGGCCGCTGCGGTCCGCCTTCGTCGGCATAAACGTTGTACGTGACGCCGTTGTCGCGGATCTGGCGTTGCAGGGTGCTCCAGCGCTGGTTCAGGTCAGGCCCTTCCTGACCCGACACCGTCTCAAAAAAGCGCTGCCAGATCTCGGTCAGGCGGAACTCAGTGCCACAGGCATGGCTCGCTGCAGCGCGCAGTTCGTCAAAATGCCCGGAGACCGCGATACCTGAGTGTGCGAGCGCCCGCAGATCGGGCAGGGCGCTGGCGTTGTCGGCTGAAGGTGAGGAAATGAGGTCTTTCACTTGCCCCAAGTATGCCAGCGCTTCGCCGCCGTTTGCACGGCACGGTAAGATGCCCGCCCTGAGTGCGCTATATTTTCAGATTCCTGTTACCGCACGCAAAGAGGTATTCCTTGAAACTTCATCGATTGTTGTTCCCCTTCCTGATGCTCTTGGGGTTGACGCTGGCTGCGTGTTCGCCGCAGGAAGCAGGCGGCCCGGCCGTGCCAGTGAAAATTGAAGTCTCGGTAGCTACCGTCGCAGCGCAGGCCAAAGGCTTCACGGTCGGTTCCATGATGAGTCCTAATACGGTTTACGTTTTTTTTGATACACAGTGTCCGCACTGTGGTCACCTCTGGGAAGCTTCGCAAGCATTGCACAGCAGGATCAAGTTTGTCTGGATTCCAGTGGGCATGATCAACGCCATCAGTTCTGCGCAGGCTGCGGCTTTGCTTACCGCCGTCAACCCTGGCGCCTTGATGGCTGAGCACGAGGCCTCCCTGCTGGCAGGCAAGGGCGGCGTTTCGGGATCCAGCAGCGCCCCGGCCGACATCGAAAAGGCGATCAAGAGCAATACCCAACTCCTGAACAGTTTTGGCGCTGAGGCTGTGCCATTTGTGATAGCCAGGAATCTGAAGACCGGTCAGACCGTGAGCCGCGATGGCGCCATGAGCACGCCGGTCCTGGCCGAATTCCTGGGTCTGGATCTTCCCTGATGACAGACTCCACTGAAGACCGGTCGTCACCGGACGCTCCCGCCGCCGTGCCGGATGCAACTGCCGTAGCGCCAGCGCCGATGCAGCAGGCGAGGACTCCGCTCGGTCGGCGTCAATCGGTGCTTCCGGTACTGGAGAAATTGGCAGAGCTCTATCCGCAATTGTTTGGCGCCGAATTCCTGCCACTCAAACTGGGCATCTTTCAGGAGCTGTTGGCCAAGCATCCGGATCATCTCGAACGCAGCAGCCTGAAGGCGGCGCTGGGCATACACACGCGCTCAACCGCGTATCTGCAATGCGTTGCTGCCGGCAGGTCGCGTCATGACCTGCAGGGTGCGCCTGTCGAGGCAGTGGCGCCTGAGCATGTTTATCTGGCGCTGCTTGAGCTGTTCCGGCGCCGCCAGAGCCGCAGTGGGCAGGACTTGCGACCCAGGCTGCGCAAGCAAATACTGGCTGCGTTCGAGTCATCGGGTCTGAGCCGCCAGGACTATCAGGCGCGCGTGCATGGCAACGACGAAGACGCCAACGCGCTTTTGGCCGAAGCGTTTGCTGAGCACAATCAGGAGCGCGCCAGGCAGGAGGCACTACGCCGCGCCTTCGAGGCCAGCGGCAAGACAGTCATTGAGTTTGCGGCGATGTACGGGCTCGATGCGCGTGACGTGAATCGGGCACTGGGACGCGAGGCTATCGAAAGAAGTGAAACAGGCCCCAGATCAGGACCGCCAACTGAACAAAATTGACCGTCATGCCGGCGATATGCGTACGACGGAAATCTGTGATGGCCTTGGCGTCTGCGCTCTCGATGCGAATTCGCAACTCGTCCATGTGAGATAGAAGCGCCTTGCGCAGAAAGAGTGCGAGTGCCGCTATCGCCAGGGTGCCCGCCGAAAAGGCCGGCTGACCGGCAAGTGCGTAAGCTATCGTCGGAATCGCTGCAGTCCACACCACGGCGATGTAGTAGGTGTTGAAGAAGCCACGAATGAAGCGCGCGTCCATTGGTGTGTCGTGTTGGAGAACGAGCAGTGGCAGCGACCCCATGAAAAAATAGCCCATGCACATGAGCAATGGAATGGTTGAGAACAGGGCGGCGTTCATTGGAAATGGTCCCAGGCTGAAGGCAGGAAATGCAGGATATTACCCTCGGCGCAGGCCAATGCTTTTTTGCAGGCTTGCGGCGAAAGTCATCAGCCGCGCCGTAAATCCAGGGTGAAGGGAAACTCGCGGCTCGCGGCCACGTTGATCGTGGCCGGTGGCACCACCAGGGCGCCGGGGCTGTGGCCCATGGCAGCAAAGCGCGACATGCGCCGGCTCTCCGCCTCATAGGCGTTGACCGGGAAGGTATCGGGGTTGAGACCGCCCGGATGGGCCACGTAATACTGGCAACCCCCGATCGAGCGCTTCATCCAGGTATCGACAATGTCAAAGGTGAGCGGTGTATCAATGCCGATGCTGGGGTGCAGTGCCGATGGCGGGTTCCAGGCCTTGTAGCGCACGCCGGCAGCGTACTCGCCCGTCGTGCCGGTCGATTGCAGCGGCACGGCGCGGCCATTGCAGGTGACAACGTAGCGGCTCTGGTTCAGGCCCGTGACATGGACTTCCATGCGCTCCAGCGACGAGTCGACGTAGCGAGCTGTGCCGCCGGGTGCACCTTCCTCGCCCATCACATGCCAGGGCTCCAGCGCATTGCGCAGTGTCAGCTCGATGCTGGCGGCATGGACCGAGCCGACGATCGGGAAGCGGAACTCATAGTGCGGTGCAAACCAACTGCTGTCGAACGCATAGCCGGCGCCGCGCATCTCGGCCATGACATCGTCAAAGTCCATCTTGATAAAAGTCGGTAGCAGGAAGCGGTCGTGCAGTTCGGTGCCCCAGCGCGTTGCGGGTGCCTTGTAGGGCGTTGCCCAAAAGCGTGCTACCAATGCACGCAAGAGAAGTTGCTGCACCACGCTCATCCGTGGGTGCGGCGGCATCTCGAAGGCTCGCAGTTCCAGCAGACCGAGGCGCCCGGTGGCGGAGTCAGGCGAGTACATCTTGTCAATCGAAAACTCACTGCGGTGCGTGTTGCCAGTGGCGTCGATCAGGATGTTGCGCAAGGTCCGGTCCACCAGCCAGGGCGGCATGCTCTGGCCGTGCAGTTCGCGGTTCCTGTAGATCTGTTCGATGGCAATTTCAAGTTCGTAGAGCTGGTCGTTACGTGCTTCGTCCACCCGCGGGGCCTGGCTTGTCGGACCGACGAACAAGCCGCTGAACAGGTAGCTCAGACTTGGGTGGTTGTGCCAGTAAAGCAGCAGGCTGGCCAGCAACTCTGGCTTGCGTAGAAAGGGACTGTCAGCGGGTGTGGCACCACCCATGACGAAATGGTTCCCGCCGCCGGTGCCGGTGTGGCGTCCGTCTTTCATGAACTTCTCGGCCGACAAACGCGACTCGAACGCCACCTGGTAGAGAAACTCGGTGTTCCTGACGAGTTCTCCCCAGTTCGTCACAGGGTGAATGTTGACTTCGATGACGCCCGGGTCGGGTGTGACCTGCAGGAGCTTCAGGCGTGGGTCACGCGGCGGCGGGTAGCCTTCGAGCACGATCTGCAGGCTGAGGCTCTGCGCCGTGGCTTCGATGGCTGTGAGCAGTTCCAGATAGTCTTCCAGCCTTTCCAGTGGCGGCATGAAGAGGTAGAGCACGCCGGACTTCTCGCCCACGGCCTCGGCCTTCGGGCCACTGGCGCGGCGTGGGTCGCGCACTTCGACACACAGGGCGGTGCGCGTGATCCAGTGCGCTGACTCCTTTTGCTTGGGAACGCGCGAAAAGTCTGCGGGTTCGGTCTGGGCGGCACTCTGTGCGCTGGCTGCCATAACACCACTACCTGATGCTGTGGCAGGCTGAAATTTTCGCTCCGCCTCGGTGGCAGAGCCAGCGCCGGCAAGGTAGGGCGTCACACTGCCCGGCATGATGGCCTGCGCACTGTTCGCGTAGCGTGCCGCCATGGCGCCATGCGCGGGCAGTGCGTCACGCACGGCGCTCGGGTCCTGCTCAACCAGATAGGGGTAATCGCTCTCGCTGACCCAGGGCAGGGAGTCCAGGGGCAAACGCAAGCCCATGGGCGAGTCGCCGGGCATCAGGTACATGCGCTCGTCGCGCAGGAACCAGGACCCCGTCGTCCAGTTGGCGCCGCTCGAATCTGGCTTCTCCGCTACCTTGATTGGCAGCACGTAGCCCACGACCGCGTCAAGCTTTTGTTCAAAAACCCGGCGCAACCGCGCGCGTTCCATCTCGTCGTCCAGCCTGGAATTGAAAGGATCCACGTTGGTCGGCAGACGACGTTCGCGCCACAGGTAGTACCACACGTCTTCATAGGCACTTTGCATGAACTTGTCCGTGATACCGAGTTTGGTGGCCAGCGTCTGCAAGAAACGCCGCGCGTCGTCGCTCGTGTAATGCGTTGGCGCGCGCTCATCGGTAAATAGCGCCGGGTTGGCCCAAACCGGTTGCTGGTCGGCACGCCAATAGATGTTCAGAGCCCAGCGTGGCAGTTGTTCACCCGGATACCACTTGCCCTGACCGAAGTGCAGAAAACCACCGGTGCCGTATTCGGTGCGAAGTTTCTGCACCAATTCGGTGGCAAACCCGCGTTTGGTCGGACCGAGTGCGTCGGTGTTCCACTCTGGTGCATCCCGGTCGTCGACTGCCACAAAGGTGGGCTCACCGCCCATCGTCAGGCGCACATCCCCGGCGGCAAGTTCCTGATCAACTGCGTCTCCCAGCGCCATGACGTCGGACCACTGTTCCTCACTGTAGGGCTTGGTCACGCGTGGTGATTCGTAGACGCGCGTCACCGCCATGTGGTGGTCGAAGCTGACTTCGCATTTGTCCATCGCACCTTCAATCGGCGCGGCGCCTGAGGGTTGCGGCGTGCAGGCCAGTGGAATGTGCCCTTCACCAGCAAGCAAGCCTGATGTGGCGTCCAGTCCAACCCAGCCGGCACCTGGCAGGTAGACCTCGCACCATGCATGCAGGTCCGTGAAGTCGACATCGGTGCCGCTCGGCCCGTCGAGCGACTTCACGTCGGGTTTCAACTGGATCAGGTAGCCCGAGACAAAGCGCGCAGCCAGGCCGCAGTGGCGCAGCAACTGCACCAGCAACCAGGCTGAGTCGCGGCACGATCCGGAACCGAGCTTGAGCGTCTCGTCGGGCGTCTGTACCCCGGGCTCCATGCGAATCAGGTAGCTGATGTCATGATGCACCATCTGGTTTACGGAAACCAGAAAATCGATGGTGCGGCGCTTGCGTCGATCAATTCGTGTCAGGTAGGCCTTGATGCGTTTGGTCAGGTGCTCGGTCGCCAGGTAGGGCGCCAGTTCCTGCTTGAGCAGCGCTTCGTAGCTGAACGGGTACTTTTCGGCATTCGGCTCGAGAAAGAAGTCAAACGGGTTGTATACCGCCATCTCCACGACAAGGTCCACCGTGACCTTGAACTCGCGCGTCTTCTTCTCGAATACCAGACGGCTCTGGTAATTGGCAAATGGATCCTGCTGCCAGTTGAGGAAGTGATTGACGGGCTCGACCTTGAGGGAGTAGGACAGAATCTTGCTGCGGCAATGAGGTGCCGGGCGCAATCGGATGACCTGCGGTCCCAGGTTGACCAGGCGGTCATATTTGTAGTGCGTGACGTGGTTCAGGGCGGCGTGAATGGACATGGATACTTTTTGGTGATGAGGCCATGAGGCCACTGGTCTTGCCGGGATACTAGCAATGTTGGTGCCATGGCAGTTTCCGTGTAGGATAAAAACATGACTGATTTGACACGCACCGATTTTCGCTTCTTTCACCGCTTGCGGGTACGCTGGGCCGAAGTGGATCTGCAAAAGATCGTTTTCAACGCACATTACCTCATGTACTTTGATACGGCGATTGCCGATTACTGGCGCGCTCTGGCCTTACCGTACGACATCACCATGCACGCACTGGGCGGCGACCTGTTCGTGAAGAAGGCGACGGTGGAGTATCACGCTTCAGCGCGGCTTGACGATCAGCTCGATGTGGCCATCAGGTGCGCTCGCATTGGCACCTCATCCATGCTGTACCAGGGCGCCATTTTTCGTGGCGAGGAGCACTTGATTAGCTGTGATCTGGTCTACGTTTTTGCCGACCCGGCGACGCAGAAGTCCAAACCCGTGCCTGCGTCGTTCAGAGACATCCTGCTGGCTTATGAGGAGCGTGATTCCATGGTCAGCATGGAGGTGGGGAACTGGCAGCATTTGGGGGCAGAGGCCGGCAAGCTGCGCTCCGAAGTGTTTGTCGAGGAGCAGCATATACCGGCCGAACTGGAATGGGACGTCGCTGACCAGACGGCGCTCCATGCACTCGCGCGCAACCGGATGGGACTGGCCGTGGCGACCGGTCGGTTGTTGCAACACGAACCGGGCGTTGGACGTATTGGCCGCATGGCCGTACGCCGGGTGCTGCGTGGCTCCAATCTGGGACGGGAGGTGTTGCAAGCCCTGATGCGCGCGGCCACAGAGCGCGGCGACCGCGAAGTGCTGCTGCACGCACAGCGCACGGCCCGGGGGTTTTATGACAGACTCGGCTTTGCACAACGTGGCGAGCCTTTTGAGGAGGCCGGCATTGTGCACATCGAGATGGTGCACCCACTTTGACCCGTTGAAAGATCAGATATCTGTCAACAAAGGGTAGGGCGGCGGGGTCACCAGTACCGTGGGGCCGCTGACCGAACGCAGATGCAGACCACCGGCTTCACTCGCAGAAATCTGCATCGAGATGATCGCATCACAGCCACCGTCAGGTGAAGGCGCCGCTTGTGCCACGGTGCCGCAAGGCTGGTCCGGATCAGCCTCCTGAAACACCTCGTCTCCCGCTTTCATGGGCGCGTCTGAATGAGCCAGAAAAGCGCGGCGCTTCAAAGTGCCACGAAACTGGCTGCGTGCCACCACTTCCTGGCCGGGGTAGCAGCCCTTCTTGAAATTGACACCGCCCACCGATTCATAATTGAGCATCTGCGGTACAAAAGCCTGCACCACGGGTTCGCTGATCGTGGCGACGCCGCTGCGCACCTCGCCCCAAAGCCAGTCCTGCAGGCTCAGGCTCGGCCCAATGGGTGCAGCCTGCACCGCTGGAGCGAGCCACAGGGCGCGCCCTACACCGTCGGCTGCGTACAAAGCAAAGACTGAGACCTCGCCTTCGTCGTGACGTGACCACGGCGTAGCGGTGCCTGGCGCCAAAGCCTCAAGCGCCGCACCGGCCAGCCCAAAGAGCGCATAGTCGGCGCTCGCGTCAAGAAGTTTGACCTTGGAACGCATCACGAACCTGGACAGGTTCTTGAGTGTGCCCGCCAGCAGGTCCTTGCTGCAGATCAGCAGGATGTCGGTCGGGCTGCGCTTGACGACGTAGAAGCTGGCCAGCATCCGGCCCTGCGCGGAGCAAAAGGCAGCCAGTTTGGCCTCGGACGCTCGCAACTGCAAAATTTCCTGCGTCAACTGCCCATGCAAGAAGGCGGCGGCGTCTATCCCTTCGGCCCGGATAACACCGAGGTGCGCCAGTGACACCACGCCATTGAGTTTGCTTTGCATAAGGTGAATTATCATCCTCCGTCGAATTCATACAAGGCTGTAGGGCTGTGCGTCGTTTTTTTTCCTTTGTTAAGTGGTTCCTGGTCCTTGCAGCATTGCTGTGCGGCAGCGCTGTCTGGTGGGTCAACCAGAGCCTGAGCCTGTCGGGCGAAACGGTCGACCTGTCGATTGAGCCAGGCACTCCGGTGCGCACCGTCGCGCAACTGGTGGGTGATGCTGGTGTCGATGTGAATCCGACGCTGCTGTACTGGTGGTTTCGCCTTTCCGGGCAGGCACGCCTTATCCGGGCAGGGAGCTACGAGATCGAGGCCGACGCCAGTCCGCGCAGTTTGTTGCAAAAGCTGGTGCGTGGTGAGGAGGCTCTGCGCGCCGTCACGCTGGTGGAGGGCTGGACCTTCAGCCAGGTCAAAGCGGCCTTGGCCAAGGCGGAGCAACTCAAACCAGAGTCAAAAGAACTGCCAGATTACATGATCATGAAAGTCCTCGGAAGACCCGGCCTGCAGCCGGAAGGGCGATTCTTTCCGGACACCTATACCTACGCCAAAGGCAGCAGCGATCTGGCCGTGCTCCGGCGCGCGATGCGCGCGATGGACAAGAATCTGGAGGCGGTCTGGCGCCAGCGCTTGCCCGATACGCCCTTGAAGTCGCCGGAGCAGGCGCTGATTCTGGCCAGCATCGTGGAAAAGGAGACCGGGCGTGCCAGCGACCGGCCCATGATTGCCGGAGTCTTTGCGAACCGCTTGCGTATTGGCATGATGTTGCAAACCGATCCGACGGTGATCTACGGACTCGGAGACGCATTTGACGGAAACCTGCGCAAACGTGACCTGCAAACTGATACGCCCTGGAACACCTACACGCGTGCCGGCTTGCCGCCGACCCCGATTGCCATGCCGGGCAAGCCGGCTTTGCTGGCCGCAGTGCGACCCGCTGCCGGCAAGGCGTTGTATTTTGTGGCGCGCGGCGACGGCACCAGCGAATTCAGCGCCAGCCTCGAAGAGCACAATCGGGCCGTCAACAAATACCTGCGCTCGCACTGACACGGTTCACAAGGACATATGACAACAGGCGGTCTCTTCATCACTTTCGAGGGCATTGACGGTGCCGGTAAATCCACCCATATCGAGGCCTTGGCGCAGGCCTTTCAGGCGCAGGGCAGGGCAGTCACTTTGACGCGTGAACCCGGCGGCACGCCACTGGCTGAGAAGCTCCGTGCGGTGGTGCTGAACGATGCGATGGACGCGATGACCGAAGCGTTGCTGGTGTTCGCAGCGCGACGCGATCACCTCAAGCAATTGATCGAGCCAGCATTGGCGGACGGCGCTGTCGTCCTGTGCGACCGCTTTACTGATGCCAGCTTCGCCTACCAGGGGGCCGGTCGGGGCTTCGACCTGAAACTGTTGTCTGCGCTGGAGCGGATGGTGCAGGCGATCCCGGGTGGGCAAGGAGAAGTGATTCGCCAGCCTGACCTGACAATCTGGTTTGACCTGCCTGCGTCCATCGCAGCCAGTCGTTTGGCGCTGACGCGCGCGCCAGACAAGTTTGAAGCCCAGCCGCTTGAGTTTTTTACCCGCGTGGCCGCCGGATATTTGCAGCGCATGAATGTCAATGCAGCGCGCTTTTCCCGAATTGATGCGAACGCCTCACGCGAGGACGTTTGGCTCCAGGTGTTGCAGTCGGTGCAGGGCAGAGGTTGGCTGGCATGAGCAGCAGCGCTTCAGCGCCCTGGATTGTTGCGCAGTGCAAGTCCTTGCTGGCCCAGCGCGGCCATGCCTGGCTGCTGGCTGGGCCCTCTGGTCTGGGACAGTACGATCTGGCGCTGGCCCTGGCGCGCGCCTGGCTTTGTGAACAGCCATCGGCATCGGGCGCCTGTGACAGTTGCGGCAGTTGCCACGCCATCAATGTACGCACGCATGCGGACCTGTGTGTGCTGATGCCTGAGACCGTGATGATCGAGTTGGGCTGGCCGCTGAGCGAGGCTGTGCAGTCCGACATTGATGAAAAGAAGCGCAAGGCGAGCAAGGAAATCCGCGTGGAGGCGATGCGCGATGCAGTCGAGTTTTCGCAGCGCACCAGCGCCCGAGGGCGCGGCAAGGCGGTGCTGATTTTTCCTGCGGAGCGCATGAATGTGGTCGCGGCCAACGCCCTGCTCAAAACGCTGGAGGAACCGGCCGGCGATGTCAGGTTTGTGCTGGCCAGCGATGCCGCCTACCAGTTGCTGCCCACGGTCAGAAGTCGCTGTCTGGCGCACACCATGACCTGGCCCGCGCCAGATGTGGCGCAGACCTGGTTGCAGGAGCAGGGCCTGAATGAGTTGCAGGCCAGGGTGATGCTGCCTGCGGCCGGCGGTCGCCCACAAGATGCATTGCAATTCTTTCTTTCCGGTACCGACAACAACGCCTGGGCCGTGCTCCCCAAGGCGATTGCGAGCGGAGATCTGACTGCGTTCAAGGATTGGTCCCCGTCACAAATTGTCAGTGCGCTGCAGAAGCTTTGCCATGATTTGCTCGCGCTCAAGGTGGGCGCCGACACACGATTTTTCGCAGCCACTGAGCTACCTGCGGGCGGTTCGATCGCCTCCCTGACAAGTTGGGCGCAAGCATTGGCCGAAAGCAAGCGCACTGCCGAGCACCCGTTTAATGCTGGCTTGTTGATGGAGGCGCTTGTGAGTCAGGCGCAAAACGCCCTAAACTCGGGACCTTAGCTCCTGCCGCTCCGCACTTCAATGTTATCCAGCCCGCGCCCCAGCGTCATTCAGTTGGCGATCAAAGAAAAAGCTGCCCTGTATGCAGCGTATATCCCGTTGTTTACGGAGGGTGGGATTTTTGTTCCTTCCTTGCGCGACTACAAACTCGGTGACGATGTTTACGTCTTGCTGTCCCTGCTGGACGATCCGGAACGATATCCGGTAGCTGGGAAGGTCGCCTGGATCACCCCCGCCAGGGCGGCTAACAACCGCACGCAGGGCGTTGGGATTCGCTTTCCCGAAGGCCCGAAATCGCAGGCCTTGCGGGAAAAGATCGAAGCGCTGTTGGGCAACTTGCTGGCGTCGGATCGGCAGACACAAACCGTTTAAGTCTGGGGCTGGCCTTGCCCCAAGTACCCAGCCATGTTCACGGATTCCCACTGCCATTTGACATTCTCCGAGTTGGCGACGCAGATGCCCGCACTGCGCGAGGCCATGCGGCTGGCAAGCGTGGACCGCGCTCTGTGTATCTGCACGACGCTTGAAGAATTTGCCGCTGTTCTCGCCATGGCGCAGCAGTACGACAATATCTGGGCCACCGTCGGGGTGCATCCGGAAAACGAAGGCGTGGCAGAGCCTAGCCTGGATGATCTGCTGCGCTTGGCGGAACATCCGCGTGTCGTAGGTATTGGCGAAACCGGGCTTGACTACTATCGGTTGGGTGAGCGCAGTGTTGCGGACATGGAATGGCAACGCGAGCGTTTTCGCACGCATATCGTGGCGGCGCGCGCGAGCGGGTTGCCGTTGGTGGTGCATACCCGGTCCGCGTCTGCAGACACGCTCGCAATCCTGCGCGAGGAGGGTGAAGATGGCTCGCCGGGCTGTGCTGGCGGCGTGTTTCATTGTTTTACCGAGACGGCTGCCGTGGCACGCTCGGCGCTTGATTTGGGCTTCCATATTTCGTTTTCCGGCATTTTGACCTTCAAGAACGCGCAGGATTTGCGTGATGTGGCCTCTTTCGTACCGTTGGATCGACTTCTGATTGAGACCGACAGCCCTTACCTGGCACCGGTTCCGTACCGCGGCAAGACCAACAATCCTTCCTATGTGCCCTACGTGGCGGCAGAGCTGGCGCGACTGAGAGCATGTTCAATTGAGCAGATGGCCGAACTGACCAGTCGCAATTTTGAAGCCCTGTTCAAGCGTGTTTTGACCGCTTGATGGGCTATGGTGAATATCATGTACTACATAAGATACAGTATTTATCTATATGTTTTAATTGGGTATTCACTCGCTTATTGTGGATCTTTTGACGATTATTTCAACGCCATCAAGAAGGATGATGCGGCGACTGTGAGCACGCTGCTTGGTCGCGGTTTCGATCCAAATACACTGAATCCTGCCGGCGAGCACGGCCTGATTGTGGCTGTTCGGGAACCATCACTGCGGGTGATTTCGGTCATGCTCAACTCTGCAAAAGTGAATGTGGAAGTCCGGACGCCGCAGGACGAAAGCCCGCTGATGCTTGCCGCGCTGCAAGGGTTGACCGAACTCTGCCGACTACTGATAACACTGGGTGCCGATGTCAACAAGCCGGGCTGGACCGCGCTTCATTACGCCGCAACCAATGGGCATCTGAAGACAATTCAGTTGCTGCTCGATGAATACGCCTACATTGACGCGGCATCACCGAACGGCACGACGCCGCTCATGATGGCGGCGCACTATGGCTCTGACGCCGCGGTGCGACTGTTGCTTGATGCCGGGGCCGAGCCGACTTTGAAGAATGATCAGGGTTTGTCAGCGATGGATTTTGCGCATCTTGTAAGTCGTCGCGACGCGGCGGAGATGATTGCTGCCACCATTCGAGGCCGCCAGCCAAAGGGAACCTGGTAAACCGATACGGATCGTACTTCATACGATGTATACCTCTCTAAGCCTTTGATTGAGTTGAAGATTTTTCCAGCGCCGGTAAAAAAAGGGCGCGGTGGGAAGTCAGAACAGCCGGTTTATCAGGGCGCGAGGCGGCATCCATGGCACGCTGCGACCCGGTGCGCGAAGTGGAGCCAACAGCAGGCATAGGCCGGGCAGGGCGCGACTGTCCACAGCTTCGATGTGGCGATAGTTGACCGGTCGGGTAACCCTCCCGGCGTTTCGCTTCGCTTACATGGGGCTGCGCCCCATACCCCGAGCGCGGGGCCCCCCCGCGCTGGTGGCAATGCAGCCAGGTCCAATACAGCCGATCAGTGAAGGCACTCATTGAGCACCCCTACTGATCAGACTTTCCACCGTTTCGGCAGCTTGACGGATAGCTTCGACCTGCTCCCGAAAGACGAAGACCCAAGGCGGCGATGCTTCCCCGGCAGCAGCTTGGAAAGACTCGCCGATGCAATCAGCCATCACCAGCCGCTCGTTAAGGGCGTTTACCGCAGCATCGAGGGCGCTCATAGTGCGCCCCCTTGGGAGCTATCGGGCTGGGTGTCTGAGATACCACTTGGCGAGCCGGTCCCGATCTGCTTTGCTTGGCTTGTCGGGTAAACCCGGCTTGGGGTCGAGGTCGTCGCTATCGCCTGCCTTTTCCCGAACTGGCCGGGCAGTTGGGATAGGTGTCGCAACCGTGGGCTTTGCTCTGGGCTGCGGTGCTGGCTCTGCTCTGGCCGCAGCAGGCTCACCCGGAGCCCGCAAGTAGGCGTCCAAGGCAACACAGACAAGGGCGTTAAGGCTGATGCCAAGGTAATCGGCCTTGCCGCGTGCTGTGGCGTCAAGGGTTTCGGGGAGTCTGAGGGAATAGGCCATGACGTCATTATGACACCTTTTCCGCTTCTACTTGATGTTATTGTTACTGATGTTTCCCCCCGTGTTACAGGTGGGGGGTCTATGTCTTCGCCAGTCGTGGCGCTCCCGGTTGACGTGCGCCCAGCGGTCCCACCCCGCAAGCGGGGCCCCTCCACAGGCGCGCCCGTGGCTTCTTGGGATGCCTCTCTTTTGACCTGTATCAAGAGTTTGCGCAGCGTTGCAGCTTCGTTGTAGCAGGCATCGAAGCCAGCAGCCCGGCGCACCAGCAGCGACCACCAAGAGCCATCCTTGGGCGTGATTTGGCGACCCTCGGGCGTGATCAAGACGTCACCCTCAAGACGCCAGCCAGCCCAAGCTTTGCCCGGTAGCTCCAGCCGGGCCAGAACCCGCAGCAGTTTGTAGACGGCGTACGGGATGCGATGAGCGCCGGACTCCCAGTTATGCCAAGTGCGATCTGTGACCTGAAAGTATTTCCCAGCATCCTCGATAGACCAGCCGAGATTGAGCCGGGCATAGCGCAGCCTAGAGCCAAGCTGAGCGCGGGTTTCGGGGTCATGGGGACAGGTATTTCTGTAATTTGACCTGTGACTGTACTTCATACGATGTATATTATGTTAATATAAAGCCAAATTTAGCCAGATCAATTTATATCGGCGGCTGCGACACTGAAAACCTGAGCGTTGGCGCACTGGGGTCAGCAAAGGAAGATCCCAGGGAAATCTCACCCTGACCGTGCAGGACGCACTCCTCGCGGCGTAACAGCAAGTCCGAACCATCACCTGCAAAGCGCAGCCAGCAGCCATAGGAACTCAGATCGACCAACATCATGCTGCCATTGCGCCAATCTATTCGCGCATGGGTCCGGGAAACCCGCGGATCATCGACCACAAATTCCGCTTGGCGCAGTCGGCCAATATGAATTGGCAAGTCAAAAGACTTGAAAGACCTCGTGACATCCATCCAGATCAGTTCAATCTGGCCGCCCAGCGTGTCCACCTCGGCCGGATCAAACAAAGGGACCATATCGGACTGCCTCGTCAACAGGGATGATGCAGCGTCGTCTTCCCAGTCCACCTGATGCACGGTGCAAGGCTCGGAACGACCGCGGATGCTGATGGGACCCAACACCCGAAAGCGTACCCCCTCGGCTTCGTTGATTCCCTCGAGCGCAGCGGCGTTAGCCCAGATCTGGTTGGCACCGGAGAGGTCACTCAAACGCGCCGCCACGTTGACAGCATCCCCGTAATAGTCCTGCGCAACAATTTCGACGTCACCACAGGCCACGCCAATGCGAATCGGTAGTCGGTGTGCCAGCGGGACCTTGGCCATGCGCTCCTGGTGTTTGCGCTGAATCTCGACCACTGCACTGATGGCAGAACGATTGTTGCGAAATATCGCGAGAACACCGTCACCCAACAACTTCACAACTCTTCCACCATGCGCTCCGACGGTATTCGCAATCCAATTGGTTACCTGTGTCACTGCCTGGGTCGCCTGCGCGTTCCCCAAGGCCTCATAGACACTTGTGCTGCCGAACAGGTCGGTGAATACAACGGTTGCGTGAACACTCATTCCAAAACAATTCTATTTTTTTAACCGATGCACAGTTTAGGGCATAACGGGCTTACGACGCAGCACCCCAATAGAGCATCGCGTCACGGCCCTCAAGTAACAACTCGACTTGAGCACCGACCGGTAGTGCCACTTTGGTAGCAACATGACCATAGGGCAAATTGGTGACTACCGGAACCTTGACGTGTTGACGCAGCCAATTCAGCACCGTTGCCAACTTGTAGCCCCGGTCATGCGCGACCAGGGTGAATTCGGTGAACTGTCCCAGCACGATGGCCTTCTGGCGTGCCAGGACGCCGGCATAAAGCAATTGCGTCAACATACGTTCGATCCGGTAGGGATGCTCGGCGACATCCTCCAGGAACAGGATGCCTCCCTTCACGTCCGGGAAGTACGGCGTCCCGAGCAGCGATGTCAGGACCGACAGGTTGCCTCCCCACAGGGTTGCCTTCCTGAAGTGCCGCTGCGTCACGTCCGGATCGCTGTCCCGACCCTGACGCCAGCCGGCACCCTCCCCTTGCCCGGCGGTGAGATCGCCAAAACAGGCTTCCATGATGTCGTCTGGCAACTTGACTTCGTCATACCCATGTCCGTCAGTCAAGTCGGGCTTGCCGCCCACGCCAAATCCTTCGCACAATGCCGGTCCGGCCCAGGTGACGGCACCCGTACGTGCCAACACCGCGCTTTGAAAAGCAGTGAAGTCACTGATGCCGACAAACAGCATGCCGTTCTCGATGGCCTGCGCCACCTTCTTGTAATGGATGCCACCGAGAATGCGCGTCAGGCCATAACCGCCGCGCGAAATCAGCGCGACATCAGCGCCGCTGGCCGCCGCGCGATGGATGGCGGCCAGGCGCGTCTCATCGTCTCCGGCAAAACGCAAATAGCTGGCCAGCGCGGCTGTGTCTATCTCGATCTCATAGCCAAGTGTGCGAAGTCGAGCCACGCCGCGGCGAAACGCCGCCTTGTCACGCACTGCGCCGGAGGGTGAATAAATGTAGATTCGTTTCTTCATGCGTGTACTGGGCAGGCTAAGGATTATTGCCGGCGCGCACCAACTGGCGACGTTCCTGAAAAAACATTTGTAACAGACCGCTACATTCTGATTCAAGTAATCCACCCTGCAACTGCGTCTGATGGTTAAGGCGCGGGTTGACAAACAGATCAATCACCGAACCAGCCGCACCCGTCTTGGGGTCGCTGGCGCCAAACACCACTCGTCTCAGACGCGCCTGCAGGATGGCACCGACGCACATGGCGCAAGGCTCCAGTGTGACGAACAACTCGCAATCAATCAGGCGGTAGTTGCCAAGTACCTGTGCTGCTGCACGCAGTGCCTGTATCTCCGCGTGTGCAGTCGGATCATGACCCGCTATCGGGGCATTGCTGCCGCTGGCAATCACCTGGCCGTTGCGTACCACAACGGCGCCAACCGGCACTTCACCCGCAGTCATGGCGACACGGGCCTGCGCCAGCGCCAGCGTCATGAAGGCCGCGTCATCCATCAGCGTTCAGGGATCATGCCCAATCGCTCGATCCACGCAGCAAGCGCACGCTCGTTCTCGTTGCCCGAAGCGTACCCGGCTTTCATGGCCAGATGCGATTCAGGTCGATGCTGATTGATCTTCAGCTTGCATTGCAAGTCGGTTACGAGAAGCTCAAAGCCAACGATACCAGCGAGCATCTTGTGCGCAAACTCGGAATCCAGGGAACGCCATTGCTGCGCATACGCAGGTTCGTGGTCTGCAATCAGCTTCTTCAGCAGTTTGTCTTTCTGGTCCGGGTCTTCAATCAGCGTGGCCTGCACGCTGCAGTGCACCGCCAGGTAGTTCCAGGTTGGCACACGCAGCAAGTCGGGGTACACCGCAGGGCTCAGATAAGCGTGAGGTCCCATAAACGTGACCAGGGCTTGCGGACGTGCCTGCAGATAGCGCCAATGTGGATTGGCCTTGGCACAGTGACCGAGCAGCACCATCTTCTCATCATCGTGTTCCAGATGCAGCGGGACATGACTGACGAAAGGCAGACCTGTGTCGTCCACGCTGATCAGACTTGCCAACGCATGATCGCGCATCAGCTTTATCGCATGGATGCGGTCGGCCGTTTTGAATTGCGGGGGTAGGTACATTGATCGAATCTTTCTGAATCATGAAGCGGCTGGCAAGATGCAGAAGGCAGCAAGCTTGTTGCCGTCAAGGTCGCGAAAGTAAGCAGCATAAAAGTTGCCTCCGCGCAGACCCGGTGCCCCTTCATCGCGTCCACCAAGGGAAAGCGCTTTGGCATACAGAGCGTCCACCTGAGCTGCGCTCTTTGTAACCAGAGAAATCATGACTCCATTGCCCGCCGATGCCGGTTGGCCGTCAAAGGGTTTCATGACGCTGAACATGGGTTGCTCGGGCGCGCAACCCCAACCGATGCCGCGATCGCTTTCAAAAAATCGTTTCGCCCCGAGCAGGCTCAACAAATCGTCGTAAAACGCTGTTGCGCCAGCCAAATCGTTGGTGCCTACGCAGGTGTAGCCGATCATGTTATCTCCTATATTTTATAAAAAACTTTTTCAAGTCATGACATGTCAATGAACAGTTTGACGACCTTTGACACTCACGGCAAGTGTCCTCATTCCCACTCGATCGTCGCAGGTGGCTTGCTCGACACGTCATAGGTGACTCGGTTGATGCCGCGCACCTCGTTGATGATGCGGCTGGATACCTTCTTGAGTAAGGCGTAGGGTAGTTCAGCCCAGTCAGCCGTCATGAAATCACTGGTCTGCACGGCGCGCAACGCAACAACGTAGTCGTAAGTCCGGCGATCGCCCATCACACCCACACTCTTGACTGGCAAGAACACGGCGAAGGCCTGACTGGTGAGTTCATACCAGTTCCTGCCGCTTTCTTCGTCAACGAAATTGCGTAACTCTTCAATGAAGATGGCGTCTGCCCGGCGCAGCAAGTCGGCATATTCCTTCCTGACTTCGCCCAGGATCCGCACCCCCAGACCTGGACCCGGAAACGGATGGCGGTACACCATGGCATGCGGCAAACCAAGGGCCACCCCAAGTTCGCGCACTTCATCCTTGAACAGTTCACGCAATGGCTCAAGCAGTTTGAGACCCAATTGCTCAGGCAGGCCTCCAACGTTGTGGTGGCTTTTGATGACAACGGCCTTCCTGGTCTTGGCACCACCCGACTCGATCACGTCGGGATAGATCGTCCCCTGCGCCAGCCAAGCCACGTGGCGCAACTCGTCGTTCTTGAGTTTGCCAGCTTCGCTTTTGAAGACCTCGACAAACTCCCGGCCAATGATCTTGCGCTTGGCTTCCGGTTCGCTGACTCCGGCAAGATGTCCCAGAAACTGGTCAGCGGCGTCTACGCGGATTACCTTGGCATGCAGCTTGCCGACAAACATGTCCATCACCATGTCGCCTTCGTTCAGGCGCAGCAGGCCGTGATCGACGAAGACGCAGGTCAACTGGTCACCGATGGCGCGATGAATAAGCGCTGCAGCGACCGATGAATCCACGCCACCGGACAAGCCAAGTATGACCTCCTCCTTGCCAACCTGCGAGCGAATTTTCTCGACCGCTTCGCTGATGTAATCCCCCATAATCCAGTCCGGTCGCGCAGCGCAAATGTCCAGCACAAAGCGCTCGATGATCGCTGCTCCGCGCTTGGTATGCGTCACCTCCGGGTGAAATTGAACGCCGTAGAAACGTCGCTCTTCATCGGCCATGCCGGCAATCGGACAACTGTCAGTCGAGGCCATCAGTTTGAAGCCGTGCGGCAGTTCGACCACTTTGTCGCCGTGGCTCATCCAGACCTGCAGCATGCCGTGTCCCATGGCCGTCGCGTAGTCCTGGATGCCTTCGAGCAATTGCGTATGACCATGCGCGCGAACATCAGCGTGACCGAATTCGCGTTGGTGACCACTCTGGACCATGCCGCCGAGTTGATGCGCCATGGTTTGCATGCCGTAGCAAATGCCGAGTACCGGAACACCAAGCTCAAAAACGCTGGCTGGCGCCTTGTCAGTGCTTTCCTCGTACACGCTGGCGTGACTGCCCGAGAGGATCACACCTTTGAGTTTGCCGTCTCTGGCATAGGCACGGACCCAGTCATCGCTGACATCGCAGGGGTGAACTTCACAAAAAACATGCGCTTCCCGAATACGTCTGGCAATCAGTTGCGTGACCTGGGAGCCAAAGTCGAGGATAAGAATTTTTTGATGCATTTCGGGTCTGTCTGGCGATCACTCGGCACGGTAGTTCGGCGCTTCTTTGGTTATCTGGACATCGTGCACATGGCTCTCGCGAATGCCAGCCGTGGTGATTTCCACAAATTCCGATCGGCTCTGCAAGTCATCGATCGTGGCACAACCGCAATAGCCCATGCTGGCACGAACACCACCGGCCATCTGGTAGATGATGGCCACCATGGAACCCTTGTAGGGCACACGCCCCTCGATGCCTTCAGGGACCAGCTTGTCCGCGTTCGGGTTGCCGCTGCTCGCTTCCTGAAAATAGCGATCTGCACTGCCCTGCTGCATGGCGCCAATGCTGCCCATGCCACGGTAACTCTTGTAGCTGCGCCCCTGAAACAGGATCACTTCGCCAGGCGCTTCCTCGGTACCGGCGAACATGCTGCCCATCATCACCGAAGACGCGCCGGCCGCCAATGCTTTCGAAATATCGCCGCTGTAGCGAATGCCACCGTCAGCGATCAGTGGAATGCCGCTTCCTCGCAGCGCCGTGGCAACACTGTCTATCGCCATGATCTGCGGCACGCCAACGCCCGCCACGATGCGTGTCGTGCAGATGGAGCCAGGTCCGATACCGACCTTGACCGCATCGGCACCTGCTTCGACCAGCGCCAGCGCCGCGGCACCGGTTGCAATATTGCCACCGATGACATCGATCTGCGGGTAGTTCTGCTTGACCCAGCGTACACGCTCAATCACGCCCTGGCTGTGACCGTGAGCGGTATCGACCACGATCGCATCGACCCCGGCCCGAACCAGTGCCTCCACCCGCTCCTCGGTACCCTCCCCGACGCCTACCGCTGCCCCGACGCGCAACTGTCCCTGCGCATCACGCGCCGCATTGGGAAAACTGGTCTGCTTCGTGATGTCCTTGACCGTGATAAGTCCCTTGAGCTCAAACGCATCGTTGACCACCAGCAAGCGCTCGATCTTGTACTGGTTCAACAGCACCTTGGCTTCTTCCAAGGTAGTGCCATCAGGCACCGTCACGAGTTTGTCACGCACCGTCATGATATGGCTGACCGGCAGGTCCAAACGCGTCTCAAAACGCAGGTCCCGTCCCGTCACCAGGCCAACCACCTTGCCGGCGTCGCAGACTGGAAAACCAGACACCCCCAGTTGCTCCGACAAACTCATGACCTGGCGCACTGTGTGCTGTGGCGTGATCACAACCGGATCACGCAAGACACCTGACTCATAGCGTTTCACCTTGGCTACCTGAGCCGCTTGTTCACGCGCCGACATGTTTTTGTGAACGATGCCGATACCACCCTCCTGCGCAATGGCTATGGCCAGGCGCGCCTCGGTAACGGTATCCATGGCAGCGGAAACCAGCGGCAAATTCAGTGCGATGTTGCGGGAAAAACGGGTTGCCAGTGAGGTGTCCTTGGGCAGGACCTGGGAGAACGCTGGGACCAACAATACGTCGTCGAAGGTGAGCGCTTTGCCAATGAGGCGCATGTTCTTGAGCTCCAAATGATGGATTGTAGCCACGTGGCAGCGTTCGGTGATTCCTCCACACATGTCAGCTGCAGGATAAACTCGCCAGATGAGAAATATCCGCTATCTTCTTGCTGCCCTGGCTTGCCTGGTCAGTCTGCAGGCGGCCGCCCATTGGCAGTGGCTGGACAAGGATGGACGCAAGGTATTCAGTGATCGACCGCCTCCACCGGACGTTGCAGAAAAGGATATCTTGCAGCGACCCGCCGTGCCAATTGCTGGCGCTGTGCCATCAACGGGGGCGAGCGCGCCTCGACTCGGCGGGGTCGACAAGGAATTGATGGACAGGAAGAAGAGGGTCGAGGAACTTGAGATAGCAAAGCGCCGGGCGGAAGGTGAGAAAGTGGCAACATCAAAAGTTGAAAACTGCGCGCGGGCCAAGCGTGCCAAAGCCAGCCTGGACTCAGGGCGCACTCTTGCCCGAAGCAACGACAAGGGGGAACCCGAAGTACTTGACGCCGCGGCGCGTGCTGCTGAATTGAGCCGGATTCAGGACATCATCGAAGCGGACTGCAATTGAGTGGGCTGACCACCATCACCTGGATCAATAGCCGGTCTTGGCGCCCTGGCGCTTCTTGACGAACAGGCCGGCGCTGCGGCTTCCCTGTTTCGCAAAGCGCTCCCGGCGCGCTACTTTCGGGTCTACCGTGAGAGGTCGATAGATTTCGACGCGGTCATTTTCTCGTAGAGTTTGACTCCATGCCGTCTTGCGTCCCCAAACACCGACGCTGGTCCGTGCAGGATCCGGCGGCAAGAATTGTTCCAGGAATCCACTGGCCTGCAGGGCTTGCAGGACCGTGCTTCCCGACGGCAACGACAGATGGACCTCGCACAACTGGCGCGGCGCCGGGGAATAGACCACACTGACGGAAACGGGCAAACTAGCCGCCATAGACCTGACCAGCCCGTTTCACGAACGCATCGACCATGCTACTGGCAATCTTGTCGAAAACCGGGCCGACAATCTTGCTGAGTGCCGCATTGTCAAAGCCATAGTGGAGCGTCAATTCAACTTTGCAGGCACGTTGGGCGCCGTCTCCGATGGTCAAAAAATTCCATTCACCATCGAGCCTGGAGAACGGCCCGTTGACCAGCTTGATGGCCACCTGGCGATCCGGTACGTGGGTGTTTCGGGTCGTGAAGGTCTGACGGATTCCACTGAACGAAATACCAATCTCGGCCGTCATTCCAGCTGCGTCGGAATTGACCACGCGGGCCCGGTCGCACCAAGGAAGAAATTCCGGATACCGATCAACGTCTGTCACCAGAACATACATCTCTGACGGCGAGTACCAGATGAGGACGGACTTGGTTACGGTTTTCATAGAATGGGGTCTGCGCGGGATTGTAGACAAGCCTTGTACGCACGACTTACAACCCCACATTGACCCCATGGCCAAGAAACCTGAATCCACCGCCCGCATAGCTGACAACAAGAAGGCTGCCTACAACTACTTCTTTGAAGAGCGTTTTGAGGCCGGCTTGGTACTCGAAGGCTGGGAAGTGAAGTCGCTGCGCGAAGGCAAGGTGCAACTGACCGACGGCTATGTTGTCATTCGAGACGGCGAGTTGTTCATCATCGGACTGCAGATCAACCCTTTGGGGACTGCGTCGACTCACATCAGTCCGGACAAGTCGCGCACCAGGAAGCTCTTGATGCACAAGGAGGAGATCAAGCGCCTGATCGGCAAGGTGGAGCAAAAAGGCTACACGCTGGTACCCTTGAATCTGCACTGGAAGGCGGGAAAGATCAAGTGCGATGTCGCTCTGGCCAAAGGCAAGGCCGAACATGACAAACGCGACACCATCAAGGACAGGGAAGGCAAGCGCGAGGTGGAACGCGCGATGAAGGGGCGCAATCGCTAATTGCGCTCAACGCAGATCGCGCAGTGGATGTGACCCTGGCGTCCAGGGACTGCTGAAAAATGGTGACACCATGCCAGTTTCAACCGCTTCGACGCGAGCGGGGTTCCAGTGTGGCGTATTGTCCTTATCGACTGCCAGGGCCCGTATTCCCTCTACCGCCTCGCTCTGCGCATCACCGAGGTTCAGATGACGTGGGTGAAAACAGTGATGAATCATGTCACGCTCCATGCGCAGGTCGTCGGCCAGCGTCATCTGGCGGGCACGCCTGATCTGGGCCAGCACCACATGCAGCATCAAAGGTGAACGTCGGCGCAAGGTGTGCGCAGTGTGTTGCGCCCAGGGTGATTCGTCGGCCTCCAGCGAGTGCACGATGGCACGGACTGAGTGCTTGGCGAAGTGGTGATCGATCTGCGCAGCATGAGGATTCGGAACCTCGTCCTCGGCGTTCGCAAACAAAGCGAGCCACTGATCGACCGCGCCATCCCGTTCAAAGTCCGTACTGCCCAGCGCGGCCCAGGCCGAGGCCAACTGCGTTGCCTGAAAGCAGGTGTCCGCCAGCCCCAACTCGATTGCCAAGCTGGCGCCGACCGTTTCACCGGTTAGCGCCAGCCACTCACCGCTGTGTCCCGGGCAGCGGCTCAGAAAGTAGCCACCACCGACATCCGGGAACAAACCAATGTTCGTTTCCGGCATCGCCATGCGTGTTCGCTCAGTGACGATACGGATCTGGGCGCCCTGGCTGATGCCCATGCCGCCGCCCATCACGATTCCATCCATGAAAGCGATATAGGGCTTGGGGTAACTATGGATCAGATGATTGAGAGCATATTCCTCTGTGAAGAACTGCTCCAGTCCATCGTCGCCGGCGAGCGCAGCCTGATGAAAAAATCGGATATCCCCACCCGCACAAAATGCGCCAAATGCTCCGGTCTTGCTGCTGCCCCTGACGGCCACCGCATGCACTTCCGTTGCGTCACGCCAGGCCCTGAGGCACTCAGTCAAGGCACGTATCATCGGCAGCGATAGTGCATTGAGTGCTTTCGGTCGATTGAGCGTGATCAGGCCGACGCGACCATGAATTTCGGTTACAACTTCAGCTGCGCTTGTTGCCATGTCGGGCCTTGCAATCATCCTCTGCTTCTCCAACCAATCAGTTCATTCACCGCCAGAGAGCCAATCACCAGGGCGCCACCAGTCAGCACATTGGCACCGGGAACTTCATTAGCACCCACCCAGGCCAGCAGAATACCAAAAATGACTTCCAGCAGGCCAAGCAAGGACACTTCAGGGGCTTTCAGGACGCGTGCGCACAACACCGAGAGTGCGGACGGAATGGCCAGTTGCACAACACCCAGGCCAGCCAAAAGCATCAGATCATGACCAGAAGCCTGAAACGGAAATGCCAGCGGCAAGGTCAAAATGCAGGAGAAGACGGCACCAATCAGGACCGCTGGTATCAGGTCGACAGCACGCCCCTGGGCATGCGCGTGTTGTGTGACGGTCCAGTTTGCGGCGCCCGAAATGGGTACGCAAAGTGCTACCAGAGTGCCAGTCAGGCTGATTCCCTCACTGATCTGGCTGCCGTACATGTAGCCGATGCCGCAACCAGCAACGAGTATGGCAAGCCACGTTCGCGCTGGTATCCGGTGGCCAATGAAAATGCGAGATGCAAGCGCCGTCAGCAAGGGACCGATCGACATGGTTACCAGCACGTTGGCAACACTGGTGAGCGTGATTGCAACCATGAAGAAGGTGAACATGCCACACCAGCACAGGCCTGATATCCACAACGCTGAACCGCCGTCTTGCATCCGACGAAACACAGCGCGCCCCTGAAACAGCGGCAGAATCACCAACAGGGCCAGCACCGTGAAGAAGCTGCGCCAGAACGTCACCTCAAAACTGCGCGCATGCTCCAGATGCCGAGTCACAACCCCGGCGATCGACCACATCAGGGTCACCGCCAGCATCAGGAGAACCGCACGGTTGTGAGTGAGCTTCAATGCGGTCTCTACAGCGGTCCACGGCTGGCACGCTTGCGTTCGTTCTCGGTCAGGTGGCGCTTGCGCAGGCGAATCGACTTGGGCGTGATCTCGACCAGTTCGTCGTCCTCGATGAATTCGACACCGTATTCCAGTGTGCATTCGATCGGAGGGGTGATCTTGATCGCATCTTCCTTGCCGCTGACGCGGAAATTGGTCAACTGTTTGGTGCGGGTCGCGTTGACCACAAGGTCGTTTTCGCGGCTGTGGATACCGACGATCATGCCCTCGTACACCGGGTCATTGGCCTTGACAAACATGCGCCCGCGGTCATCCAGCTTGCCCAGCGCGTAGGTGAATATTTCACCTGCATCCATGGAAATCAGCACACCGTTCTTGCGCCCGCCGATATCACCCTTGTGCGCCTCGTAACTGTCGAAGATGTTGGAAATGAGGCCAGTGCCGCGCGTCAGATTCAGAAACTCGTTGGTGAAGCCAATCAGGCCACGCGCCGGGATACGGTACTCCAGGCGAACCCGCCCGCGACCATCGGATTCCATGTTGAAGAGGTCGCCCCGGCGCTCGCCAAGCGCCTGCATCACACCACCCTGGTGCTGTTCTTCGATATCAACAGTCACCATTTCAATGGGTTCGTGCTTTTCCCCATCAACCATCTTGAACACCACCCGTGGTTTGGACACTGCCAGCTCATAGCCTTCGCGGCGCATGTTTTCCAGCAGGATGGTCAAGTGCAATTCGCCGCGACCCATCACTTCGAAGATGCCTTCTTCGCCGGTTTCCTTGACGCGCAGCGCCACGTTGTGCTGCAGTTCCTTTTGCAGCCGGTCCCAGATCTGGCGACTCGTGACGTACTTGCCTTCACGCCCGGCGAGCGGACTGGTGTTGACACAAAAATTCATGGTCAGGGTTGGTTCATCGACCTTGAGCATGGGCAGCGGCGCTGGATTGACGGGGTCGGTGATGGTGACGCCTATGCCGATCTCGGTCAACCCATTGATCAACACAATTTCGCCGGGGCCTGCGTCGGTGGTCTGCACGCGCTCCAGGCCCTGAAAGGTCAGGACCTGATTCACGCGCCCCTTGACCGCCTTGCCATCCGGACCTTCCATGACCACAACGTCCATCATGGGTCTGATCGTGCCCTGGCTGATGCGACCCACACCAATGCGACCGACAAAAGTTGAAAAGTCGATCGCGGATATTTGCAGCTGCAGCGGAGCCGCCGGGTCTCCTTGCTGGTGCGGCACGTGATCGAGGATCGTGTTGAAGAGGGCCGACATGTCCGGTCCCCACTGTTCACCCTGGGCCCCCTCTTCCATCGACGACCAGCCGTTGATGCCAGATGCGTAGACTACGGGAAAATCCAGTTGCTCGTTGGTCGCGCCAAGTTTGTCGAACAGGTCGAAAGCCGCATTCACCACCCATTCTGGTCGCGATCCGGGTTTGTCCACCTTGTTGACCACCAATATCGGCTTGAGACCGAGGGCCAGCGCCTTCTTGGTGACGAAGCGCGTCTGAGGCATCGGACCTTCCTGGGCATCGATAAGCAGTACCACACCGTCGACCATACTGAGCGCCCGTTCCACCTCGCCGCCGAAATCGGCGTGACCCGGGGTATCGACGATGTTGATGTGGGTATCCTTCCAGGTCACCGCGCAATTCTTGGCCAGAATCGTGATACCACGTTCCTTTTCGATGGCGTTGTTGTCCATCACGGTGTCGACCACTTTCTCATGCTGGGCAAAGGTACCCGACTGGCGCAATAACTGGTCAACCATGGTGGTCTTGCCATGGTCCACGTGGGCGATGATGGCGATGTTGCGAATTTGTTTATGGCTCATGGTTCACTTTCAAAATATGTTCATTTGCTCAATCTCCACAGCACTGAGCAATCGTGTTGGTATCAGTTCCCCTGCCTTGACATGGGCACTGCCCAGCAAGGTGCGCGGGTTGCCGGCATAGACCGCTACCTGCGCCGTATCCTGCCAGGCGCCGCGTCGCCGCAATCCACTGAGGAAGCGGCCTGAATTCTCGACATCCAGCTCCACTGGCGTGTGATCTCTCAGCAGTGATTCGACCGGCAACAGGCACTTCATCCGTTCGTCCTCGGGCATGCTCTCCAATGTGGCCAAGGTCACGCAACGTGACAGGTCGAAGCCTCCGGTTTCAGTGCGACGCAATGCAATCAGGTGGGCTCCGCATCCGAGCGCTTCACCGATGTCTTCAGCCAGAGTGCGGATATAAGTTCCCTTGCTGCACTTGACTTTCATTTTAATAAGCTCTCTGCCAGACTCCTCGCATTCCAGGCCAGCGGTCAGTTCAATAATCCTAACTTCACGCGCGTCCCGCTCGACCTCGATGCCAGCACGCGCGTAGTCGTACAGGGCACGGCCATCCTTCTTCAAGGCACTGTGCATCGGCGGCGTCTGCCGGATCAGGCCGGTAAATTTCGCCACGACTTCTTTCAGCGCCGCTTCGTCAACATTGACGGGTTTCGTCGCAATCACGCTGCCTTCCGCGTCCGCCGTGCTGGTTCTCACACCAAGACAAGCAACTGCCTCATAGGTCTTGTCGGCATCGAGCTGAAGCTGACTGAACTTGGTTGCCGCGCCAAAACATAGTGGCAGGACCCCGCTCGCCAGCGGGTCGAGCGTGCCGGTGTGACCTGCCTTTTCCGCTCGCAACAACCACTTGATCTTCTGCAGCGCATCGTTGCTGCTCCAACCCAAGGGCTTGTCCAGCAGCAGCACCCCGTGCACGGGGCGCCTGGCAACCCGTGCACGCGGCGCTTGTAGCATGCTAATCCTCGTTTTTGGAACGTGAAGCGACCGCCTGCGCAATCAAGGCGTTCATGTCCGCCGCATGTTCGGTCGTTCGATCAAAAACAAAATGCAGGGTCGGCACGGTATGGATATGCAGACGCTTGAAAAGGCCGGCACGCAGAAAGCCCGCAGCCTGATTCAGACCCTCGGTGCACTCCTTGATGTCGCCCGCCAGCAGACTGAAAAATACCTTGGCATGCGCATAATCAGGCGTCACTTCAACGCCCTGGATGGTGACCATGCCAACCCGTGGATCCTTGAGTTCGCGCGCAATCAACTCGGTCAGATCGCGCTGGATCTGATCGGCCACCTTGAAGCTCCGATTGGGAGTGCTTGACTTCTTGCGCACGTTCAGAGGGTTCTGGCGATTTCGCGTATTTCAAAGAACTCCAGCACGTCACCTTCCTGGATGTCGTTGTAATTCTTGATATTCAAGCCGCAATCAAAGCCTTCCTTGACTTCCTTCGCGTCGTCCTTGAACCGTTTGAGTGAGTCGAGTTCCCCGGTAAAGATGACGACGTTGTCGCGCAGCAAGCGCAGACGCGACGTACGTCGCACCAGACCTGATGTGACCATGCAACCTGCGATGGAACCGATCTTGCTGACCTTGAACACCTGACGAATTTCGGCAGTACCAATGACTTCTTCCTTCTTGTCCGGCGTCAGCATCCCCGACATTGCCAGTTTCAGTTCGTCCACCGCGTCATAAATGATGTCGTAATAACGAATATCGACACCATTGTTTTCAGCCAGTTTGCGGGCACCCGCATCCGCCCGGGTGTTAAAGCCAATGATGACTGCCTTCGCAGCAATCGCCAGATTCACGTCCGACTCGCTGATTGCACCCACAGCGGTGTACACCATTTGCACTTTGACTTCGTCGGTCGAAAGCTTGAGCAGAGACTGTGCCAGTGCCTCCTGTGAGCCCTGCACATCGGCTTTGACAATGATGGGTACCATCTTGACCTCGCCCGCAGCCATGTCGGTAAACATGTTCTCGAGTTTGGCAGCTTGCTGCTTTGCCAACTTGGTATGCCGGAACTTGCCGGCGCGGTAAGTGGCAATTTCACGGGCCCGGCGTTCATCGGCCATCACCATGAAGTCATCCCCTGCTTGAGGTACCTCGGTCAGACCCTGAATCTCAACCGGGATCGACGGTCCTGCGGTCTTGATGCTCTTGCCGTTTTCATCCAGCATGGCGCGCACACGACCGTAGGTTGAACCAGCCAGCACCACATCACCCGTCTTGAGCGTGCCCGACTGCACGAGAACGGTAGCGACCGGGCCACGCCCCTTGTCCAGTTGGGCTTCAATTACCAGCCCCTTGGCCATCGCATCGACGGGGGCACGAAGCTCAAGCACTTCCGCCTGCAACAAGACCTGCTCCAGCAAAGCGTCAATGCCTTCTCCGGTCTTGGCAGATACCGCTATGAACGGAGAATCGCCACCGAACTCTTCTGGCACCACCTCTTCGACCACCAGTTCATTCTTGACCCGTTCCGGATTGGCGTCTGGTTTGTCGATCTTGTTGATGGCAACAACGATCGGTACGCCGGCTGCCCTGGCATGCTTGATTGCCTCCTTGGTCTGCGGCATCACGCCGTCATCAGCGGCAACAACCAGGATGACAATATCAGTGGCTTTGGCACCGCGAGCCCGCATTGCCGTAAAAGCCTCGTGACCAGGCGTGTCCAGGAAGGAAATGACGCCGCGCGGCGTCTCCACATGGTAGGCACCGATGTGCTGTGTGATACCGCCCGCCTCGCCCGAGGCGACTTTGGCACGGCGAATGTAGTCGAGCAGCGAGGTCTTGCCATGGTCAACGTGACCCATGACGGTGACAACCGGTGCGCGTGGCAACGACTCCGACTGCTGCTTTGAAACTTCGTCATCCGTAAATGCCTCCGGATCGTCAAGTTCCGCAACGATTGCCTTGTGGCCCATTTCTTCCACCACGATCATGGCCGTATCCTGATCCAGCGGTTGATTGATGGTGACCATTTGGCCCAGTTTCATCAGTTGCTTGATGACTTCGGACGCCTTGACGGCCATCTTGTGCGCCAGTTCCGCCACCGTGATGGTCTCGGGCACATGGACTTCGATTACGCGTGTTTCGACCGGCGCTGCGGGCGCCCTGTTGTCATCACGGTCGCGGTCCGTACTGCCGCGTTTGCCGCGTGGACCGGAACGCCAGTTGTTGGCACGTCCTGGTCCCGTGGGACCGACCGCACCACGCGTTGGTATGGCTTTCTTCTTGGCCGGATCGCCCGCCCAACTGCTGGAGAGTTTGGCCGACTTGACTTCCTTGCCGGTGCCTGATGGCGCGCCAGCGACGGGTGCTCCGGCACCTCCCGCACGGACCGGCTTGGCTGGTGCCGTGCCGGCAGCCGGCTTGTGCAATGTGCCTTTGATGCTGGCCGCCTTGGCAGCATCTGCCGTGCCTGCCTTCTTGACTTCTTCCACCTTCTTGACCGGCGGCTTCTTGGCGGGCGCCGACATCATCAGTCGAATGGCAGCAGCTTCAGCTTCGGCAGTCCGTCTCCGACCTGCCAGATCATCGGCGCGCGCCACATCCTCTGCAGCTTGTGTTTTTGAATCGGCCGCAGCTTTTTCCCGCGCCTGCTCCAGTTCCTGCGCCTTCTTTGTGGATTCCAGCAATTCGGCCGCCGCCTTCTCGGCAAGTTCCTGTGGTTGCGCAACCGTAGCCTTGGGCATGCTGCTTTCCACGCTTGCCTGCAGCGCAAGTTTCTGCGCTGAAGCTTCGGCGGCCAGCACGGCGGCCGCTCGAGCACTCGTTTCCTGCTCTTCACGTAAACGGCGGCGCTCGGAAAGTTCCTCTTCCTGACGTCGGATCAACTCGGCCTGGCGACGCGCCTGTTCCTCGCGGCGTGCCAGCTCGGCGTTATCTATCAAAGGCGCCGTCTCGACCGCCTGTTCTGCATCGCCTGCCTCGGAAGGCGTGTCGGCACCGTCTTCGCGCCGGACAAAAGTCCGCTTCTTGCGCACCTCAACCTGAATCGTTCTGGCCTTCCCAGTCGCATCCGCTTGCTTGATTTCGCTGGTTGATTTCTTCACCAGCGTGATCTTCTTGCGCTCCGAGGCGCCAGCGCCGTGGGTAGACTGCAAATAGGCGAGAAGACGCTGCTTGTCAGAGTCGCTCAACTTGTCGGTGGCAGCCGATTTGGCAACGCCGGCCGACTTCAATTGCTCAAGCAGCGTATCGGTTGATTTTTTGAGTTCGCTGGCAAACTCGGCGACGGTCGTACTGGACATTTGTTGTGTAACCTTTAGTTCGGCATAACAAGCTCTGCGTGCATCTGCTAGCCATCACTGAAACTTTGTATTCATGAAATTTACTTTACTCTTGAGAAACCGCTTCATTGGCGAACCAATGTTCGCGCGCTTTCATGATCAAGGTCTTGGCCTCATCCGCAGACTGGCCTGATATTTCGATCAGTTCATCAACCGCCAGATCGGCCAGATCGTCGCGGGTCTGAATACCTGCTACGGCCAGCTTGGCCATCAACTCGGGTGTCACGCCTTCAAGGTCGCGCAATTCAAGCGACACGGCTTGCACGCTCTCTTCCAGCGCGATTTCCATGGTGAACAGTGCATCTTTGGCGCGTGTACGCAGTTCATTGACTGTGTCCTCGTCGAAGCTCTCGATCTCCAGCATTTCCTCCAGCGGCACATAGGCCACTTGCTCAAGGCTGGTAAAGCCCTCGGCTATCAGCAGGTCGGCAATCTCCTCGTCCACGTCAAGCTTTTCCATGAACAGTTTGCGACCCGAGTCGGTCTCGCTGGCCTGCTTTTGTGCAGACTCGGCAGCATCCAGAATATTGATCTTCCATCCTGTCAACTCAGAGGCCAAGCGCACGTTCTGGCCACCACGACCAATGGCTATGGCCAGGTTTTCTTCGTCCACCACGACATCCATCGCGTGGCGCTCTTCGTCAACCACGATGGATGACACGTTGGCTGGAGCGAGTGCTCCAATCACAAATTGAGCAGGATCCTCGCTCCACAGCACAATGTCCACACGCTCGCCGGCCAACTCGTTGGTGACACCATTGACCCGCGTGCCACGCACGCCGACACAGGTGCCGATCGGGTCAACCCTCTTGTCATGCGACAGCACCGCGATCTTCGCGCGGGAACCGACATCCCGGGCACAGGACTTGATTTCCAGCAGTCCTTGCTCAATCTCCGGCACCTCCTGGCGGAACAGTTCAATCATGAATTCCGGGGCCGAGCGGGACAGAATGATGGGCGCACCGCGCAGCGTCAGGTCGACTTCCATGATCATGGCGCGAACGCGGTCACCCATGCGCAGATTCTCTTTCGGAATCATCTCGCCGCGTCGCAGGCGGCCTTCGACACGACCACTTTCAACGATGATGTCGCCCTTGTCCATGCGCTTGACGGTGCCGACAAAAATCTTGTCGCCGCGCGACATGAAATCGTTCAGCAGCATTTCCCGCTCTGCGTCCCGTATCTTCTGCAGGATAACCTGCTTGGCGGCCATCGCTCCAATTCGGCCGATCGGCACCGACTCGACAGTTTCTTCGATGTATTCATCGACTTCAATATCCGCAATCTGCTCTTTGGCCTCGAACAACAAGACTTCCTGGTCGGGTAATTGCAGACCCGCCTCGTCCGGCACCACGTGCCAGCGCCGAAAAGTTTCATAGACGCCGCTGTCGCGATCGACGGCTACCCGAATATCGACATCGCCCGGGTAAAGTTTCTTGGTTGCCTGCGCCAGCGCCGCCTCAACCGCACCGAACACCACATCACGTTCGACGTTCTTCTCGCGTGAGATGGCCTCTACCAGCATTAACATTTCGCGATTCATGCCATGACTCTCCTGTTTCAATTCAATCCGTGTTCGACTCTGTGCTTCCGGTGGAAGCCCGACCCTTGAAGCTGACAATCGGCGCCAAGCGCGCTTCTCTGAGTTCATCAAGCGTAAACCCGAGGGCTCGCATTGGCGCAGGCAGCCTTTTCTTGCTGACCCGTTGGCCTGGCTTGGTGTTGGGCGCGTCACTCCAGACAATCTGCCAGCCCGCCAGTACCTCCGTGCCGTCAGCGACCTGCCGGCGTTCTAGTCTGCCCTGAAACTTCTTGCGGCTGGCACTGACCTGACCGTCTGCAATCAGCGTACCAACCGGCTCTTTCAAGGTCAGATCGATGACTTGGCCGACAAAGCGTTCAAAATCCTTCTCACTGCGCAAGGGGCGGTCTATTCCTGGCGAAGAGACCTCCAGACGCTTGAAGTCAATACCGTCCACTTCCAGGACAAACAGCAATTGACGCGTCACTTTCTCGCAGTCTTCAACGGTCACGAACTGCTCAATAGCGTAGCCTCCTGCGCCTGCCTGCGTCGCTGCCCCCCAGGGCAGATCAATCGTGACGCGCAGCAACCCAGCTGCGGAACGTTGAATTTCCACCAGTTCATAGCCCAGACCGACTACCGTTTGCTCAATAACTTCTTTAAATGCCACTTGTGTTCAGATACACGCAAAAACAATCGCCCAAAAAAAACGGGCGGTAGATACCCGCCCGTTTGGTCGTGAAACCGGATTGTATCTCAAAACGTCGTAATTACCATGATTTTGAACGCAATTTTAGGGCAAGGTTCCGGCTTTGACCAGAATCATCTGGTCGGGCTTCAGATACTTCCGGATGGCAGCATTGACCTGCTCCAAAGTCAATGCCTTGACGTGAACCGGAAAGTCATCAAGCCAATTGACACTATAGCCTCGATTGACAGCTGTCAGCAAAGCACCGGCCATGCCGTCGCTGGTAGCAAGATCAACCTTGAAGGAGCCTATCAAGCTGCTCTTGCGTGCCTCAACTTCATCAGCCGTCACACCGCGGTCGTACCACAGCGCAAACTGCCGTCGTGTCGATGCAATACCCTGATCAAGCATGGCGGGGGCAAATGACGCTGTGATCTTCCAATCGCCAGCATGAAACATGTCGTTGCCCAATCTGGCACCAACATCGTAGGTCAAGCCCTCTTTGTCACGCACATTCGCCATCAGACGCCCGGTAAAACCGCTGCCCAGAATCGCCGTGCCAAGGCGCAAGGCCTGGTAATCGGGCGCCTTGTATTGCAAACCACTGCTCTGCCCCAACACGATCGAAACACTGGTCTTGTCGGCAATCATCACTTCCTGACTCTTCGAAACGTTGCCGAGTTCCTGGAATTCGCCACGGACTGCCTTCATACCCCCTTGCCAACCGGCAAATGACTGCACAATCTGCGCCGGGAATCGATCCAGATCGAGATCTCCAACCATAACCAGAGTCATCTGCTGCGGACCGTAGTAAGTCTGGTGAAAAGCGATCACATCCTCAATTCTTGCGGCTTCGATCGCCGCAAGCAACTCCTCGGGCGCAGGGTGTCGATTGGGGTGGCCAACCGGATACACCGCGCGGGAAAAGGAATCGCCTGCACGAAAGTCGGTGTTCTCCAGACTGCGCTTGAGACTGCCGGCATACTGCTTCTTGGCTTTGGAAAACTCTTCCACAGAAAAAGCCGGCATTCGCAATTGTTCGGCGATCAGGCTGATTAGGAGGGGGACATCTTTGCTCAGCGACTTCGCGCTGATCTCGAGCAAATCGGTTCCAACCCTGAACTCGATGCTGGCACCGACGGCTTCAAGCTTCTCGGCGATCGAGAACTTGTCCTGTTTGCGCGTGCCCTGATCCAGCAACATGCCGGTGAGCGTGGGAATACTGGGGTTGCCGCCAACACCAGACCCCTTGCCTGCTGGCAAGGAAGCCCTCACTGAGACGACATTCTTGACGCCCGTCGGATAAGCGATGACGTCAATACCGGCGAGTTTCATCATTTTGGCGTTGGGGGCAATCCTGGCGCCGGTGTCACCGACCGGGACGCCGCCGGGCAAAGCTGACACTTCCGCAGCGCTGGTACTCCCCGGTGTGCGGTAGTAATACGGCGCCCCAGCGCGCGATGCTTTGGCCTTGGCTGCGGCTCCTCCCCCCGCCGCCAGCGCCACAAACCAGCCGGTGGTGCTCTGATCTTCGTTCAGGTAAAGCCGGGCCACGCGCTGTATGTCAGCAGTTGTCACTTTTTGGGTTGCATCGTCGAGTGAGTAAAAGAGTGACCAATCGCCAGCCGCAATACACTCGTTGAGACTGCCCGCGATGGCAAACGAGCCATCCCGCTTGAATGCAGCATCGGCCAATGTCTTTGCAATGGCTGCCTTCAATTCGATATCAGAAACACCGTCCGTCTTGAGTCGTTCGATCTCCTGCAGGATCACTTTTTCCACTTCATCATGTTTCACACCAGGGGCCAATGGTGCAAAAAGGATGTGCAAGGTCGGATCACTGTTAAAGCCCGCATCGGCCTCGACCTCGGTGGCAAGGTTCTTGTCGGTAACCGCCTTGTACAGGCGGCTGTTCTTTCCGTCCGCCAGAATTGCGCTGAGCAGCGTGACTGCCGCATAGTCTGCATGCGTTGCAGCCGGAATCTTGTGAGCGATGGCGACCACCCCGAGTTGACCGGCACGCTTGACGGTGACACGCCGCGGTCCCGTTTGCGCCGGCTCCTCGGTGTACACGGCAGGAATGGGTTTGCTGGATTTCGGGTAAACGCCAAAAGACTTCTTGACCAGCAAGAGGGCCTCAGCGGGCTGAAAATCTCCGATGATCGACACCGTTGCGTTGTTCGGCCAGTAGTACGTATCGTAAAAATCGCGCAGTTTTTCGATGGAAACTTTTTCTATGTCGCTGCGGTGACCAATGGTGCTGTGATGGTAGGGATGAGCCACGAAAGCGGCCTGGTAGATTTCCTTGTACAAAGCCTGGACTGGCGAATTCTCACCACGCTCAAACTCGTTGCGCACAACTGTCATCTCCGGGCGACGGTCTTCGTCGCGCAGCAACAGGTTGCGCATGCGATCAGCCTCCATTTCGACCACGGTAGCGAGTTGATCACTGCCCAGGTTTTCATAGTAGTTGGTTCGATCCAGCCAGGTCGTGGCGTTGTACCTGGCGCCTGTGCGTTCCAGCAACTGATCAACATTGTTGCCTTTGGATCGGTCACGTTGCGAAGTGCCCTTGAACATGAGGTGTTCCAGAATATGCGTGGCACCCGTGCTGCCTGTCACCTCGTTCTTGGAACCAACGCGGTACGTCACCATGAACGTCAGCGTCGGACTGGAATGCTCAGGCAGCAGCAAGACCTGCAATCCGTTCGCATCAAGGCGGTATTCATCCATACTGCCGGCAGTCTTGACGTGGCTGAAGCCTGCCACTGCTACCGGACTGGCCTGCAATGTCAATGCGGCAAGGAAGGCTCCGAGAAACACAAGACAACGTTTCATAAATACACCGGAAAGACAAAACGTAACGTTAGCACACAGTTACCCACGCTTCGTCCGCTCAGGGCAATCTACCAGCAACGCATGCGACAATTCTGCACAGACACCGCATATTGGTGCAGATCTGGCTGAATATCGAGAGGAAGATATGGGATTTTTGAGCGGTAAAAAATTGCTGATAACGGGTGTGCTGTCCAAGCGCTCCATTGCCTATGGGATTGCGCAGGCCTGCCACGAGCAGGGAGCGGAACTGGCTTTCAGCTACGTAGGCGAGCGTTTCAAGGAGCGCATCACCGAGTTTGCGGCAGATTTTGACTCTACCCTGGTGTTTGATTGTGATGTCGCGGACGATGCGCAGATCGAGCAACTGTTTGGCGATTTGGCACAAGCGTGGCCACGTTTCGACGGCTTTGTTCACAGCATTGGTTACGCGCCACGAGAGGCGATTGCCGGCAATTTTCTGGATGGGCTGAGCCGCGAAAATTTCCGTATTGCGCATGACATCAGCGCTTACAGCTTTCCAGCCATGGCCAAAGCAGCCTTGCCTTACCTCAACGAAAAGGCCTCGCTGCTGACGCTGACGTACCTGGGTGGCGTGCGCGTGGTGCCGAGTTACAACACCATGGGGCTTGCCAAGGCGTCACTGGAATCGTCGGTACGCTACCTGGCCGATGCCATCGGACCACAGGGAATTCGCGTGAACGGGCTGAGTGCTGGTGCCATCAAGACTCTGGCCGCCAGCGGCATCAAGGATTTTGGCCGGTTGCTCTCCATATCGGCCAGTGCCTCCCCGCTCAGGCGCAACGTAACAATTGAGGAGGTGGGCAACGTTGCTGCGTTTCTACTGAGTGATCTTGCATCCGGCATGACGGGGCAGATTTCCTATGTTGACTGCGGCGTCAGCCAGACCGCAGTGGCCGTCGTTGAGGCCCCCGCAGTCTGACGAAGTTTGCCTCGGTTCCGGGCCTAAGGCTTCACGCAGTCCGCATAGTAGTGGCGCTGCCCGTCAATGTCTTCTTCCACCAAACCGTGGATGTCGGTCTCGAAGCCGGGACAACGCTCATTGAACTCACGTGAGAACTTGAGGTAGTCAACGATTTTCCTGTTGAAGACTTCGCCCGGTATCAGCAGCGGAATGCCGGGCGGATATGGCGTAACAAGCCCAACCGTAATACGCCCCTCCAGATCGTCAATGTCGACACGTTCGGTTTTGCGCAGCGCAATATGGGCATAGGCATCACTCGGTTTCATCGCCGGCGTCAGGTCGCTCAGGTACATGTCCGTGGTCAATCTGGCAATGTCGTACTTGGCGTATAGCTGATGAATGTGCTGACACAGGTCGGCCAGTCCCATGTTTTCGTATTTCGGATGCTTCTGACAGAACTCCGGCAGGATTCGCCACATCGGTTGATTCTTGGCGTAGTCGTCCTTGAACTGCTGCAGGGCTGTCAACATGCTGTTCCAGCGACCCTTGGTGATGCCGATGGTGAACATAATGAAGAAACTGTACAGACCGGTCTTCTCCACGACGACGCCGTGCTCGGACAAAAACTTGGTCACGATACTTGCTGGAATGCCGGTCTTGGCAAACTTGCCACTCAAGTCCATGCCGGGGGTCACAATAGTCGACTTGATCGGGTCGAGCATGTTGAAACCGGCAGCCATCTTGCCAAAACCGTGCCAGTTGACCCCCGCCTTGGCCTTGGCCGACTCGCCCTTGATAATCCAGTCGTCCGCGCGGCCTATACCTTCTTCGACAAGTTTGTCCGGCCCCCAGACTTTGAACCACCAGTCGTCTCCATACTCTTCATCAACCTTGCGCATGGCACGGCGAAAGTCCAGCGCTTCAGCGATGCTCTCCTCGACCAGGGCGGTACCGCCGGGTGGCTCCATCATGGCAGCCGCAACGTCACAACTGGCAATGATGCTGTATTGCGGACTGGTGCTGGTGTGCATCAGGTAAGCCTCGTTGAAGAGGTGTTTGTCTAGTTTGACGGTCTGCGAGTCCTGCACCAGAACGTGGCTGGCCTGGCTGATACCTGCGAGCAACTTGTGCAAGGACTGTGTAGCGTAGACCATGGCGTGCTTGGGACGCCCCCGGTTCTTGCCCATGGCGTGATAACTGCCGTAAAAAGGATGAAAGGCCGCATGCGGCAACCAGGCTTCATCAAAGTGAATATTTTCCACGTAGCCATCGAGCAGCCCCTTGACGGTCTCGGTGTTGTACAACACACCGTCGTAGGTTGACTGGGTGAGTGTCAGCACGCGGGGTTTGATCTTGCCGGCGTCAGCCCCCTGCAGATGCTGGAGGATCAAGGGGTTCGTTCTGATCTTGTTCCGGATTGCTTCCGGCTCAAACTCGCTCTTGGGTATCGGCCCGATGATGCCGAAGTGATTTCGTGTCGGTTTCAGGAACACGGGAATCGCACCGGTCATGATGATGGCATGAAGTATCGACTTGTGGCAGTTTCTGTCGACCACAACCACATCGTTTGGCGCCACTGTGTGATGCCACACCATTTTGTTACTGGTGCTGGTGCCATTGGTGACAAAAAAGCAATGGTCTGCGTTGAAGATGCGCGCTGCATTGCGCTCACTCTTTCCAATCGCTCCGTCGTGGTCCAGCAGTTGCCCCAGTTCTTCGACCGCGTTGCAAACGTCAGCCCGTAACATGTTCTCACCGTAAAACTGGTGGTACATCTGACCGACAGGACTTTTCAGGAAGGCTACACCGCCGGAATGGCCGGGACAATGCCACGAGTACGAGCCATCTTCGGCGTAATCCAGCAAAGCCTTGAAGAACGGTGGTTGTACACCCTCGAGATAGGTCTTGGCCTCACGGATGATGTGGCGAGCGACGAATTCCGGTGTGTCCTCAAACATGTGGATGAAGCCGTGCAGTTCACGCAGAATGTCGTTGGGCACATGGCGCGATGTCTTCGTCTCGCCATAGATATAGATCGGTACATCGAGGTTCTTGCGCCGGACTTCCTCGATGAAATGGCGCAAGTTCAGTACGGCTGGATCGAGATCCGGTCCTGGCGTAAATTCTTCGTCATCAATCGAAAGGATGAATGCACTGGCACGGCTCTGCTGCTGGGCGAACTGGCTCAGGTCACCGTAGCTGGTAACCCCCAGCACTTCGAAACCTTCTGATTCAATCGCCTGAGCCAGTGCCCGAATGCCCAGGCCAGAGGTGTTTTCAGAACGAAAATCTTCGTCGATGATGACGATGGGAAAACGAAACTTCATTGAAATCTCCAAAAAATGTCACGGCCAGGAGGACGGTTCAGGCGCAACGCGCCTAGGCCGCAATTCCCGGCAAGGCGATTTTGTGATCAATGCTGAACTGGTAGTCCCTGAAGATGTGTTCTGCGCTCAGGGTCTCGTAGCTACCATCGTCGAGACGGCGTGTCGTGTCTTTCAGGCGGTACGTGGTGTGCCCGCAAGTCCAGCAATTGAAGTTGCGCATGTGGGTACACAGACAGGTCTTGTCCGTGACCGACAGCGTCTTGGCGTCCGGGTGCAATGCAAGTTCCCGGTTGTACGCGGTGATGTAGGCACAACCACCGTTGCCATCAAGCAGGTAGCCGTAGGCTTCGCAATTGGGGCGAGTCCCGGCACCGATGGCTGGTGTGTTGCGCAGCATACGCATCGGATAGCCGGTCGGAGACACCGTGTTGACGATGATGTCCTCTTCACTCGCCTTGAAATATTCCTGCTTTACCTTCTTCGGCAATCCACATTCATTGGCCACAGTAAAGCGGGTTGCGACCTGCACCGCTGCAGAGCCGGTTTCCAGAAAAGACACCGCATCGCTTCCGGTGAAAATACCTCCCGCGGCGATTACCGGGATCACCAGTTGTTCCGCGCGCAGGTACTGCACAACCTCCGCGATGATGGTGGCCAGATCGTACTGCGCCCAGTCGCTGCCGAAGCCCAGATGTCCGCCGGCCAGCGGCCCCTCAACAATCACATAGTCAGGCATGCGATTGAGTCTGGCATTCTTGCGCAGGAAAAGTTGCAATGCGCGCACCGACGAAACGATGATGCCCAGTTTGGCATCGCGAAATCTTGGATGATCGGCAAGCAATCCAAACGAACCCAGATGCAGGCCCGCACTCAGCGTAATCCCGTCTACTCCGGCGTCCAGAGCCGATGCCATGCGCACCTGCAAGGTCTCGCGTGGTGCATTCATGGTCAACTTTTCCATGCAGTTGACAAAAATCAGGCCTTCGCCCTTTTTTGATTGCATGGTTGATTCGACATGTCGACGCGTTGCCTCAGCCAGCGCACCCAAATCAAATTTGATGATTGACTTGTCCGAATTGTCAATATTGTGACGAAAGAGTTTCAACTTGTTCTTGACAAACTTGGTATCAAAACGGCGGTCTGACACATCGGTCACCATGGCGTCAGAGATATGCCCTATGCCACCGAGTCGCGCTGCTTCAAGCGCCAGTTCGGCGGTTGAGATATCCACGCCCATGCCGCCAATCATGATCGGCACGAACTCTCTATTCCCAAACTTCAGGCGGAAGTCATCTACACGTTTCATTCAATTCCTTGGGCCCAGCGGCAGACCTGGCTACCGTCTTGACTGATTGCTCAAGCAAGCCCAGGGAGAAAACAATTGAGACATTGAGGAGCCTCACATGGCGCGAATTCTACCTTTCTGCCATTTCCAATTTATGTCTGAAAAGCGCGTTGGTGACAGATTTGCGTCATGCAATACGGTAGATTAGGGTCCCGCCGGGTTCGCGTGGCAACTCGTCGCAAAAGCCAGAATCGGTATTAGGCAGTCTTTTCATTAACATCTTTCCTGATATGGCCACTACCACCAGCACCAGAATCCAGCCGCTTAAGGGCGTGCGCGTACTTAGTTTGAGCTTGAATCTGCCAGGGCCAGCGGCTCTGATGCGCTGTTGGCAAATGGGCGCATCCTGCGTCAAACTGGAACCCCCAGCGCCCGCTGGTTCAGCGCCTGGTGCATCGGGTGACCCAATGGGTATGTACAACCGCACGGCCTTTGACGTCCTGCATCGCGGCATTCGCTTGCTCGTGGCAGACTTGAAAACCGACAAGGGCCAAAGGGCGTTGCAGCGTGAATTGGCCAAGACCGACATTCTGCTGACGTCCTTTCGTCCGTCGGCTATGGCAAAACTCGGACTGGAGTGGAAGGTCCTTCACAAACTCTACCCGAGGCTGTCACAAGTGGCCATTGTTGGCGCACCAGGCTCCCGAGCCGAGGAGCCGGGGCATGATCTGACTTATCTGGCGGAGAATAATCTCGTCAACGGGCTGGAGTTGCCTCCGACGCTTTACGCTGACATGGGTGGCTCACTGATGACATCGGAAGCCGTGCTGCAAGCGGCGTTGATGCAACAGCACGGCAAGAGTTATTACCTCGAAGTTGCCCTGTCGGCAGCGGCGGCGTATCTGGCCCTCCCGCGGACCTGGGGCTTGACGCAGACCGGCGCTGCAGTCGGCGGCGGCCACGCAGGCTACCGTGTCTATGCCTGCAAGGACGGCCGTGTGGCAGTGGCTGCTCTCGAGCCCCACTTTGCGAAAGCCCTTTGCGCCGCAGCAAAGGTTCGCTACATCAACATTCTGACCATGCTGTCTGCACAAACCCATCAGGCGATCGCCGCTTACCTTGATGGTATGACCCGCGAGGCACTGGACAGTCTGGCACGGGACAAGGACATTCCGCTCTTCACGCTGCCGACGTGAGCGCAAGGTCGGTTCGAGGACAAATGATCGCTTGCGTGACTATTCGCAAGGGATCAGCAGCACGACCGCGCGCGCTTCGATCGCCTGACCCAGACCGACAGGTCCCATCTTCTCAGCGGTCTTTGCCTTGACATTGACCTGATTCACGGCGATAGCGAGAGCCGATGCAATTCTTGCAGACATGGCAGCGCGGTATGGCATCAACTTTGGTGCTTCGGCTATGACTGTGCAGTCAACATTGCCGATCTGAAAGCCGTGTTCGCGCACGAGGCGCGCCGCCTCTGCCAACAGAACCATCGAGTCAACTCCTCTGAAGCGCTCCTCGCTATCAGGAAAATGCTGACCAATATCACCAAGCGCTGCCGCGCCCAGCAGCGCATCGGTGATCGCATGCAACAGCACGTCGGCATCGGAGTGACCGAGCAGCCCAAGATGAAAATCGATCACCACCCCGCCCAGGATGAGTTTGCGACCCGTGACCAGCGCATGCAAGTCCCAGCCTTCGCCGATTCTGAAGTTCATGTCATCGACCCTCTCCCACTGTCGTCCACCGGTTGTCTGAATCATCGCCGCCCGCTGAACGCCCCTGCAACAGCGCCTGTGCCAGCGCAAAATCTTCCGGGTAAGTCACCTTGAAGTTCTGTGCGCTGCCATTAACCACCAAGGGCTGTAGACCGATACTCTCAACTGCGCTCGACTCATCGGTCATCTCAGGGCCTGCGTGGCCCAGCGCACGTCTCAACAGGTCGATGCGAAACATCTGAGGTGTCTGCGCCAGCCATTTGTCGTGGCGTTGCAGGGTCGCCATCACCCTGGCATCCAGGACACACTTGAGCGTATCTGCCAAGGGAAGAGCCAGCAATCCGCCCACCGGATCCGCCGCACAGGCATCCATCAGCAGATTGATTTGCGCTGGCGTGATCAGGCATCTCGCAGCATCGTGCACCAAAACCCAATCACTCCCCGACGCACCCTGTTCCCGCAGAATGTTCAGACCATTGGCGACACTCTCAGCCCGGGTCGCACCACCGCAGTCAGCGACGCGATAGTCTCCCTTGTGGATTGAAAAAAATGAGTCACCGGCGGCAACCACCACAAGAATCCCGCTGATGCGACGTACCGCGGCGAAGGCTGCCAGTGTGTGCAACACCATGGGCCTACCGGCCAGTGACTGATATTGTTTCGGGTGATCCAGGCCGGCACGCGAACCGCTGCCGGCACATGGGATCAGGGCCCAGCAGCGTGCCGTTGATGAGACATCGGCTGGTGAATTCTCGGGTGTGTCAGACATGGGTATCCGTCATTCTAAAATAAGCCGTTCATGGACTTACCCAAGCTTCTTCCCGGCAAGCGTTTCACCTTACCCAGACCCATCGGATCCGCCGACGCGCTTTTGCTGGCCCAATTGGGATTGCGTGAGCGCGACAATGGAAAATTGACCGCCATTGTGACCGCAGACTCTGCGGACGCGCAGCGCCTGATCGATGAAATCGGATTTTTCGCCCCCGGACTGCGCTGTGTTCTGTTCCCGGACTGGGAGACGCTCCCGTACGACACATTTTCCCCGCACCAGGATCTGATCAGCGAACGCCTGGCAACGCTATGGCGCATCAATCAGCACGATAGCAAAACCGGCGCAGATGTGGTCATCGTCCCTGCAAGCACCGCGCTGTATCGTCTGGCACCGCCGGCATTTTTGGCTGCGTATACCTTTCACTTCAAGGTGAGACAAAAACTGAATGAAGCCAGCTTCAAGGCGCAACTGACATTGGCGGGTTACAGCCACGTCGGCCAGGTGGTCAGTCCCGGGGAGTACGCAGTGCGGGGCAGCCTGATCGACCTTTTCCCGATGGGATCACCGGTTCCTTACCGGGTTGATCTTTTCGATGACGAGATTGACAGCATTCGCACTTTTGATCCTGACAGTCAGCGCAGCCTGTACCCGGTGCCCGAGGTCCGCCTGTTGCCCGGCCGTGAATTCCCGATGGATGACGGTGCTCGTGCCCGCTTTCGCAGTCGCTGGCGTGAAGTCCTTGATGGCGATCCGACCAGGAGCAGAATTTACAAGGATATCGGCAATGGCGTTGCCACGGCAGGGATTGAGTACTACCTGCCGCTCTTCTTCCAGGAAACCGCTACTGTTTTTGATTACCTTGGCGCTGCAGCAACCATCGTGTTGCATGGAGTGCTGGAGCCGGTGTTTCAGCACTTCTGGCAGGACGCGCGCGAGCGCTACCGACTGGTGCAAGGCGACCCTGAACGACCGACACTGCCGCCTGAAGCGTTATTTTTGAGTATTGAGCAGTTCTATGAGCGGGTCAATCAACACGCACAATTGTCCGTTCGCTCGACGATCGACGACATCGCCGAAAACGCGCTATTCCAAAGGCTGACGGAACTGACGGCTATGCGCGGAGCGGATGAGCCGCTGGCACGCTTGAAGGAGCATCTTCGAAGGACCAAACACCGGGTGCTGGTACTGGCCGAGAGCGAGGGACGCAAGAGCAGCCTGTTGGACTTTTTGCATGCGAGTGGTCTGACGCCACCTTCGTTTGACAGTCTTGCAGCGTTTGAGCTCGGCGATGAGCCGTTGGGCATCGCCACGGCGTCACTGCATACGGGGTTCTCCTGGATGGCGGCGGCAATCGACTTTGTCACCGAAACTGAATTGTTTGCTGTCAGTGCCACAACCCGAAGGCGCAAGAAGCAGGAACAGGTCAGCGATGTCGAAGCGCTGATCAAGGACCTGAGTGAACTAAATATCGGAGACCCGGTGGTTCATTCGGCGCACGGCATTGGCCGCTACCGGGGACTGATCCATCTTGACTTGGGCAAACCACAGCCTGATGCTGCGCCCGAATTGCAGGAATTCCTGCATCTGGAATACGCCGACCAGGCGACGCTCTATGTGCCGGTCAGTCAGTTGCAACTGATCAGCCGCTACACGGGTGTCAGTGCAGACGAGGCGCCGCTGCACAAGCTGGGGTCCGGTCAGTGGGAGAAAGCCAGGCGCAAGGCTGCCGAGCAGGTGCGTGACAGCGCGGCCGAATTGCTCAACATCTATGCCCGCCGCGCCGCAAGGCAAGGGCATGCCTTTCGCTATTCTGCAGCAGACTACGAAACGTTCGCCAATGATTTCGGCTTTGAGGAAACGCCTGATCAGAGTGCCGCCATCCACGCCGTCATTCAGGACATGATCAGCCCGCGACCGATGGATCGCCTGATCTGCGGTGACGTTGGCTTTGGCAAGACCGAAGTTGCGTTGCGTGCTGCCTTTGTTGGCATCACGGGGGGCAAGCAGGTGGCGCTCCTGGCACCCACCACATTGCTGGCGGAGCAGCACTACCAGACACTGGTTGATCGCTTTGCCAAGTGGCCTGTCAAGGTCGTTGAGATGAGCCGCTTTCGCTCTGCCAGGGAAATTGGTGCTGCATTGAAGGGGCTGGCCGATGGAACCGTCGACATTGTCGTCGGCACCCACAAATTGCTCAGCCAAAGTACGCGGTTTCATGATCTCGGACTGCTCATCATCGACGAGGAACATCGCTTCGGCGTGCGTCACAAGGAGGCCATGAAGGCACTGCGTGCAGAGGTCGATGTGTTGACTCTGACCGCCACGCCAATTCCGCGCACGCTCGGCATGGCGCTCGAGGGTCTGCGGGATTTGAGCGTGATTGCCACCGCACCGCAGCGACGCCTGGCTATCAAGACCTTTGTCCGTACTGAGGGGCATGGGGTAATCCGTGAAGCGGTGCTGCGCGAGCTCAAACGAGGTGGACAGGTCTACTTTCTGCACAATGAAGTCGAAACCATTGAGAACCGCAGAGCCAAGCTGGAAGAACTGCTACCCGAAGCACGCATTACGGTGGCGCATGGTCAAATGCCCGAGCGTCAGCTCGAATCGGTGATGCGTGACTTTGTGGCGCAGCGATTCAATCTCCTGTTGTGCTCGACCATTATCGAAACCGGTATCGACGTGCCAACAGCAAACACGATCGTCATCAGTCGCGCCGACAAGTTTGGCCTGGCCCAATTGCACCAGTTGCGCGGACGGGTTGGTCGCAGTCACCATCAAGCCTACGCCTACCTGATGGTGCCTGATCTGGAGGGACTGTCCAAACAGGCCAGTCAGCGGCTTGACGCCATTCAGCAGATGGAGGAATTGGGCAGCGGTTTCTACCTCGCGATGCACGATCTGGAAATTCGCGGCGCCGGCGAGGTACTGGGTGAAAATCAGAGCGGCAATATGCTCGAAGTCGGGTTTCAGCTCTACAACGAAATGTTGACTGAGGCAGTGCGCTGCCTGAAGGCCGGCATCGAACCTGATTTACTCGGCCCTTTGAGTGTCACTACCGACATCAATCTGCATTCGCCCGCCCTGCTGCCGGACGACTACTGCGGAGACGTTCACTTACGACTGTCTTTTTACAAAAAATTGGCAACCGCCAGGAATACCGATCAAGTCGACGCGCTGCTTGAGGAAATCGTAGACCGTTTCGGGAAAATGCCCGGACAGGCACAAACCCTGATCGAGGTTCACCGACTGCGGGTAAGCAGTCAACCGTTTGGGGTGGTCAAGGTTGACGCTTCGCCGACTGTCACCACAATCACGTTCAAGAAGGATTCGCCCATCGATCCGATGCGTATCATTGCACTGATTCAAAAGAACCGAAACATCAAACTGGCGGGCAACGAGAAACTTCGCATTGAGCGGGCCATCCCCGAAATGCGCGACCGGGCGAAAATGGTGCGGGATCTCCTGCGCAATTTGGTATAACGGCCCATGACCGCTCCCTCAAGACCCCGCGAAGCCCTGAAAGACTGCACTGGTCTGTTCATTCAGGGCATCAAGCCTGAGCTGAAGCTCAGCGACTACCGGTTGATTGCGTTCGATATGGATTCCACTCTGGTTGACATCGAATGCATTGACGAGATTGCTGATGTTGTGGGCAAAGGTCCGCAGGTTCAGGCCATTACCGAGGCGGCGATGCGTGGCGAAATCAGCAATTTTGAAGACAGCCTGCGCCGTCGACTTGCCATTCTGGCTGGCACCCACATCTCGGCCCTGCAGCGCGTCTACGAGCACAGACTTCGACTCAATCAGGGCGCCTTGCAACTGCTGGCTTATGCGCGCTGGGATGGCCTCAAGATCCTGCTGATTTCAGGAGGTTTCACCTACTTCACGGATCGACTCAAGCCTCGCCTGGGGTTGGACTTTGCTTACTCCAACGAACTCGAAATCCAGGATGACAGACTGACTGGTCGGGTGCTGGGCGCGGTGATTGACCAACACGCCAAGCGTGACACGGTGGCCAAGGTGTGCCTGCAGATTGGTTGCTCGCACGAGCAGGTGATCGCGGTCGGCGATGGCGTCAACGATCTGGAGATGATGAAGCTCGCAGGACTCAGCGTAGCGTACCGGGCCAAGCCCAAGGTACGCGAGTACGCAAATATCAGCATCGATACCGGCGGCCTGGACCGTCTGCTGACAGTCACAAGGCCGTCAGTCGCTTACCGCTGACTCAAGCCGTTTCCGGCACGTTGGGCAGACCTGCCAACGATTTCGTCAGTTCGGCTTCTTCGTACAGCGCGTCGGACATATCGCCGGCAAAATACTTCTGGTACGCCATCATGTCAAAGTGACCGTGGCCGGACAGATTGAAGAGAATAGTCTCAGCCTTGCCCTCGCGCTTGCATCGCAGAGCTTCCGCGATGGCACCCTTGATCGCGTGGCTGGACTCGGGTGCCGGCACAATGCCCTCGTTGCGTGCAAACAGCACCGCGGCTTCAAAGCATTCAACCTGGTTGTAGGCAACGGCTTCAAGCAAACCCAGTTCCTTGCAATGCGATACCAATGGCGACATGCCATGGTAGCGCAGGCCCCCCGCGTGAAAGCCCGGCGGCGTGAACTGGCTACCCAGGGTGTGCATCTTGGTCAGTGGTGTCATGCGACCGGTGTCGCCAAAGTCGTAGGCGTACTTGCCGCGCGTCAATGACGGGCATGCTGCAGGTTCGACCGCGACAAAGCGCGAGGTTTTCCCGCCGCGTAATCCATGGCCCATAAACGGAAAAGCGATACCGGCAAAGTTGGAACCGCCACCGCAGCAACCCACCACCACATCGGGCCAGTCATCGGCCATCTGCATCTGCTCCATCGCCTCCTGGCCAATGATGGTCTGATGCAACAATACGTGGTTGAGCACGGAGCCCAAAGCGTACTTGGTGTCTTCGCGCTGTACAGCCAACTCAACCGCCTCGGAAATGGCGATTCCCAAGCTGCCCTGATGATTCGGGTTCTCCGCGAGCACCGAGCGCCCATAGACGGTCTCATTGGAAGGCGATGCGACACAGCGTGCACCATAGGTTTCCATCAAGGCGCGCCGATAGGGTTTCTGGTCATACGAAACACGCACCTGAAAGACTTCGACTTGCAGCCCGAACAAGGAACCAGCAAAGGCCATCGATGAACCCCATTGTCCGGCGCCCGTCTCGGTCGTTATCCGTTTCACACCCGCTTCCTTGTTGTAGAACGCCTGCGGCACGGCCGTATTTGGCTTGTGGCTGCCAGCCGGGCTGACGCCTTCATATTTGTAATAAATCCTGGCTGGAGTGCCGAGCGCCTTTTCTAGTCGGTGCGCCCGGAACATGGGCGCCGGACGCCAGAGTCGAAACACATCACGCACGGGTTCAGGAATCTCTATCTCGCGCTCCATGCTCACTTCCTGCATGATCAAGGCCATGGGAAATAGCGGTGACAGATCGTCAGGACCGACGGGCTGCAGGGTGCCCGGATGCAAAACGGCTGGTGCCGGCTTGGGCAGGTCCGCCTGAATGTTGTACCAGAAGCGTGGCATCTGGCTCTCTTCCAACAGGTACTTCGTTTGATGGCTCATGGTTGCTCCTCAGATAATTTATATGTAACGTGGGCGGGGGTATTTCCCGTATACAGTATGCGCGCTTTTAGCACGAATGAAAAGACCGTGCTTGTTGAGGTTTACCCTGCCCTTGATGGAAGGAAGGGCCAGCACGGGCGACCCATCACTCATCAAACAGGAAAGTCGATTCCTGGTAATAGCGCGCGGCCTTCGCCGCTACCTTTTGCTTCATCCAGTCGCTTAGCCAGCGGTTCTTTTCAGCCAGGCTGGCACCGTTGCCCAGCATCGCTAGCGGCAAATTGATGCGCAGCGCACGGCGTGGAATCAAGTGGCGCGAAATGCCGGCGGGCAGGAAAGCACCAACCCGGGCCAGGTCAACAATCTCGGCCGGCGCGTAGTGCGGAAACACCACCAGCACCGTAATGTCGTCGTACAGCGGCAGCAAGGACGGCAGATGATCGGTATTGGCGCGAAAGATTCGCCCGCGCACCTTGTAGAGGTCAACGATGTCGTTGAGACGCTGCGTTCGCTGGTGCAAATTGCCCTCGGCAAACAGACTACAGACCTCACCATTGGGATATTCGACGAAGGCAAGCGATTCCCGCCTTGCCAGTAGCGCCCGCGCGTGCATCAAGTCGGCTGGCTCGGTTCGGATGCCCGCGAGACCGGCCAGCAACTCCTTGAATTGCTCAACACGCATGCCCTTGATAAGGTGATACCAGGTATCAAGAATCAGTTCCGGATCCTCGTAATCAACAACCTGAACCGCAATGTGCTCCATTCCCAGAGCCTGCGCTGCAGTGACTCGATTGGCGCCGTCGAGCACAACGAAGCGTTGCTCGCCCGGAATCGCCGCCACGATAGGTGGATTCTTCAGCACGCCATCGGTGCGCAGTCGCTGCGACAGTGGCTCGCTACGCTGCGCGTCGTGCTGCTCGTGCAGCAGCAGGTCGGCCACTGCAACGACGCGCAGGTCTGGCATCTCGGGTTGGCGTTGAGGCTGAATCATGCAACTTGTCTCCGTCAATAGTTGTTCACAACACTCTGAGATGACTAACTGGCGCCACGTCGTGCTCCGCAGCAGACATATCCCCAATGGCATCCGGTATTCGGTATACGATAGGCGCATTAGAAACAGGTGTCAACGGCTTCGGCCCAGTTTCTGTTGCCCACGAAATCAGGAAACGTCGAGATCGACTGCCTCGCTTTTGATGACGACGCCTGCACGGTGGCTGACAACTGCGTCGGTCAATCGAACCCATACCAGCCGTCAAGAAAGCCGTGGACGGTCCGCAATGTGGCCAAGATTTCAATTCAATAACAAGCAGCTCGAACCAGTGGCATCCGCACTCAAACTTGATGCCACCAGGATGTTGCGTCTAGACATCGATTCTGCCGCGCGAGGCAGATGAGCGGGACGGCCCTGCGCCATGGCCGATGCGTCGTCGCAAGTTTCAACGGTCACTGGCTGACCACCCCCGGCTCAGAAATTCGCGCGCGCTTTGTCAATTTCCGTGCGCAGTTCCCCATAGTTTCGCGTGACCGGAAACTGCGGAAACTCGTCGATCACGTTTTGCGGCGGACTGAACAGGATGCCCGCATTGGCCTCTGCCAACATTGCCGTGTCGTTGTAGGAATCGCCGGCGGCTATGACCTTGAAGTTGATTTCTTTGAAGCGCCGCACAGCCTCCATCTTCTGGTTCGGCATGCGCAGGTGGTAGTCCACCAGCATGCCGTTGATATCAGCTTCGAGTTTGTGGCACAGCAGCGTTGGCATGGCCAACTGTTCCATGAGCGGCATGGCAAATTCGTAAAACGTGTCGGAAAGGATGATGACCTGGAATTCGCGCCGCAGCGTATCGAGAAATTCCTTGGCGCCGACCAGCGGGCGTGTCCCGGAAATGACTTCGCGGATATCGCTCAAACCCAGCTTGTGCTGGCGCAGCAGGTTGAGCCGGTATTTCATCAGTTTGTCGTAATCAGGTTCGTCGCGCGTAGTGCGGCGCAATTCGGGTATGCCAGTACGCTCAGCGAATTCGATCCAGATTTCCGGAACCAGCACACCTTCAAGATCAAGACAAACTAAATGCACCAGGGTTCTCCAAAAGCAGGCGCCGGCGAGAGCGCCGGCAGGACGACGCGGATCATAAGTCAAATTGAATCGATTCAGGGCGGTATATCAGCCATGATGCCGACCCGCTTCACACTCTGGACGTGCCACTGCACGAACCACTTCGTCCTGGTGTTCCTGAACCCTCCATGAGATGCACACCTTTATAGGCGCGCTTCCGCTGTAGCCACCCAGTAGTCCTTTGCCCGACACGATGAAATTTCGAGCGTGTCGCAAATAACCGACACCACGCTTCAGAAAACTGACTTATCTTCGCCCTTCTTTCATTCGAACAGACGGAGGTGTACCGATGACCACGCCGCTGCAGCCTTCGGATATCGACAACTGAGGGTCAGACGATGAACACCAGTGACCACCGCGTGATGCTGGGAAACGAGGCCATTGCCAGAGGCCTGGTGGAATCGGGCTGCCAGTTCGTGAGCGCCTATCCGGGCACGCCAAGCTCCGAAATACTGCCGGCCGTGATCGAGTTCAGGGACGAACTGGGCGTCAAGGTCTACGCCGAGTGGTCAACCAATGAGAAGGTGGCGCTCGAAACGGCGCTGGCCGCGGCTTATGCCGGCAAACGCGCAGCTGTGGCCATGAAACAGGTGGGACTCAATGTGGCGGCGGATGCTGCGCTTTCCGCGGCCTATGTCGGTGTGATGGGCGGCCTGGTTCTGATAGTCGCTGATGACCCCGGACTGCACTCGTCACAAACAGAGCAGGACTCGCGCTTGTTCTCTCTTTTCTCGAAGATCCCGGCGCTCGACCCGAGTACGCCGAACGAAGCCAAGGACATGGTCACGCTCGCCTTCGAGCTGTCCGAACGTCATCAGATGCCGATCTTGCTGCGGCCCACGGTACGCGTCTGTCACTCCGACCAATCGATCGAATGCAAGCCTGTCCAGGTCGCTGGTCGAAGCGCCGATTTCGAGAAAAATCCGCAGCGCTGGGCGGCGGCGCCACGCGCCCGCCTGCAATTGCACAAGGAACTCAACGAAAAACTGGCGGCGATTGAAAAAGAGTTCGAGCACTGGCCCGGCAATCAGGCCTTCTTCCCACCGGGATCCAGCCAGTTGCGCTCACCGCTCGGCATCATTGCGGCCGGCGTCAGCTACGCCTACCTGAATGATTTGCTGCCCTCCCTGGGGCTGGCAGACCAGTGTCCAATTCTGAAGATCGCCACTGCCTATCCACTGCCGCGGGCTTTGCTCGATGATTTTTCGAACCGCTGCGAGCGGCTCATTGTGTTTGAGGAAGCCGACGCGGCGGTCGAACTCCAGATCAGGCTGCCGATACCGGTCTGGGGGCGCCTGAGCGGGCATGTTCCGTCGCACGGCGAACTGACCCCCGAGGTCATCGAAAAATATCTGCTCGCGGCCGCCAGCGAGGTCGGGCTGATCGCCCATGCGAGAGCCGCCAACCGCATGCTGCAGGCCGTGGCGACTCTGCAATTGCCAGTGCGTCGTCCCACCTTCTGCCCCGGCTGCGGTCACCGCGCCACGTTTTACGCCCTGCGACGCGCCTTTCCGGATGCCCTCTTCCCGGGCGACATTGGCTGCTACACGCTCGGGCTGAACCAGGGTGCAGTTGACACCGTGCACGACATGGGAGCGTCGATCTCGATGGCATCTGGCTTCTATCACGCCTACGCTCAGGACGGCAAAGCCCCGCCGATTTTCGCCACCATCGGCGATGGCACCTTCTTTCATTCCGGGGCAGCGGGGCTGGAGAACGCTGTCTACAACGGTGCGCGTTTTGTCCTCTTGGTGCTGGACAACGGCACCACTGGCATGACGGGCATGCAGCCGACTCCCGAGTCCGGCCAGACCGCCGACGGCCACGCTGGCGGCATTGTGAAGCTGGAGTCCCTGATCCGGGGCTGCGGAATCGACTACCTCGTGCATGCTGACCCCAACGACCTCGCCAGCTTTCATCGCGTGCTGCTGGACGCGCTGGCGCACAGCCGTGCCCCGAAGGGCGGCGTCGCCGTTGTGCTGGCCCGCTACGCCTGCGTCGCCCAGCACAAAGGCTTGGGTCCGGGCAAGGTACCCATTGCGGTCGAGGTGCGGCATGGGCCGCGGGCGCGTTCACCAGGCACCGTCGCGGCACTCGATGCACCGTGGATGCCGCACCACCAGGACCGCTTGTCGCCCTGTTCTGAAGCCTGCCCGGCCGGCAACGACATCGAGCGGCTGATGACGCTGGCGGCGCAAGACCAATGGTTGGATGCCGCCAACATGCTGTACGAGGAACATCCGTTTCCGTCCACGCTGGGCCGGGTCTGTCCGCATCCGTGCGAGAGCAACTGCAATCGAAGCGTCTATGACGGCGCGCTGTCGATCAATGCCATCGAGCGCATGGCGGGTGACCGCGGTCGCTCGGCCGCCGGCTTCGCCAGGCGGGGGCAGTCACTCGGCAAAACGGTTGCTGTCGTTGGAGGCGGTCCTTCCGGCCTGACCGCGGCATACCAGTTGGCGCGCTTGGGCTACGGTGTCGAGATCTTTGAGTCGCTACCCGAAATTGGCGGCATGCTGCGTTGGGCCATTACGCAATACCGGCTACCGACCAGTGTGCTGCACCGTGAACTCGAGGTATTCAAGTCGCTTGGCGTCACCGTGCACACTGGGGTTCGTCTGGGCGCCAACCTCGCCTGGTCAGAACTGGACCGCTTTGACGCCGTCTATCTGGCAACTGGCGCCTGGCAACAAAGGCGTCTCCACATTGCCGGCGAAGACCGTGCCGGAGTGCTCAGCGGACTCGACTACTTGTACCGCTTGCGCGCCGACGAGGTACCCGTGCTTGGCGGGCGCGTCGCTGTGATCGGCGGCGGCAACACCGCCATCGACGCGGCACGCAGCGCGCGGCGCAAGGGTGCTGTGGTGGACGTTTACTACGACGTCCTGCTGGCGATACCCGAGGAGGTGAGCGCGGCACGCGAAGAGGGCATCGTGTTTCATCACGCGCTGGTGCCCGTCAGTTTCGAGCCAGGCGAGACCCAACGCCTCAAACTGCTGCTGCGCGACCTTGCGCTGGCGAAGCCGGATTTGCCGGCAAATTCGCCGCCCTTCTACACGCAAACCAATGAGGTCGAGAGTGTCCTGGTGTGTATCGGCGGCGATGCCGACCTGGCCTACCTCAGCGAGCCGGGTTTGGCCCTGCATGGCCGACTCCAGGTCGACCCGTGGGGATGTACTGCACAGTTGCGAATTTTTGCTGGTGGTGATGCCGCCAGCAGTGGCGTCGGCACCGTGGTCGGCGCCGTCAACGCAGGCAAGCGAGCCGCCATGGGGATCCATGCGCGCCTTGGTGGCAGCACAATTGATGCACCTGTGCTGCAACTGGCAGCCGGACCGGGCATCGCCTGCGCGAAGCTGGCAAGCGCCGGCCCGGTGCGTGCGCAGCAGGCATTGCCAGTGGCCTCAGCGCACGATATCAAGCTGCAGTTCTTCAGCAAGACCGAGCGCGCGCAGGCGCGCCATCGAGCGCCGGCCGATTCAATCTGGAACTTCGACGAAGTCAATCTTGGTCTGGGCACCGAAGCCGCCAGCGCCGAGGCCAGCGAGCGCTGCTTTCACTGCGGCGTCTGCACGCACTGTGACATTTGCGTCCATGTATGTCCCACTGGCGCCATCACGCTGGTCGCGGGCAGCTACCAGATCGATGCCGACAAATGCACGGCTTGCCGCGTTTGCCAGGCGCAATGCCCGCGTGGCGCGATCAGTATGCCGAGTACCGGTGTCTGCATTGCCTGCGGCTATTGCACCACCTGGTTCGAATGCCCTTCGCTCCAGCGCCGACCCGATGGACTGGTCGACATTGACCGACGCACCTGCATCGACTGCGGCCTTTGCATCCAGGTCTGCGCGCAGGGCGCGATACAGCCACGCTCTATCCTGCTGGTGCAGGCACAGCCATGAGAGCGCAGGCCATCATTGCCGGGGTCGGGGGCCAGGGTGTTCTTTTCACGACCAAGGTCTTTATCGAAATGGCGCGACGCAAAGAGGTGCCGGTGCTGGGGTCGCAGACATTTGGCATGTCCCAGCGCGGCGGCTCGGTCATGACCCATCTGAAGATGGGGGAGTTCAGTAGTCCGATGGTTCGCGAAGGCGATGCTGATCTGCTGCTCGGTCTGGACTGCATGGAGTCGCACCGCACCCTGCCCTATCTGCGCTCCAGATGCAACGGCCTGAGCGCCATGTGCGTGGTCAACGCGCCGGATGGGCAGGCATTTCCCGACCGCCGGGTTGCTGAATTGCTGCGCGAAATGCAGGTAACAGTTCATACCTGCGATGCTGACGCCGTCGCGCTGCGGATGCACAGCCCGCTCATGGCCAACCTGGTACTGCTTGGCTTCGCTTCGAGCCAGCCAGATTTCCTGTTCACTTATGCCGAGGTACGCCAGGCTACCGAGGCTTTGAGCGGCGCAACGCAGCGCAGTGCCAACCTGGAGGCTCTGGAGCACGGTCGCGCGCTACGACTTTAGAGGCTGGTGCGCAGCGTCCAGATTTCGGGGAAGAGCACCACGTCAAGCATCTTGCGCAGGTAGCTGACGCCACCGGTGCCACCGGTGCCGCGCTTGAAGCCGATGACCCGCTCGACCGTGGTCACATGGCGAAAGCGCCAGAGCCGAAAGGCGTCTTCGAGATCGGTGAGTTCCTCGCCCAGTTGGTACAGGTCCCAGTGTTCACCAGGGTTGCGGTACACCACCAGCCAGGCTGCTTCAACGGCCGGACTGGCGCTGTAGGCCCGGCTCCAGTCGCGCTCGGTGTGACTGTCGGGCACGGCGATGCCGCGGCGCGACAGCAGGCGAAGCGCCTGATCGTAGAGCGATGGCGCCAGCAGCGCCGTCTGCACCTGCTCCAGCAGATCGCTCCGGTGCGCGTGCGGTTTGAGCATGGCGGCGTTCTTGTTGCCCAGCGCAAACTCGATGCAGCGGTACTGCGCGCTCTGAAAGCCGCTGGAATTGGCCAGGTAGGGACGGATGGCGCTGTACTCGGGCGGCGTCATCGTGGCCAGCACGTCCCATGCGTGCACCAACTGCTCCATGATCTTGCTGACACGCGCCAGCATCTTGAAGGCGCTGCCCAGTTCATCACCTGCCATGCAGGCCATGGCCGCCTGCAGTTCATGCAGCATCAGCTTCATCCAGAGCTCGCTGGTCTGGTGCTGGACGATGAACAGCATTTCGTTGTGATCGGGCGACAACGGAACTTGCGCGCCCAGAATCTGGTCAAGGTGCAGGTAGTCGCCATAGCTCATGGCTCGGCTGAAATCGAGCTTCGCATTTTCCGCAGCCAGGATCTGCTCGGGCGTGCCCATATCAGCTCACCGCCTTGCGCAGGTTGAACTCTGGGCGCTGCCATTCGTCATTGGTGAGTACCTCGCGCAGATGCTCCAGCGCCTGCCACACATCTTCAAAACCGGTGTACAGCGGTGTCAAGCCAAAGCGCAGGATGTCGGCTCGTTGCTTGCCGTCGCCGGGGCGAAAGTCGCCGACAACACCACGCGCGATCAGGGCCTGAATGATGGCGTAGCCGCCCTGCGCTCTTGCCAGGCTGACCTGCGAGCCGCGCCTCCCGTGCTCGCGCGGCGTCACCACACTGAGTCCGTAGCCGGCGCAGCGCTGTTCCACCAGAGTGATGAACAAGTCGCTCAGCGCCAGCGACTTGGCGCGCAGCGCAGCCATGCCGCCCAAAGCCTCAGCGGCGCCAAAGGTGTCGAGACCGCAAGCCAGTGCGGACAGGCTGATGATGGGCTGGGTGCCGCACAGGTAACGCCCAATGCCGCTGGCGGGTTGGTAGTCCGGCGTAAAGGCAAAGGGCGCCGCATGGCCCCACCAGCCCGTCAGTGGCTGCCAGAAACGATCAGCATGCTGCGGGCTGACCCAGACAAACGCCGGCGCGCCCGGGCCACCGTTGAGGTACTTGTAGCCACAGCCGACCGCAAAATCTGCCTGGTCGGCTTTCAGGTTCACGGGCACCGCGCCTGCACTGTGCGCCAGGTCCCACACCGTGAGTACGCCGGCCCGGTGCGCAGCCGCCGTGAGTGCCGCCATGTCGTGCATGGCGCCGCTGCGGTAGTTCACATGGGTCAGCAGCAGCACTGCCA
>CAIYMN010000202.1 GCA_903927295.1 uncultured beta proteobacterium | reverse complement strand
TCCCGTATGCGACCCGTATATGAAACTGCGGTGCATCGTCGTCAAAGACCGCAAGGACCAACGCGGGTCGAGGCTTGGGACGTGGGGTGATGTCATCGGGAAAATGGCACCAAACGATCTCGCCTGCTGTGGGCTCCTCCCACCAGCGGACCATCACGCCGTCTCTGCTTCAAACAGGCTGGAGCGTACGGAACGCTTCTTGTCCGGCGGCACGCGCTTCTTGATCTGGCGAACCTGCGACGCAGTAAGCGGGCCGTCATCAGCTTCATACTGCGGCAGCAACTTGACAGCCATGTTGTGCAATGCAATGTGGATGGCCTGCGTCTCATCGACACCCAGGCACTCAGCCAGGCGTTTGGCAGTTTCGCGTGTTACGCCGGTGTTGCTGTCAAGGGTACGGTAGCGGAACGCAATTTGCTCGGAGGTGGTGCGTGGGATCATGAGGAGGACGTTTATGAAATTGGATATCTCAAAGATATCCGTAGATCGTCAACATGTCAAGTGTCAAACGTTGCCTTCCAACAGCGCAACATGGTAATGCTTCGCGCCCAAAGCAGGGTCTTGTCGTTGGCGATAGACTTGCCGTATTAGGAGCACCCATGAAAATCATCGATTCCATCGTCACCCAGGCGGCCGGCATTGCGGCAATTCGCCGCGACATCCACGCTCACCCGGAACTGTGTTTTGAAGAATCCCGCACCGCTGACCTGGTGGCGCAGAAGCTGACCGAGTGGGGCATTCCGATTCACCGCGGTATGGGCACGACCGGTGTAGTGGGCATCATCAAGAACGGCACGTCCTCGCGCGCCATTGGCTTGCGCGCTGACATGGACGCCTTGCCGATGCAGGAGTTCAACACCTTTGGGCACGCCAGCAAGCAGGCCGGCAAGATGCACGCCTGCGGTCATGATGGGCACACCGCCATGCTCCTGGCAGCGGCGCAGCATTTTTCCAAGGAACGCCATTTTGATGGCACGGTGTACCTGATCTTCCAGCCGGCCGAAGAGGGCGGTGGCGGTGCGCGCGAGATGATCAAGGACGGCTTGTTCGAGAAGTTCCCGATGGACGCGGTTTTTGGCATGCACAACTGGCCGGGTTCGGCGGTGGGCAAGTTTGCCGTCGCAGGCGGTCCGGTGATGGCATCGAGCAACGAGTTCAAGATCACCATTTACGGCAAGGGTGGCCACGCTGCCGCGCCGCACAACAGCCTGGACCCGGTGCCGGTGGCCTGCCAGATGGTGCAGGCCTTTCAGACCATCATCAGTCGCAGCAAAAAACCAATTGATGCCGGCGTGATTTCGGTCACCATGATTCACGCAGGGGAAGCCACCAACGTGATACCGGATCACTGCGAGTTGCAGGGCACGGTGCGCACCTTCTCGGTGGAAGTGCTGGACCTGATCGAGCAGCGCATGAAGAGCATTGCCGAGCACACCTGTGCCGCTTTTGACATGCGCTGCGAGTTTGAGTTTGTGCGCAACTACCCGCCCACCATCAACAGCGTCGCGGAGGCCGAGTTTGCGCGCAAGGTGATGCAGAGCATCGTCGGTGCCGACAACGTGCTGCCGCAGGAGCCGGTCATGGGGGCGGAAGATTTCTCTTACATGCTGATGGCCAAGCCCGGCTGCTACTGCTTTATTGCCAACGGCGACGGTACGCACCGCGAAGCGGGGCACGGTCAGGGCCCGTGCATGTTGCACAACCCGAGTTATGACTTCAACGACGACATGATTCCACTGGGCGCCACCTACTGGGTGCGCCTGGCCGAGGAATGGCTGAAGACGGTTGCTTGAGACAGGTGCTGCCATGATGAAGGTGTCAGACGCTTTTTCTGTCAGTTACGCGCAGGCCCGGGGCAAGTTTTTTGCCGCTGCGGTGGCCGCCAACCTGCCGGTGACGTCGCACGCGCACCCGCGCGCCGGGCGCGACGGCGAAGCGCTGGCGATGGACGTGGTGCTGGACGGCACGCCGGACGCCGAGCGGCTACTGATTGTCAGCAGCGCCTGTCATGGCGTTGAAGGCTATTGCGGCAGTGGCGTGCAGGTGTTCGCCCTGCATGACCAGGAGTGGCGCGACAAGGCTCATGAACTGGGTGTGGCAGTACTGTACGTTCACGCACTCAACCCTTTCGGCTTTTCGCATGTGCGCCGGGCGACCCACGAAAACGTCGACATCAACCGCAATTTTCATGACTTCAGCCAGCCGCTGCCGGTCAACCTTGGCTACCGCAGTGTTCATTCCTTGCTGTTGCCGGAGCGCTGGCCGCCGGACGCTGACAACGCAGCTGCCATTGCCGGCTTCATCGAGAAGAACGGCGCGGGGGCGTTCCAGTCCGCCGTCTCGGGCGGTCAGCATGAGTTTCCCGACGGCCTGTTCTTCGGCGGCACCGAGGCGACCTGGAGCAACCTGACGATTCGGCAGGTGTTGCGTGATCATGGCCGCACAGCGGGCAAGCTGGCCTGGATTGACATTCACACCGGCCTGGGTCCCAGTGGCGTGGGTGAACGCATTTTTGCGTGCAAGGATGACAAGGCAGCTTTTGCCCGTGCCAGCCAGTGGTGGGGAGGCGGCGGTGCGACGCCGGTGACTTCGATTTACGACGGATCCTCAACGTCGGCGTTCCTCACTGGCTTGATGTGGATGTCAGCCTACGAGGAGTGTCCACAGGCCGAGTACACCGGGCTGGCCATGGAGTACGGCACGCAGCCTTTCCCGCAAGTGACGCAGGCATTGCGCGCTGAGCACTGGCTGAACAAGCATCCGCAGGCACCAGCCGAGTTGGCAAAGCAGATCAAGCAGCAGATGATGGACGCTTTCTACACCGACACCGATGCCTGGAAAGAACAGATCATCAGCCAGGCACGGCAGTCCATGTTCCAGGCGGTGGACGGTCTGAGCAGCTGAGTTTCAGGCCGCAAAGCGGCGTGCCGCCATCTCCAGCAGGCCGTCAAAGATCAGGTTGTCCACCAGTTCAAACTGCAGCGACATGCTGGGCGCCATCTTCCAGCCAGCGCCACCCGTCATGATGCATTTGGGCTCTACGCCGCAGTGGCTGCGCACGTGCTGCACCATGCGCTCGACGGCGCCGGCAATGGCGTAGGTGCCGCCGCTGGTCAGTGCGTCGCTCGTGTTGGTGGGGAATTCGCGCACATCGCCTGTGGGGACGCGCAGGCCCGCAGTGCCGGTTTCGAGTGCGCGCAACATGATGCCGTGGCCCGGCAGGATCAGTCCACCCAGGAACTTGCCGTCGCCGTCAATCGCGTCCACCGTGACAGCGGTACCGACCATGACGACCACCAGCGGTCGCGCCGGCCCCTGGGTCAGCGCGCGATGCCAGGCGCCGATCATTGCCACCCAACGGTCGGCACCGAGCCGTGCCGGGTAGTCGTAACCGTTGCTGATACCGGCCTCCGCATTGCTCGACACGACCCATTGTGCTGATACATCCCACAGTTCCATCTGCTCTTCGACCCGCTTGCGCACGGCTTCACCGGCGACGACGCAGCCAAGCATGCGATCCGGTGCTGGCAGCGCGGCCCAGGCGCCCTCGGCGAGTTTGTCGATGTTGTCAAGAAACTCGGCCCCCTGCGCCAGCACGGCTGCGTTCGCATGAGGGTTCTGGTACAGAGCCCATTTCAGCCGGGTGTTGCCGACATCGATTGCCAGAAATTTCATGGCGTGATTATCATGGCGAAATGACGTACATCACTGAACTCTCTGCACAGGCTCTGTCGCGCGCGATTCATGCGCGGGAGGTTTCCTGCCGCGAAGTGATGCAGGCCTACTTGCAGCGCATCGATGCCATCAATCCCCGCTACCAGGCGCTGGTGAGCCTGCAAGACCCTGAGCATTTGCTGCAGCAGGCTGACATGCGCGATGCGCAACTGGCGCGCGGCGAGTCCATGGGCTGGATGCACGGCATGCCGCAGGCAATCAAGGACCTCGCCAGCACAAGCGGCATTGCGACGACGCTGGGCTCACCCCTGATGCGCAGCTTTGTGCCACAGCAGGACGGTTTGATGGTGCAGCGCATGAAGGGCTCCGGCTGCATCATCGTTGGCAAAAGCAACACGCCGGAATTCGGCCTGGGGTCACACACCTTCAACGAGGTTTTTGGCGTCACGGGCAACGCTTTCGACGCTACGCGCTCGGCCGGTGGCAGCAGCGGCGGTGCCGCAGTGGCGCTGGCGCTGCATTTGCTGCCCGTGGCGGACGGCTCGGACTTCATGGGAAGTCTGCGCAACCCGGCGGGCTGGAACAATGTTTTTGGTTTGCGACCCAGTCAGGGCCGCGTGCCGATGTGGCCCGCCACCGATGTGTGGGTCAGCCAGTTGGGCACGGAAGGTCCGATGGGACGCACGGTTCAGGATGTCGCGCAGTTACTGGCGGTGCAGTCCGGGTTCGATGCACGGGTGCCGCTCTCACTGGCCGATGGTGCTGATTTCACGCAGCCACTGGAGGGGCTTGAATGCAAAGGGCTGCGCATTGGCTGGCTGGCCGATCTCGACGGCTATCTGCCGATGGAGAGCGGCATCTTGAGTGTTTGCGAGCAGGGCTTGCGCCGGCTGGAGTCATTGGGCTGCGCGGTGCAGCCCCTGCAACTCGGTACGGCGCCCGAACCCATCTGGCAGGCCTGGCTGGTCTGGCGCCGCGCGCTGGTGGCCAGTCGCATTGCGCCGTTTCTGCTTAACCCGAAGAACCGCGAACACATCAAGCCAGAAGCTTTGTGGGAGTTCGATCAGGCGGCGCAACTCACCGGCACCGACTTCCTGCGCGCCAGCGTGCAGCGGACGTCTTTCTACCAGCACCTGCTGACGCTGTTCGAGGCCCATGACTTTCTGGCGCTGCCGGTGTCGCAGGTCTGGCCATTTGACGCAAGCGAGCGCTGGCCGAGCCAGATCAATGGTGTGGCGATGGACACCTACCACCGCTGGATGGAGGTGGTCATTTACGCCACGTTTGCCGGACTGCCCTGCATCAGTGTGCCGGTGGGTTTTGATGAGCGCGGCCTGCCGATGGGCATGCAGCTGATAGGCAAGCCGCGTGGCGACTTTGAACTGCTGCAACTGGCGCACGCCTACGAGCAGGCAGCGCAGGACGTTCTGGCGCGCCGACCTGCCGTGTCGTAATCAGCCCTGGCGCCAGGGCAGTCCGTGAAAGCGCCAGCCACTCACGTGGCCGCGTTGCGCAAGGCCGTCCGGGCTGCCCTCAAAGCCTTCAAGAATGTTGTAGGCCTGCAGACCCAGTTGCGTGGCGCGTTGCGCGGCGGCAATGGATCGCACACCGCTGCGGCATAGCAGCACAACTTTCTTGTCTTTCGGGACGGCGGCCAGAAGTGCCTGGTCAAAGTTGTTGTTGGTGACCATGCCGGGCCACTGCTTCCAGGGGATGTGAACGCAGCCCGGCACAAAGCCTACCCATTCGAGCTCGGCCGTGCTGCGCACATCCACCAGCACGGCCTCGCCCGCTTGGCACCAGTCAAATGCTGTTTGCGGCGAAATATCGCCGGCGTAATCCTGTGCCATGGCTAGACGATCTTCACGCTCAGGTTGGGCAGACCGTCGATGTGCATCTCGATCACATCGCCGACCACCACCGGGCCGACGTTTTCTGGCGTACCCGAGTAAATGATGTCGCCCGGGAACAATTCAAACGCCTCTGACAAATTGGCTATCTGTTCTGCCACCGACCAGATCATCTGGTTCAGGTTGGCGCTTTGCTTGGTCTGCCCGTTGACCTTGAGCCAGATCGCGCCTTGCGTGAAGTGGCCGACCCGCGCAAGCTTGTGAACAGCGCCAATGGGCGCCGACTTGTCAAAGCTCTTGCCGATTTCCCAGGGCTTCTTCTGGTCGCCCATAAAGCGTTGCAGGTCCCGGCGCGTCATGTCCAGGCCGAGCGTGTAACCGTAGACATGCTCCAGTGCCTTGCCGACTGCAATATTGCGACCACCCTTGCCAATCGCAGCCACCAGTTCGGCTTCGTAGTGGTAGTTCTTGGTCAGGCTCGGATAAGGATGATCCGCCACGGTGCCGGTCGCCACGTACTGGATGGCGTCTGTCGGCTTCTGGAAGAAGAAGGGTGGCTCACGCGTCGGGTCGGAACCCATCTCGCGCGCATGGGCCGCGTAATTGCGACCGATGCAGTAAATGCGGCGTACTGGAAAAAGTTCGTCGGTTCCGACGATCGGAAGGTAAGTGGCAGGAACCGCAAACGGCGTCTTGACTGCTTGCTGTGCGACGCCGGGCGTGGCGCAGCCCAGCATGGCACCGGTGCTGAGCAAGGCAGAGCCTTGAAAGAAATTGCGTCTGTCCATGGCTTGTCTCCTGATTCTGGCGGCCAGTTTATCCCGTGATTGAACAGGGGGAGTCGCGCAGGTGATTAAAAGCCGTTTCCATCAAGGGTTTTCACTGAGAAACGCATGCCGCTATCGCTACACAATCCGGGGTGGAGCGGTCCTTCACTGTTCTGATCATCACATAACTACCAGGAGACTCGCATGAAATTAGTGCGAAATTTGGCTTTCAGTTCCATTGCCCTCGCCGTCGCCGCCATGAGCTTTGCGGCGGACAACATCAAGATCGGCCTGCAAGGCCCGTTGACCGGTGGCTCGAGCCCGATGGGCGTTTCCATGCGCGACGGCGCCAAACTGGCTGTTGCGGAAATCAACGCCAAGGGTGGCGTGCTGGGACGCAAAATTGAAATGATTGAGCGTGACGACGAGGCCAAGAATGAACGGGGCGTGCAGATCGCACAGGAATTGATCAACAAGGAAAAAGTGGTGGCCACGGTCGGCTATATCAATTCCGGCGTGGCGTTGGCCTCGCAGCGTTTTTACCAGGAAGCCAAGATTCCTGTCATGAACAACGTGGCCACGGCCACCGCGATCACCAAGCAGTTTGCTGATCAACCCGAGAATTATGTTTTCCGCAATTCGGCAAATGACACCATCCAGTCGGCCATGATTGTTCAGGAGTTGGTTGATAGGCGCAAGTTCACCAAGGTCGCCATTCTGGCGGACTCAACCAACTACGGCCAACTCGGTCGTGAAGATCTGGAAAAAGCCCTGGCTGCCAAAGGCATCACCGCCGTCGCCATTGAAAAGTACAACATCAAGGACGTCGACATGACGCCTCAGCTGCTCAAGTCCAAGGAGGCAGGTGCACAGGTGGTCATTACCTACGGCATCGGCCCGGAGCTGGCGCAGATTGCCAACGGCATGATCAAGCTCGGGTGGAAGGTTCCGATGATGGGTTCGTGGACACTGTCCATGGGTAATTTCATTGACAACGCAGGCGCCAATTCGGTCGGCGCCACGATGCCACAGACCTTCATCCAGGAGCCCAATACGCCCAAGCGCAAGAGCTTCATTGAAGCCTATCAGAAGGCCTATAAAGTGACCCGGATTTCTTCACCGGTGTCAGCTGCACAGGGCTACGATTCCGTGTACCTGCTGGCCGCTGCCATCAAGCAGGCTGGTTCGACCGACGGTCCCAAAGTGCTGGCGGCGCTGGAAGACTTGAAGACCCCGATTGAAGGCGTCGTCACCACCTATGACCATCCGTTCTCCAAGACGGATCATGAAGCCATTACCATCAACATGGCGGTGATCGGCAAAGTGCAGGACGGCAAGGTTCTCTATGCCTATGACGATGACAAGAAGAAGGGTGGCGAGATTCGCACCAAGGCCGTCAAGAAGTAGGCACGGTCCGCAGACGCTCCTGTGTGAAATGGAAAGCCGGGACCCTCCCCGGCTTTTTTGGTATGCGGGGCGAGGGCGAGGGGTTCACCTGGTTTTGATTCGAGGTTAGGCATGGAAATTTTCTTGCAACTGATCTACAGCGGCATCGCGCTGGGAATGATCTATGGCGTCATTGCGTTCGGCTACCAGTTGACTTTCGCCACTTCGGCCACCCTGAATTTTGGTCAGGGTGAATCCTTGATGCTGGGCGCCTTGGTGGGCTTGTCACTGGCCGGCACGATCCATGGAGGACCCTACCTGAACTACTGGGTGATGATTCCCGTCGTGGCTGTGTTCGGTGCTGCGCAGGGTGCCCTGGTTGAGTGGATTGGCGTGCGTCCGGCCATCAAGATCAAGAGCGAATTCGGCTGGATCATGTCGACCATCGCCCTGGCCATCATTTTCAAGAATGTGGCTGAAAACATCTGGGGCAAGGACGACCTGAAGTTTCCATCGCCTCTGCCCGAGATGCCGCTGAAATTTCTTGGCGCCAACGTGTTGCCGATGGAAATCGTCGTCGTCGTCGGCGCCCTGGCGATGATGGCGATGGTCGAGATCTTCAACCGAAAGTCGATTTACGGCAAAGCCGTGGTGGCAACTTCCAATGACCGCGATGCGGCCTCGCTGATGGGCATCAACACCGGTGCCGTGATTACTTTCTCCTACGCCCTGTCTTCCGTGACGGCAGCCGTGGCGGGCGTGCTGGTGGCACCACTGACGCTGACCGGCGCCACCATGGGATCGGTACTCGGGCTCAAGGCCTTTGCCGTCGCCATCATCGGTGGACTGACCTCAGGTGTTGGTGTGATTGTGGGCGGCCTGATTCTCGGTATCGCCGAAACCACCACCGGCTATTACATCTCCACGGGTTACAAGGATGTGCCCGGGCTGGTGCTCCTGCTGCTGGTGCTGGCGATCAAGCCGGCCGGGCTCTTTGGCAAGATGGCCATCAAGAAGGTTTGACGGATACAGGCAAGCATGAAAACCAAAAGTAAATCCTATCTTCTGATGGCGCTGGGTCTGGCAGCACTGGGACTGTTTCCGGTGCTGGTGCCCAATCCCTACTACGTCCATCTGGTCGAAACCATCCTGATCTATGCGATCCTGCTGTTCGGGCTGGACATTGTGGTTGGCTATACGGGTCAGGTTTCGCTGGGGCATGCCGGCCTGTTCGGCGTCGGGTCTTACACCGCCGGTGTGCTCTTTTTCAAGCTGGGCTTGCCATTCTTTCTTGTCATTCCGGCTGCGATTGGCGTGACTGCGCTGTTTGGTGCAGTGCTGGCCTTGCCGGCCCTGCGCGTGACTGGCCCCTATCTGGCCATGGTGACTCTGGCTTTTGGCACCATCATTCAAATTCTCATCAATGAGATGACTTTCCTGACTGAAGGTCCGATTGGCATCAAGGTTCCCAAGCCTGTGTTCTATGGCCACAAGCTCAATGAAGTGGAGTACTTCTACCTGGTTGCTGTGCTGATGGTGCTGGCGCTCGTGGTGGTGCATCGCATCCTGAAGTCGCATCTGGGGCGCGCCTTTGAAGCACTGCGTGACAGCCCGGTGGCCTGTGACTGCATGGGTGTATCGGTCTACGCTCACAAGGTTTATGCCTTTGTCATCAGTGCCGGTCTGGCCGGTCTGGCTGGCGCTCTCTACACCTACTCGGAAGAGTACATCTCGCCCAACACGTATAACTTCGAGTTGACCATCATGTTCCTGCTGGCGGTCATCATGGGTGGACGCAAGACCCGCTCCGGTGCCCTGATCGGCGCCGTGATCGTGGTGATGTTGCCCAGCCTGTTGTCGGACATTGAACTCTTTCGCAAGATCGCCACCGTACTGGCCGTCGCCGTAGGCGGCATGGCCATTTACAACTACCTGAAGAAAACCAGGACGGTGCGCGAATTGGCAGTGCCGGTGCTGGCCACGACGGCCATGGCCACGTTCTCGTTTCAGCTTGAAAACATCACCGATTGGCGCCTCACCATTTTTGGTCTGATGACGCTGTTTGTGGTCTATTACCTGCAGGATGGGGTGGTCGGATTTGCGCGTGAACTGTTCTTGCGCTTTGCCAAGCCTGCCGCAGAGGAACGCAGCAGCGCCAGTACGGTGCGGGCCTGGAGCACCGCCCACGCAGAGGCAGGGCAGGGTGCTGGCGTGCTGCTCGATGCAAAGCAGGTCTTGATGCAGTTCGGTGGTCTCAGGGCGCTCAACATGGTGGACTTGCAGGTCGTGCGTGGCTCCATCCATGGCCTGATTGGCCCCAATGGTTCGGGCAAGAGCACGATGATGAATGTACTGACCGGAATCTATCAGCCTACGTCGGGTCAGGTGCAGTTCAACGGGCTATCGGTTGCCGGTCAGACGCCTTCCAGAATCGCCCTCTCGGGTATTGCGCGGACTTTCCAGAATGTCCAGCTGTTCGGCGAGATGACGGCCACGGACAACGTGTTGGTGGGTTTGCATCACGTTTACAAAAGCAACATCCTCGACGTGGCGCTTGGCACGCCGCGCTACCAGCGCGAAGACGCTGCAGCGCGCGAGCAGGCGGCCAGTCTGCTGAGCTTTGTCGGTTTGACCGACATGGCCGACGAGCAGGCGAGAAACCTCCCCTACGGCAGGCAGCGTCTGCTGGAAATTGCGCGTGCCCTGGGCTTGAATCCGAGCTTGCTGCTGCTGGATGAACCGGCGGCTGGTTTGCCTCCGGCGGACTTGCCCGAACTGATGAAGATGGTGCAGAAGATCCGGGATCATGGCATTACCGTGATCCTGATCGAGCACCACATGGACGTCGTGATGGGCATTTCCGACACCGTGTCAGTGCTCGACTTTGGTCAAAAAATTGCAGAAGGCAAACCGGCCGATGTGCAACGCGATCCGGCCGTGATTGAGGCCTACCTGGGTGGCAGCGCAGATGCGCACTGATTGCAAAGAAGATCCATCATGCTGACCATTGAAAATTTACAAGCTGGCTATGGCAAGGTGCAAGTGCTGCACGGAATTTCGATCAACGTGCCAAAGGGCAAGATCGTCACGCTGATTGGCTCGAACGGCGCTGGCAAGACCACCACCATGCGTGCCATTTCGGGCATGATCAAGCCCGAAGCGGGTCGCATCACGCTGGCGGGACAGGATATTACCGGCCTGGCATCGCACCAGATCGCCAAGCGTGGCCTGGCTCACTCGCCCGAAGGCCGGCGTGTTTTCCCGACGCTGAGCGTGCTCGACAACATCCGCATGGGAGCGTTTGTGCGCTATACCAATGCGCGGCCCAAGGGCGATGTCGAGTCCGATCTGGAAAAGGCGCTCGAGATGTTTCCACGCCTGAAGGAGCGCACGCATCAGCTGGCGGGTACGCTGTCCGGCGGCGAGCAGCAAATGCTGGCGATGGCGCGTGCCGTCATGCTCAACCCCGAAGTGTTTCTGCTGGACGAACCGTCCATGGGACTGGCACCCATTCTCGTAGAGGAGGTGTTTCATACCATTTCGCGGCTCAAGAGCCAGGGTGTGACGATGCTGCTGGTTGAGCAGTTTGCCGCTGCGGCCCTGAAGGTGGCGGACTACGGCTATGTGCTTGAAAATGGTCGCATCTCGGTTCACGGACCGGCGAGTCAACTCAAGGATGATCCCGCCGTGAAGGCCGCCTATCTGGGGGGGTAAGCGGCACCTCAGCGTCGGCGGGTCAGGGTTTCAATCCCAATCAATCCACCACGGCAAACAACATCAACCCGATGGCCCCGGCGACACCGATCGGGATGCCAAAGCGCTCCACCTTCGAAACACCATCACCTGCGATCACTTCGACCGGCACCGTGGTCAGTTCCACGACGCGGTTGGTGACCGACGCTTCGAGCATGCGTGTAAGGGAGTTCTTGCGTGCTGTAGCCATCACAATATGATCACAGCCCAGACGCCGAGCTGTCTCGGTTATCACTTCCGCCTTTCGACCCATCTCGACGTGGACACTGTACGTGACGTAGGCGGCATCGAGCATCCGGCGGATCGGCTTGAGTGCCTTTGCGGCTTCGTCACGGCGGTAACTGTCCCGACTCTTGCGATTGACGAACTGCGCGACGTGTCTTGAGAAAGGGGTCTGAACGTTCAACAGGTGAACCTCGATCGGCCCATTTTGCTGAATCTCATTGATGACATGCCGCACCGCGTGATGCGCGTTGTGCGAGCCATCTACCGGAACAAGTACCTTCTTCATGATGCCTTCTCCTTCAAAGTTGTTCGACGTTTCCAATTCCGCTGCCCTTTGCAGCTTCAGTGCCGCCAGCCTGGCACCAATTCGCGACTCCAGGCGATGGTGGTTTTCCAGGAACCCTTTCCACAGGACGCCGAAAGCGGTGACGGCGTAGACCAGAGGCACTGTGAGGATGTAGGCGCCAAGAGCGTCCTTGAGAGCTGGCTCCGAGGTCATCATCTTGGCTGCAGTGAAGGCAAGAACACCAGCGCCAACATAGACCAGCGCGGGGTAGCGCTCTACGTACTTCAACAGGAGAGTGCTACCCCACACCAGGATCGGGATGCTGATCAGCAAACCGAGAATCACCAGCATGAAACTCCCGTGGGCGGCCCCAGCTACGCCCAGGACGTTGTCCATTCCCATGACCATGTCCGCCACCACAATCGTCCTGATGGCAGCCCAAAACGTGCTTGCACCCTTGATGCGTCCTACCTCACCGTTCTCGTGCTCGGGCATGAGTAGCTTGTAGGCGATCCGGATCAGCATGGCGCCGCCCGCGAAGAGCAGCCCCGGAAACTGCAGCAGCCACACAACCATCAGAGTCAACAGGCTGCGGACAATGACCGCGCCAGCTGCTCCGAAGATCATGGCCCTGCGCTGCAGATTGCGCGGCACGTTGCGAGCCGCCAGTGCAATCACAATGGCATTGTCACCGGCCAGGACCAGGTCAATGGCGACGATGGCTGCCAGTGCGGTCGCAAATTCAATGGTGAGGATATCCATAACTCACATTTTTCAGGCTGGCCGCATCTGTTGAATTCCGGCGAGAACCCAGCCACCCTTGCCCGCACTGCTCTTGACCAGATGCCATGTCTCGTCAAATGACTCGGGTGCAGCTCCTTTGCTCTCGCGGATCATGCCGGTAAAGTGCACGCTGACGACGTAGCGATCGCCCTCGTCAACTACGTCAATCACCTTGGCTTCGAGCTCAACAACCTCGGTTTCCTGGGCGGCATCACCCCGTGCTGCCAATTCCAGTTTCAACTCTGCAAGCATCTCGGGCGTTGTGAGCTCGCGGATGTCGTCCAGATTTCCGGCGTCATTGGCAGCCTGCAAGCGAACGAACTGAATCCTGGCATTGCGCTCGAAGCCGGCGACATCAAATTCCGATGGAATGCTGCTGGCAGCACCCAGGTTTGAACCGATGCTGGAGCCTGGCATGGAGACGTCGTAGTTTTTTGGTGCCGCTTCTGTGCGAGCAAGGCCCGCGACAGCGTACTGCATGCCTCCAATTTGCGCTGCCAGTGGTTGCCGGGCGGCAGCGCGCCTGCGCATGATCAGGCCGACAACCGCGAGCACGGCCATGACAGCCAAGCCAATCATCATCATGGACGCCAATTCCTGACCAAATCCGAAGTGGGACGCTAACGCTGCGAGGCCAAGACCCGCGGCAAGACCAGCCAGGGGTCCCATCCAGGAGCGTTTTGGTTGTGCCGCAGTCGCCGCAGGTGCCGTGGGCGTTTGCGCTGGCTTGGCATCTGGCGCCTTATTGGCAGGAGCCGACTGCCGTTGCATCCCCGATGAATTGCCACCGCCCAGTCGCTTTGCGGCTTCGGCATCTCCGACGCCAAGGAACAGTCCCAGCGTCAGCACGATCGTCAAAATTGAAAGAAGAATTTTCATTGAAGTCTCCGTTGATGAAAGGTTCGACTTGCCAAGAGTAGTTGCTTTAACAGTATCTAAAAAGCAGATAATTGCGTATTAACAATCCCTAAAAACCGAATCATGCGCGCCGACTTCAACTACAAGCATCTGTACTATTTTTGGGTCGTTGCCAAGGAGGGCGGCATATCCCGTGCCGCAAGCAAACTCGAAATGGCGGTGCAAACCATCAGCGCGCAAGTGAGGGAACTGGAGCGTTCGTTGGGCTACGCTTTGCTCAAGCCGGCAGGCAGGGGCCTGGCGCTGACCAGTGCGGGCATCGCAGCCATGCAGCAGGCTGATCTGATATTTGAATTGGGTGAAAAACTGCCTGAAGCGGTGCGAGATGCCATGAGCACTCCTGCCGTCAGGCTGGCCGTGGGCATATCGGATGGCCTGCCCAAGCTGGTAGTGCATCGGTTGCTGCAACCCATCTTGATGGAGCCTCATTTGCGCCTGTTGTGCAATGAGGGCGAGTTCGATGATCTATTGGGCGACTTGGCCTTGCACCGTCTCGACATCGTTTTGGCTGATCGTCCTGCCCCCTCCAATCCGAATATCAAACTCTACTCTCACGCCATGGGTTCTTCGCCTGTCTCCTGGTACGCAAGTACCGAACTCTACAAGTCCGCCAGGAAGGACTTTCCGCATTGCCTCGGGGATGTGCCTGTCCTGCTGCCAACCAGTCACAACGATGTTCGTGCCCGGATTGACCACTGGTTTGAGCGGCGCGGCATACGGCCACGTGTTGTTGGCGAGTTCGAAGACAGTGCGCTGCTCAAGACCTTTGGCACCAGTGGCATGGGGGTTTTTCCGGCAGTCGAATGGGTTCGTGAAGACCTGCTGAATCGCGACGGCGTAAGGAAGCTCGGCTCCTGCGATGGCGTCGACGAGAACTTCTTCGCGATTGGTACCGAAAGGAAGGTGCAGCATCTTCTGGTTCAGCGCCTTCTTTCGGCCCGTCGTGCTGCCTTTTGATCGACGGCAGCGCCACAGTGGACAGAATAGGTCTTTTCAAAGCGTTGTGATACAAAGTATGTGTCAATAGCGCAGTGAAAGCCAGAATGGCGCTAAGATTGACGTTTACGTAAACGTCAACGTCCCCGGAGCCACACCATGACCGATCTGACCGCTGAATTCAAGGCGCTCGCCAGCTACCGCCCTGTCAACAAGGTGCGTTTTGTGACGGCCGCCAGCCTGTTTGACGGGCACGATGCGGCCATCAACATCATGCGCCGCATCCTGATGAGCATGGGCGCCGAAGTGATTCACCTGGGGCACAACCGCAGTGTCAATGAAGTCGTGACGGCGGCCTTGCAGGAGGATGCGCAGGGCATTGCCATCAGTTCCTACCAGGGCGGGCACGTTGAGTACTTCAAGTACATGGTGGACCTGCTGAAAGAGCGCGGCGGCTCGCACATTCAGGTGTTTGGCGGCGGCGGCGGCGTCATCGTGCCACCGGAAATCCGCGAACTGCAGGCCTACGGTGTATCGCGCATCTACAGCCCGGAAGACGGACAGCGCATGGGGCTGGCCGGCATGATCGGCGAGATGGTGATGCGCTGCGACAAGGACCTCACCAGCTACGCGCCCAAAGAGCTCGATGCCATCCAGGGCCACGGCGAAATGGCCTGGCGCGCGCTGGCGCAGTTGATCACGGCACTTGAAAATGAAAAAGCCGGCGGTCAGGGCATGGGGGCCACCAGTGCGTCGCTGAAGACGCTGGTGGAACTAATACGCAAGTCGGCCGCGAGCAGGCAAGTGCCGGTGCTGGGTATCACGGGCACCGGTGGCGCCGGCAAGTCCTCGCTCACCGATGAATTGATCCGCCGTCTGCGTCTGGACCAGAACGACAGCTTGCGCATCGCGCTGATCAGCATCGACCCGTCACGTCGCAAGACCGGTGGCGCGCTGTTGGGGGATCGCATCCGCATGAACGCGATCAGTCCCTGGAGCCAGGGGCAGCGTGTTTTCATGCGGTCCCTGGCGACGCGCGACTACGGCTCGGAAATCAGTCCGGCGCTGCCGGATGTGATTGCCGCCTGCAAAGTGGCGGGCTTTGATCTGGTTCTGGTCGAGACCTCCGGCATAGGCCAGGGCGACGCAGCCATCGTGCCGCATGTCGATGTACCGATGTACGTGATGACGCCTGAATTTGGCGCGGCCAGTCAGCTCGAAAAGATCGACATGCTCGACTTCGCCGAGTTCGTTGCCATCAACAAGTTTGACCGCAAGGGCGCGCTCGATGCCCTGCGCGATGTGGCCAAGCAGGTGCAGCGCAATCGCGAAGCCTTCACCACGCCAGCGGAGCAAATGCCGGTCTTTGGAACGATGGCCGCACGTTTCAACGATGACGGTGTGACGGCGCTGTATCAGGCGCTCAAACCGCGTCTGGCAGAACTGGGCCTGAAACTCGTTCCCGGCAGTCAACTGCCAGCGGTGGCCGTGCGCCACAGCACCAATCAGACACCGGTGGTGCCGGCCGGGCGGACCCGCTATCTGGCAGAAATCAGCGACACCGTGCGCAGCTACAAGAAGCGTGCACACAGTCAGGCCAAACTGGCCCGCGAAGTCCAGCAGTTGCGGGAAAGCGCTCGCATGCTCAAGCTTGCTGACGCCAGCAAGACCAACGCTTTTGATGCAGTGACCGACCTGGCCGTGCAGCGCGAAGAACTGCTGGGCAGCGCAGAGCGCAAGCTGCTGGCGCAGTGGCCGACCATGCAGACGGCCTATGCGGGCGACGAATACGTGGTCAAGATTCGCGACAAGGAAATCCGCACGGCGCTGACGACCAAGTCACTCAGCGGCACGACGATTCGCAAAGTCGCGCTGCCGCAGTATGAAGACCACGGCGAAATCCTGAAGTGGCTGGCGCTGGACAACGTGCCCGGCAGCTACCCCTACACGGCAGGTACTTTTGCCTTCAAGCGCGAGGGCGAGGACCCGACCCGCATGTTCGCGGGGGAAGGCGATGCCTTTCGCACCAACAAACGCTTCAAACTGCTCTCCAGCGGCATGGCGGCCAAGCGACTGTCCACGGCGTTTGACTCGGTCACGCTGTACGGCCACGACCCGGACCGCCGTCCGGACATTTACGGCAAGGTGGGCAACAGTGGCGTGAGCATTGCCACGCTGGATGACATGAAGGTGTTGTACGGCGGCTTTGACCTGTG
>CAIYMN010000201.1 GCA_903927295.1 uncultured beta proteobacterium | reverse complement strand
GGCTTTGCCGCGTGTTCGCGATTTCCGTGGTATTTCCGGTCGGGCCTTTGACGGCCGCGGCAACTACAACATCGGCGTCAAAGAACAGATCATTTTCCCTGAAATTGAATACGACAAGGTTGACGCCTTGCGCGGCCTCAATATCAGCATCACCACAACGGCCAAGACCGATGAAGAGTGCAAAGCACTGCTCGCAGGCTTCCGTTTCCCCTTCAAGAACTGAGGTGACCTGTGGCTAAAATGGCTTTAATCGAGCGCGAACTCAAGCGCGACAAACTGGTTGCCAAGTACGCGAAAAAACACGCGGAACTCAAGGCAATTTCAGCTGACCTCAAGCGCAGCGATGAAGAACGCGCGGCGGCCCGTCTGGGCCTGCAAAAGCTTCCGCGCAATGCAAACCCGACACGCCAGCGCAACCGTTGCGCGATCACGGGTCGTCCTCGTGGCACCTTCCAGTACTTCGGTCTGGCTCGTGCAAAGATTCGTGAAATGGCTTTTGCTGGAGAAATCCCCGGCATAGTCAAGGCCAGCTGGTAAGCGGTAGGAGACATAGACATGAGCATGAGTGATCCCATCGCCGACCTGTTGACACGCATTCGCAATGCGCAGATGGTGGCAAGAACAACGGTCAGCGTACCTTCCTCCAAAGTGAAGGTGGCCATTGCCCAGGTGCTGAAAGACGAAGGCTATATTGACGGCTTCAAAATCAACAGCGCTGACGGCAAGCCTGAGCTTGAAATCGCCCTGAAATACTACGCTGGTCGGCCAGTGATTGAGCGCATTGAGCGCGTCAGCCGCCCTGGCTTGCGTGTTTACCGTGGCAGTGATGCCATTCCTCAAGTTCAGAATGGCCTGGGTGTGGCGATAGTCACTACACCCAAGGGCGTCATGACTGATCGCAAAGCACGCGCTACCGGTGTCGGTGGCGAAGTGCTCTGTTACGTCGCTTAAAGCGTGACATTCAGGAGTACCAGAAAATGTCTCGTATAGGAAAAATGCCCGTCGCCGTTCCGGCTGGCGTGGATGTATCACTCAAGGAAGACCAGATCAGCGTCAAGGGCGCTGGTGGTGCCTTGTCTTTCGCACAGAACGCACTGGTCAAGGTCACGCTTGATGCAGGCAAGCTGAGCTTTTCTCCTGCCAATGATTCCCGTGAAGCTGATGCCATGAGTGGCACCATGCGTCAACTGGTCAACAACATGGTGCAGGGTGTGACCAAGGGTTTCGAGAAGAAGCTCAGCCTGGTTGGCGTGGGCTACAAGGCTCAGGCGCAAGGAACCAAGCTGAATCTGACGGTTGGTTATTCCCATCCGGTCAACAAAGACATGCCAAGCGGTATCAGCGTTGCGACGCCGACACCGACTGAAATCGTGATCAAGGGCGCTGACCGTCAGCGCGTGGGGCAGGTGGCTGCAGAGATTCGTGCCATCCGTCCTCCCGAGCCCTACAAGGGCAAGGGCATCCGCTATTCGGATGAAAAGATCACGATCAAAGAAACCAAGAAGAAGTAAGGGGCAGCACCATGTTGAGCAAAAAAGAACAGCGTCTGCGCAGAGCCCGTCAAACCCGTATCCGGATCGCCACCCAGCGTGTCGCCCGTTT
>CAIYMN010000200.1 GCA_903927295.1 uncultured beta proteobacterium | reverse complement strand
GCGGTGCGGGTGCGGAAAGGGCTGTCCACACCGGGCTTGCCGAAGTCGCCACGGTTGATGCGGATCTGCTCCACCGTCTGCTCGTCCACGTAGGCGTGGCCCGATTCGATCAGGTACTCGGCGGCGCGGTACATGAAGTCAAAGTAGTCGCTGGCCTGATACGGTTCAGCATCGGGTGAGCCGTTCCAGTCGAAGCCCAGCCATTTGATCGCGTCGCGGATCGAGTTGACGTACTCGACGTCTTCCTTCTCGGGGTTGGTATCGTCAAAGCGCAGATGGCAGACGCCGGCGTAATCCCGCGCCAGGCCGAAGTTCAGGCAGATGCTCTTGGCGTGGCCGATATGCAGATAGCCATTGGGCTCGGGCGGAAAGCGGGTGCGGATTCTGGCCGGGTCAAGGTCACCCTTGGCGTGGTGTGCCGCATCACCCGGGCCGCCGCCCCAGCGGCGCTGGGCGTAAGTGCCCTTGACCAGATCCTGCTCGATGATCTGGCGCAGGAAGTTGCTGGGCTTTGGGGCAGATTCGACGGGTGTAGGTGCGCTCATGGGCTTGATTTTAGTCGGCGCCGTGTCGCGTGTCCGTTACGTCTTGCAATGATCTTCACACAGGAGTGGACATCCGGAACCCGCACCGTGCGTTGAAGATGAAGGGGCAGATGGCTGCTCCATGAAGACAATCCAAGGAGCAATCGCATGAAGGTCAAGTCTTTCGCCGCTTTGGCGGGTATGGCAGCCCTGCTGGCATTCGGTCTGGGCGCCAACGCGCAGGCGCAGTCAGCTTACTGGTCGGTCGGCGTGTCCTCACCCGGCGTTCAACTGGATGTGAGCAGCGCGCCACCTGTGCTGGTGCTGCCACCCGGCTTCCAGCCGGTGTACGTTCAGCCGCGTCCAGTGTATGTGGTGCCACCTCGCGTGGTCTATCTGCGTCCCGCTCCGGTCGTGCGGCAGCCAGTGCCCCAGTACATTCGTGCCGACTGGCGTTATGCCGGCCATCGTCATGGGCGGGAAGAGCGACGGGAGCGTTGGGAAGGACAGCACCCAGATCGTGGTGAGCATGATCGACGCAGTTAAGCCTGCCGTTTTTCACGCCACTTTTTAGGCGTTTGGCGCCAGCGACAGGCACATCTGTCGCAAACCGGGTGCATGGGTGGAACGGTCTGAATACGCTTCAGCCCGTTCCCACAAATTTCTCATTCAGAGGACTTACCCATGACACTTCCATCCCTATCCCGGCTCTCCCACCATTTGCTCGCACTCGGTGCTGCCACCTTGATGGCCAGCGCCGCCCATGCCGTGCCTGACGCGCAATTCGAGCCCGCTTTCGAGCAGTTCCTGCAAGCCAGCAGGGGCAATGAAAGCGCCATCGAAAAGTCCGCCGACGCGTTTGGCGCGCTGCTCCGGAGCGAACCGACCAATCCTGTGCTGCTGGCCTACGCTGGTGCATCGACCTCAATGAAGGCAACAACAACCTGGTTGCCCTGGAAAAAGATGAGCCATGCCGAAGATGGCATGGCCCAACTGGACAAGGCGCTGGCGCTGCTGACGCCGGCGCACAACGCGGTACTGCAGCACGGCACGCCCGCTGTACTGGAAGTGCGCTTTGTGGCTGCCAACACTTTTCTGGCGGTGCCGGGTTTCATGAACCGCGGGGCACGCGGCGCAAAATTGTTGAACGAGGTTCTGACCAGTCCCTTGCTCGCTGGCAGCCCATCGTCGTTTCGCGGCGGGGTCTGGCTGGCCGGTGCCGAACTGGCGGTCAAGGAGAAGCGTTTGGATGATGCGCGCAAGTATCTGGGCGAGGTGATCCAGGCCAACGCGCCACAAGCCGAAGTGGCACGCGCCAGACTCAAGGCGCTGGCATCATGAGCCGGTCACAAGTCAGTGTGGTGGAATTGCACGCCGTTCACAAGACTTACCGTCTGGGCGAGCACGTGATCCCGGCTCTGCAGGGCATCGATCTGAAGGTACAAAGCGGCGAGTTGCTGGCCTTGACCGGGCCCTCGGGCAGCGGCAAGAGCACGATCCTCAATCTTTGTGGATTGATCGACACGCCGGACTCGGGCGACATCGTGCTCGACGGCAAACCTGTGAACGGCTTGAACGAAATGCAGCGAACGCTGCTCAGGCGCGACGCACTCGGTTTTGTTTTCCAGAACTTCAACCTGGTACCTGTGATGACGGTTGCCGAGAACGTGGACTATCCGTTGTTCATTGCGGGTGTTTCGGCATCGGAGCGCCGCGAGCGCGTGGCAGCGCAGCTCAAAGCGGTTGGCTTGCTGGAACATGCCCAGCACCGGCCTGATGCCTTGTCGGGTGGTCAGCGCCAGCGTGTGGCGATTGCCCGCGCGCTGGTCAAGCGACCCCGGCTCGTGATTGCCGATGAACCGACTGCGAGCCTGGACTCGCATACCGCAGATCAGGTGCTCGAACTCATGCGAGAACTCGGCCATGCCGAAGGTGCCGCCTTTGTCATTGCCACGCACGACAGCCGCCTGAGCAGCCGCTGCGACCGTGTGCTGGCATTACTCGATGGGAGATTGGTATGAGTGCATTGAAAAAGTTGTCATTGCGAGCGAAGCGTGGCAATCCACGATTCATGGATTGCCACGCCCTTCGGGCTCGCAATGACGGGTCCCGGGATCATCATCCATATGCCGTTTCAGCGACCGAAACAGGGAGATCGCAATGACACCAATGTGGTTGAAATTTGCCTGGCAGAACACCCTGCGCAATCGGCGCCGTTCGCTGGTCACGGTGTCGATTGCCGCACTCGGTACGGCGGCCATTCTGGTGGCGGGTGGCTTTGCACTTTCTACTTACCAGGGCCTGTCGGAGATGGCGGCGCGCAGCACCGGGCATCTGATCATCGGTAAACCCGACCAGTTCAACAAGGACGAGGACACACCTCTGCAGCATGGCCTGGACAACGCCCAGGAACTGCGCACTCAGTTGCTGGCCGATCCGCAAGTGCGTCACGTGCTGCCACGCGTCGAGTTCAGCGGCCTCATCAGCAACGGTGAAAAATCTACCGTGATGATGGCCACCGGTATTGATCCGGACAGCGAGTTCGCCGTGAAAGGGCCGTTCTTGACTGTCACCGCTGGCGAAGTATTGTCGAGCGGCAGCAAGGACCCCGAAGTCATGCTCGGCGAAGGACTGGCCAAAAGCCTGAAGGCCAAACCGGGCAGCAGTCTGACGCTGCTGGCCAGCACCACCGAGGGCGCACTGAATGCGATGGACGTCATTGTCAAAGGCACTTTCTCGACCGGTGTGCCCGATATGGATCGGCGCTTCATCTACACCGACATTGCAACGGCGCAAAAGCTGCTCAACACGCAGCGCGTGTCGAGCCTGGGTGTGTTTCTGGCACGCATGGAAATGACGGACGCAGGCCGGCAGCGCTTTGCTGCGGCCAACCCGAAACTGACAGTGCAGACCTGGCTTGATCAGGCCTTCTTCTACAAGTCGGTGAAGGACCTTTACAACCGGATCTTTGGCGCGCTGGGTCTCATCATCGGGCTCATCGTCGTCTTTGTGGTGACCAACGCGATGGCGATGGCGATCATCGAACGCACCCGTGAAATCGGCACCTTGCGCGCCCTGGGTACGCTGCCGTCGCAATTGCTGCGCACGCTCGGGCTGGAGGGCATGGTGCTGGGTGGCGTGGGTACGGTTGCCGGCGCCATCGTGGCGATCGCGGTCACCGTGTTTCTGCTGGTGGTGCCCATGGAGATGCCGCCTCCACCCGGACAATCCAAAGGCTACCCGCTCATCATCTCGTTTGACCTGACGATGTACCTCGCGACCATGCTGACCATGGTCACGCTGACCGTGCTGGCCTCGATCTGGGTGGCACGCAAGACTGTCAACATGCCGGTGGTGGATGCATTGGCGCATACATGAACATACCGACGTCATTGCGAGGAGCCAAGCGACGCGGCAATCCATGCATGGATCGCCACGGCCTTCGGCCTCGCGATGACGGACCCGTCAACACGATGGTGACACTATGAATACGATGACGACACAACGAAAGCAAATGATGAAAGCACTTCGAATTACCATCGCCTTTGCCACCGCCTTCGTGGCAATCACTGCCCAAGCTCAGGACGTTGCAACCCTGCTCAAAGCCACCGACAAATACCGCATGAGTGCGGACAATCTGCAGGTGGAGACGCTGATCAATGTGGTCAACGCCGACGGCACGCCTGACAAGGAGCGTCGCTACAAGGTGTTTGCGCAGGCCAAGCGCCAGTCTCTGGTGCTGATGCAAAGTCCGGCCGAGGCCGGGCAGAAAGTGCTGATGCTGGGCGACGACTTCTGGCTCCTGATGCCCAACAGCCAGCGACCACTGCGCATCACGCCGATGCAAAAGCTGCTCGGTGATGCCTCCACTGGCGACGTGGCCACCATGAGCTGGGCCGAGGATTACACAGGCAAGCTGGTTGGCGAAGAACCCTGCGACGACAGCGGTGCTGCGGCCAAGCAGAGCTGTCTGCACCTGAGCCTGAACGCCAACCGCAAAGGCGTGACCTACCAGCGCATTGAGCTCTGGATTGGCAAGACGCGGCACGAGCCGGTACGGGCTGACCTGTACGTGCTCTCCGACAAACTGGCCAAGCAGGCCCGCTTTGTCATGGACAAGCCCGCAGCACCGACCATGGTGACCGAGATGGTGCTTTCCGACCAGGTGAGCAACCACAAGACGACTCACGTGCGCTACCTGAGCCGCAAGGAGCGCCAGGTGCCGCCGGAATGGCTCAATCCGATGTTCCTGGTCCGTAACCCGCCGCTGGAGTAAGCCATGCACCGCATCACGGTGGGCGCTGCTGCGCTCCTGTTTGCCGCGCTGGGCTGCGCGCAGGCGGGCGACAGCACGGCACAGTTCGGCGGCCAGGTCCGTGCGCAGTGGGTCGGCCAACAGGCCTCCAGCAGTGGCCCACTGGCACAGGCGAACACGCTGCAAAGTGGCATCGTCGATCTGCCGGTCGGCGTTGGCGCTCTGGAGGCAGAGCTACGCGCAAGTGGCCATGGTCTGAGCAGCGTGGTGACGCTGCAGCAGCAACGCAGCGAGGGTGGTGCCACGCAGAGCCGGGCCTGGGTCAATGAGCTCTACGCAGCGCAGGGCGCCGGCGCCTGGCAGTTCAGTGCCGGCAAAAAGATCGTGGCCTGGGATGTGGGCTACGGCTTTCGCCCCAACGACATGATTCAGCAGGAAGTGCGGCGCACCTTGCTCAGCAACACGCTGGAGGGCCGCCCCCTGCTGATGGCCGAGCATTTTGATGCCAGTACCGCCTGGTCCTGGGTCTGGGTCAATCCGACGGCCTCCAGCGATGCGCTTGGGGCTACGGAGCCGGCATTGGCGCTGCGCGTTTACCAGCGCGACGGCGCAGTGGATTGGCACGGCTTTGCACGTGTCGGTGCCCACAGCGGTGCCAGCGTCGGCGCCGCAGCGGCCTGGGTAGCCAGCGAAGCAACGGAACTGCATGCCTCGCTGCGCTACCTGCAGCGCGGGGACAGCAGCGCCATCGATCCGGCTGCCGCCGTGCTATCGCTGAACAATCCGTGGCAGTTGGTGACGCAATCGAACGTGAAGCAGTTGCTGCTCGGCGGTACCTGGACCAACGAGAGTCAGCTCAGTTTGCTGGCCGAAGCCTGGTGGGATGGCACGGCGCCCTCCGATGCCCAGTGGGATGCCTGGTTTGCGCGCAATACACAACTGGGGGCAATGGCGGCGATGGGCGTGCCAGCGTCCGCTGCAGCCGGTAATCTGGCCTGGCAGACACAGGCTTTCAGCACGTCGCAGAGCCTTCGTCGCTCTAATGTCTTTCTGCGCCTGAGCTGGCAGCATGACGCCTGGCAGCCGGCGCTGGACATGCTCTACCACCCGGCAGATCAGGGCCGCATCCTGACCGCCTCGCTCACCTGGCAGGGCGACCGCGTGCAGGTACAGGGCGGTCTGCGCAGTTACGACGGGCCCGCCAACTCGGTACTGATGCAAGTGCCGGTGAGCGCAATGGCTTATGTCGCTGGTACCTGGACGTTCTGATGAACTACATCTTCATGCCGGGTGCAAGCCGTGTGATCGATCCCGCCGGCAGGGCACTGTAGCAAAACCCCGCGGCCTGTGCGGCAGCCAGTTCCTTCAAGGGTACGGTGCCGGCGTAGCACCGCATGGAGGAGTTGTGCTCCTTGCTGTCTGCCGGCAAGACGTAGTGGTAGATGCCCTGCGGAAATTCCGGTGTCGCACTGGTAAGGCCGTTGCAGGCGTCGAGCCGGCCCAAAGCCACCGGCTTGCCATCGATGTCCCTGTCGCCATAGATCGGGAATCCGTCCAGCGCCACACCGATCAAATGGGAAGGGCCGCCTTCCTGGTCAACCTGCGCGGTGACACAGGGTGACAGGCCGTGGTAGTGGTAGCTGTTACCAGCGCTCGCCGGTGTCGGATGCCCGCTGCATTTGTCAATGAAATGTGCGGCGACGCCTTCTCCGTCTTGCTTCTTGAAGCGGTAGGACGCATTGTCTTTCAAGGCGCTAGCGCGGTGACCGACAATTTCTGCGGCCTTGTAAAGACTGGCGCCTGAGATCATGACGCCGATAACACCCTCATTGGTGGCTGTTGTTGTGGATGCCCTGGCCGGGCAAATGTTGATGCTGATTGGGGACTGCGCGCCATCCCCTTGGTAGTCGGTGACGACCAGTGGCATGCCGCTGACGGCAGTTCTTGCCACGACCTTGGCTCGGGCGACGCCAGGCGGCGGCGCCAGGTAGTACGTGTCCACTGCGTGGTTCGGTCTCGCAGCGGGCCAGATGGTCATGCTGCATTCGCTGGGGAAAGTTACCGAGACGCCAGTGGCCCACCTGGCAGACCGGTATGCGGACGCCAGTGAATTTGCCGGTGCTGCGCGTGGAGTGACCTCGACGGCGCTGGAAGGCGCTCCCGTGCCGGCCGAATTGCTGGCGCTGACGGTGCAGGCGTAACGCAGGCCGTTTGTCATTCCCGCAACCAGCACCGGGCTGGCACCAGAGCGGCCGCTGAGCGTCTCTCCCGCTGCCTTGCAGGTCGCTACAAAGGTCGAGATGTCGGACTGCCCGTGTGCCGCTGGTGGGACGAAGGCGAGGCTGACACTGGCGTTGCCTGTTGTCGCGCGCACCGACCCAGGCGCGCCGGGCAGGCCACTACCGGCTCGTTCAGCACAGGCGGTGAGTGCCAACAGCAGCGCCGCCGCAGCAAGGTGTCTACTGCACAACAAACTGCCCCATCAGCCCCAGATCCTCATGGTTCACCATGTGGCAGTGGTACATGTACGGGTAACTCGAATCCGCCGCTTCGTCGAACCTCGCAACAAAGGTCACGGTCTCGTTGATCGGGACATAGAAAGTGTCTTTCCAGCCCCCCTCGTAGGCCTTGACCGCGCTGGCGCTGCCGTTGCGCGCCACGATTTTG
>CAIYMN010000199.1 GCA_903927295.1 uncultured beta proteobacterium | reverse complement strand
TGTCTCGGGCTTCAAGGTCTGGCCGGCCGAAGTCGAGCAGTATCTGTACAAACTGCCCGGCGTGCAGGAGGCGGCCGTCTATGGCATTCCCGCTGGCGCCCAGGGTGAGAAGGTGGTCGTCGCCGTGGTGCTGAAGGCCGGCGCTACGCTCACTGCCGAGGAGGTCATCGACTACTGCCGTCAAAACATTGCCGCCTACAAGGTGCCGGCGCAGGTTGACATCGTCAAGGAACTTCCCAAGAGCCCCAGCGGCAAGCTACTCAAGCGCGTGCTGCGCCAGCAGGCTACCAGCTGATGACCAGTCGAAATTCGCTTGTCATTGCGGGTCTTGGATTTGTCATTGCGGGCTACGACCCGCAATCCAGTGCTTGTGTGGCGCTGGATCCCGGATGTTGGAACCCCGGACCTGATCCGGGGCCGGGATGACAACACTTTAGCCCAGGATGACAACACTTTAGTCCGGGATGACAAGACTCAAGTTCCGGATGACAAAACCACTTCATCCTCTTTACAAGAAAGTGATCTCGCCATGAGCGAACCCGTGAGCTACTCCATCCACGACGGCATTGCCGTGGTCACCATCGACAGTCCGCCGGTCAATGCAATCGACCAGACGCTGCGCGCCCGACTCAAGAAAACTTTTACCGAGTTGCGCGCCCAAGCCGGCGTCAAGGCGATCGTTCTGGCTTGTGCCGGCAAAACCTTTGTCGCTGGTGCCGACATCAAGGAATTCGACACCGGTATCGCTGAGCCCGGCTACCACGAGGTGTTGCGCCTGATCGAAGACAGCAGGGTCCCCGTGGTCGCGGCCGTGCACGGAACGGCACTTGGCGGTGGCGTGGAGATCACACTGGCCTGCCACTACCGTGTGGCCCATGTGGGTGCGCGCTTTGGTTTGCCCGAGCTCTCGCTGGGCATCATCCCCGGCGCAGGTGGCACGCAACGCCTGCCACGCGCCGTCGCACTTGAGGTGGCGCTGGACATGATGCTCACCGGCAAGCCGATGGCCGCCGGCAAGGCACTCGAAGCGGGTCTGGTCGACTCTGTCACGGAGCGCGAGGTGCTTCCGGCTGCCATCGCTTTCGCGCGCGAGCTGGTGCAAAAAGGCGCTGGCCCACGGCGCACCCGCGAACTCTCAGTCAAAGGCGCGGCAGCAGCTGGCGAGTTGCTTTCCGCTACGCGCGCCAAGGTCGCCAGGACCATGCGCAATCGCCTGGCGCCGCTGGCGCTGATCGATGCAGTGCAAGCGGCGGTCGAACTCGACTTTGACAAGGGGCTGCAGGTCGAATCGAAACTCTCGGCGCAGCTGGAACAGGCAACCGAGGCGAAGGCTCTGCGCCATCTGTTCTACGCCGAACGCGAGGTGCGCAAGATTCCCGGACTCTCACCTGCCATCGCGGCGCGTCCGATCGCCAGCGTCGGCATCGTCGGCTCCGGCACCATGGGCGGCGGCATTGCCATGTGCTGCGTCAACGCTGGCATTCCCGTCACGCTGGTGGACGCCGCGCAGCAGAACCTGGAGCGTGGCCTGGCCACGATACGCAAGAACTACCAGCGCTCCGTTGATCGCGGCAGTCTGCGCGCCGAGCAGATGGAGCAGCGTCTGGCCCTGATCACCGGCAGCCTGGACTACAGCGCTCTGACCGAGGCCGACCTGATCATCGAAGCCGTGTTCGAGAACATGGCGCTGAAGAAAGAGATCTTCGCCAGGCTCGACGCGGTTGCCAAGCCCGGTGCGATCCTGGGCACCAATACCTCGACACTCGACATTGACGAGATTGCCGCCGTCACGCACAGGCCGCAGGACGTGATCGGGTTGCACTTTTTCAGTCCGGCCAATGTGATGCAGTTGCTCGAAGTCGTGCAGGCTGGCAAGACCGCGCCCGACGTCCTGGTGACGGCGCTGGAACTGGCCAAGCGCATCAAGAAGACCGGCGTCGTGGCCAAAGTCTGTTACGGCTTCATCGGCAATCGCATGATGGACCCCTATGGTCGTGAAGCCGAGCGCTGCGTGCTCGAAGGCGCAACCCCCACCGAGGTCGACAGCGCGCTGGAGCAATGGGGCATGGCGATGGGCATCCTCGCGGTATACGACATGGCTGGCGTCGATATAGGTCACTTGACACGGGTAGCGCGCGCCCATTCGCTGCCGAAGGACCCCAGTTTCTACCGCCCCTCGGCCCTGCTCTTTGATCGCGGCTGGATCGGCCAGAAGGCCGGACGTGGCTACTACCGCTACGACGGGGCTGAGCGCAAGCGCGCAGCCGACCCTGAAGTGATTGCCATGCTGGCCGAGGAAGCCCGGCGCCTGAACATTCCGCAGCGGAAGCCCGATGCCGCAGAGATTGAGCAGCGCTGCCTGTACGCCATGATCAACGAAGGCGCCCTGCTGCTGCAGGAAGGCATTGCCCTGCGCGCCAGCGACATCGACGTGGTCTACACCGCCGGCTACGGCTTTCCGCGCTACCGCGGCGGCCCCATGTTCTATGCCGACACGCTGGGACTCCGAACGGTTTACGACGGCATTCTGGCGTTCCAGAAAACACTTGACCCGCAGTACTGGCAGCCAGCGCCCCTGCTCAAGGAACTGGCCCTCAGCGGTTCGAGCTTTGCCCAGTGGCAAACCGGACAGACCCGATAAATTGGAGAACCCTCATGACCCGCGCATTCATTCCTTACGGTATCTACTGGTCCACCCCCTTCGCCAAATGGCAGGGGCCGATTGGCCACCTCAACAGCCTGCGACTGGCCGCCAACGTCAGCAAGCAGGCACTGGCCGACAAACATTTCCCGATGGACCGCATCGATCTGGGCATCCTGGGCGTCACCAATCCGCAGCACGGCGTGTTCTACGGTTTGCCCTGGGTGACGGGCATGATGGGCATCGATCAGGTCGCCGGTCCTACCGTGCAACAAGCCTGCGCCACCAGTGCACGTTCCCTGCAGATGGCAGCCGCGCAGGTGGCCGACGGTTCAGCACAGTGCGCGCTTTTGATCATGGCCGACCGTTGCTCCAACGGACCGATTGTTTACTACCCGGACCCCTCCGCCCCCGGCGGCACCGGCATCACCGAGCGCTGGGTGCTGGACAACTTTGCCATGGATCCTTACGCCAGAAACGCGATGCTCGACACAGCGGAAAACGTGTCAACTTAGTTCTCCATCAGCGCCGCCGAGCAGCACGATGTGGCGCTGGCGCGCTACACCCAATACCAGGTGGCACTGGCCAATGACCGCGCCTTCCAGCGCC
>CAIYMN010000198.1 GCA_903927295.1 uncultured beta proteobacterium | reverse complement strand
CTTTGTAGATATTGGCATGATTTGTTGGTGTTGGTGTCGTCATGTCAATTTTATACGATTTAGATTATGTTAATAAACATGCTGGGATAATGATGCTTGATCGATTTTGAGACCCGCTCGAGTAAACGTTGACGGCCTGTCCACCCTGGAGCAGTCAACAATCGTCGGCCGAAAGATTAGATGCGTCAACTTGCGCAGGATCCTCCTGCTTGGATCACGCAGTCTGCCATCTCGGCCTCCATTGTGTGGTTTGCGCTTAGCCAGCGTTGCGCCAGATTTTTGAGTCGCCCCAATAATGCAATCTCATTCTTTACTCGAATGCTCAGCCTTGCATTGCGCCACTGCGCGTAGCGCGAATGAAGCTGCGGATCGTCGAGGTCCTCCAAATCAATATTGCTTTGTGCAATGAAAGCTTCTATCTGACTTATGGACGAGTAATTCTCTTTTCGTTTTTCAAATTCAAATGTCGGAATATAAATTTCCCGATAAAGTGCAATCACAAATTTGAGGTCATTAAGTTCCTTCCTACTGTCGATGCGAATTTGAAGCAGCAACTCTTGACGCCTTTGCAACGCAGTCAAATAATCGCTCCCAAGGGCAATTTCATCCCGCCTCGCGTTTACTGGTAACTCGAAGTAATAATAGATTTTGCCCGACTTTTGTGGTCGAATTCGAAGCCATGGAATACTGGCTTTGCGTTTCTTTTTGCTTGCAGACATGGTTCAATCCTTAACGAAAGTAAACAAGAACAATGTCAGGACGAAAATGTCCCATTTCCTGGCTCACGATTGATAATGCTGTCTCGGTAACCATGCCATTATCTTTTAGTGTCTGAAAGCGCCTCTGGGCCCAGCGATGACGCAGCCCATGCGCCCCATAGGAAAACCCGAGCGCCTTCATGGACGCATCAGAAAATGCCTGCGAAAACCTTTGACCACCAGCGATGTTGTAAACAAGTGTGTAATTAATCTTGCGGTCCTTTACAGTAATTTCCTCGCCGCAAGCAACTCGGTGGCTTTCAAGCTCTTCTGATAATGCAGTAGGTATTGCCACGTGGCGCTTCAGGCCTCCCTTACCAGTTACGACATACAAAATAAAATCAGAACAATGGATATATAAATCTTTAGACCACTCTCGGTGAGTTGATCGTTCCTGCTCAGAAATCCGACGCAGCGTCAGCAGTTCATGCGCTCGTAAATTTGCAGCCGCGCAGATCCTTGCAGATAAGGAAAACTTAGCGCTTAGCTTCGATATAATTTTGCTTATCTGATCATCTTGATAAGCACGTGATTTCAGAATGGCAGAGTGCTCACTTTCAACAGCTTCAAGCTGAATTTTAAAAGTGGTTTCCATAGCCATTTTAATATCACCAATTTCCTTTTTTGTGCGTGGTTCTTCTGCCAACTCGTAGAGATATTCCTGAGTTTGCAGAATTGAGAAATGCTCTGGAAATGGTCGATTTATTTGATCGCACCAGTCCAGGAATACCTTAACCCAATCTACGTAATTTCGCTGTGTTCCAATTGAGCGGACCACTTTTAAATTCAGAGCTTTAGCCTCCTTTTTGGTCATCCCAAGTTTTGAAACATCGCTGACCAGTCGATATGCGAGGCGTTGATTTTTAGAAGCAATTTTCATATTATTCCTTTACAAAAGTTTGAGTAAATGATGGTTGGAGATATACCTATGAAGTGTTGATCTCTCCACCAAGACACCATGTTTCTTATAAATTCTCTCGATCATTTGAGTCTGTGAAAGTCCCTTTTTGCCAGCGGACCTCGCTCTCGAGTTTGCCAGCAGCATGGTTGCAATAGTGTGGTAGTGCCGGGCGAGTTTTCGTGGACGATTTTTTGTTTTCTTCGGCGGGGTTTGAATATTTGGGTTGATGTTTAAAGTGTTCATTTTGATGTCCTAGGTTTTAAGATATTTAAAATATGCGATGCAATCATTTAGGGTATTAATCTCCATTGTTTAAAGGTTGATCAAACGGTTCAAAATTGAAAAGGAAGAAAAAACGCCCCCTTGGGGGCAATGCACAAATTCCGCAGAATTTGTGGCTGACTCGATAACCAGTTGCAACACGCAGTGCGTGTTGATTGGGGCAATGCCCAAATTTCTTGAAAATTAGTTAGGAATGAGTTTTGACCAGCGGAATCGTGGTCTGTGGCGCGCTCGCGGCGGTCAAAGCAGAAACTGCTTGGTGTGCGAGGCCATATTTGACGACATGCAGGCTTGCGCGTGCATGTCAATTGAAGCTACATCATGAATTGCAGCAAATGGGGCGATTAGCCCGAAATATTTTGAAAATTGGTGGAAGGTTTTGACCAGCGATAATGTGGTCGTTGACGCGCTCGCGGGTCAAAGCAGAAAACTGCCCTGACGCGCGAGGCTGAATTTGACGACGCGCAGGCAGAAGCCTGCACGTCGAGTGAAGCTGCAATTTGAATTGCAGCAGCTGGAGTTCTTTGAAAAATTCGCCACGAGGCGTCCCCAACGGTTCCAAAAATGAAACCGAGCTCCCGCACTGAGCGGAGGGAAATTTTGACATGCCGCTTCGACTTACCAAAGCAAGTAGCGACGAACAAAGCAAGCTTTGAGGTATGCGTAGCATACCCCATTTGCCTTGTTCGTGCAAACTTCTTTTGATAGCTTTTTCTGACCTAGCTATTTTTCTTGGCAATTGCGCTAGTGGCACGCCTAAGGTAAGCACTTTCAATCCTTGTTTCTTTATCACTGCTGCAAAGTGTTTATAGGTTCTGCGATCACTTAAATGGGTGCCTGTTTTGTTGCACATATTCCGTGCCGCGAAGCGGAGGATTCCCTTGGGAGGCCGCGCCGTTGTTGAGGTTGGTCGTTTTTCAGGCGATCTGACATAGCCGTTGAGGGACGATGCTCGCGCCAAGTTGATCTGGTCAAACACAGGCGATCTGGCGCGTTGTTTCGCAAGATAGACTGGCACCAATTCCGTCACTCGCAGCCCAGCAGTAAGGTTTGCCCTTAGCCCGAAATCCGCTGATCAGACAAAGCCATCTCACCCCTGATGAAAGCAGAAAATCCCCGGCCCAAACCAGAGTCCAGCCACAGAACGGCCACCATCCGATTTGCATTTTTGGTTCAGTTATGTTGGATTGCCTATTCGTGCACAGACGGCTGTCCACCGACACCGACACCACCAGGATAACCAGCTTGCCATTGCAGCCAAGCACCTTCATTCCTTGCACTGCGGACTGCGTGGTCGGTGACAAGGCCGCATTCGAGCGAGAAACCTTTGTCGGCAGCAGAACCCGACCGAAGTTCGCCCGCTTTGAGTTGGTCACTGGTGGAATCTTGGCCGAGAGCTATGACGCTATCGGGCAGCAGCTCACGTTTACCACCCGCTTGTGCGATGGGAGCACGACCCGGCAGCAACTTGTACGCCAACGGGGCATACTGTGCCGTCTGGACCGACGAAGAACAGCGTGGCCAGGTTGCCGAAGCAATGCACCAGCGTCACGATGACGTCAGGAATCTAGGTTCGCCATCGGTGCTGTGGTCCGAGGGCAACTGGTCGATTACGCCTACTTGCGTGACGCCTTGGCGGACGGTGACACGTGCCAGAAAATTACTTGAGACATTTGGTGGCGACTGTCTGTCAATAGATCAAAAACCTCACTTCAATCTGGCGGCGAACGGCGATTCTCCCTGGCACCAATTTGGGCTAAAGCTCATGTTGTCAATATTGGTACGCCAAGCAGGGACTCAGCGTGCTTGCAGCAAATCATTGCGATACAATGTATCTCAAATGAAAGGAACCCGCTATGGCTACCACCACAATGGTTCACGTCCGTTTGGACGAACAAATTAAGGCGCAAGCCACCGAAACCTTGGCCTCCATGGGGTTGTCCGTCTCTGATGCTGTGCGCGTGTTTTTGATGCGCGTAATCGCCGACAAGCAAATGCCGTTTGCGCTCAAGGTGCCAAACGTCGAAACGCGTGTCGCGATGGCCGAGGCTGACGAGATTGCGAGCGCACGTCGAGCACGTTTTGACAGCGCTTCTGAACTGTTCGATGACCTCGAAAAGAACAGCGGCAAGTAAGCGTGCCCCGCTGCCACGGGCGGCCGACTACGCCAAGTCGTTCTTGAAAGACTGGGAGCGGCTGTCCCGGGCGGCGCGGCACGACATGAACCGACTCAAGGAAGCGATGCTGCTGCTGATTGCCAATGACGGCCCTCTCGGGTCTGAATGGTTCGATCACCCATTGGGTGGTGACTGGGTAGGACACAGGGAGTGCCATATTGGTGGTGATTTTCTGTTGGCCTACAAACTCGATGACGCCGGCAAACACGGTTTGGTCGTGTTTGTGCGCGCTGGTACACATGCCGATCTATTTGAGTAGCAAGCGGCTTGTCACGCACTCATCAGCCTGGCTTGGCAGTCGACCAGCCATGGCTCAACGTACTTTGAATTGCGTTTTTTGAGGGGATCCCCAGCGGAGAAGTCGTGCTAACGCGCTCAGGTCTTCGAGCACACCACGCTCAGGCTTGCCAGCCTCGACATCACCAAGATCGTACCGGCGCGATAAATGGCGTCGGGGTGTCCGTGGGGTGAATTCAATGCGTTGATCAAGACAATGGTGCCCAGGACGAAGCGCATCAGCGTTCACTTGCCCGCTGCACAGCCTCGGCAACAATTCCAGTCAAATCAGCCTCGGTGAGGTCGATGTTTGCAGCCTTGGCGTGCTCGGCTGAAAGCGCAAGGATATGTGCACGGACTGCCTCTTCGATGAAGCGCGACTGGTCGCCCTTACGCCCGTCGCCTTGACCAGCAAGGTACATGCGCACGGATTGATCGGTGTTGGGCGACACCACAACATTCCATCGAACTGAATTCATGGTCATTACCGTGCTTCTATGTGTAGGTGGGTCGCCAGTGAGATTCGTGTAAAAACCTGCCACATCGACAAAATCCCATTGACGCGGGGGCAGCGGTCTCGGTTGCCCTGCAAAAATCACAAATGCGGCGACGACTGATTCGTCCCATTCGTGGTCTGAAAAATGCACGACTGAACCAAACACCTCGCAATGCCGGCGGCATCGAGTCAAATACTCTGTTTGGGGCGTGATGTGGCAGGTTTTTACCCGAATCTCACAGGGAGACTAAGAACACCTCGCGGCGAGTGCGCTTCTTCTTCTCGTACTCCGCCTGCGAAAAACTAACAAGGATCGGCGGCGTTGGTGTCATGTCGCGTCGGTGTTGTGAAGGCTATCCACCCACAAGGTTTGAGCCACTGGTCGGGTTGGTGAACTCATTGAATAAATCTGCGTTTGCCTAGCTGTTTTCTGGCAATTGTGATCGTGGCGCTCAGATGGCAAGCTCTTCCATGGCGTCCTGATGTTGTTGCATATATTCTGCTCTGCGAAGCGGAGAATCTCCTTCGGAGCCCGCGCCGTTGTTGAGGTTTGACGTTTTTTATGGCATCTGACATAGCCGTTGAAGGCTAGACACTCACGCCTACCCGAAAGCCGTTGATCAAACAAAGCCATGGTAGCCCGGCATCTTCGTAAGAAGTCGACGAGGCGTCGGGAGTGCGCCCTCTCACCCCTGGTGAAAGCAGACAATCAGCGGCCCAAGCCAGAGTCCAGCCACAGAACGGCCACCATCCGATTTGCATCCTTGATTCAGTTATGTTGGATTGCCTATTCGTGCACAGACGGCTGTCCACCGACACCGACACCGACACCACCACCAGGATAACCAGCTTGCCATTGCAGCCAAGCACCTTATTTCTTGCACTGGGGACTGCTTGGTCGGTGGCAAGGTCGCATTCGAGCGAGAAACCTTTGTCGGCTGCAGAACCCGACCGAGCTTCGCCGGCCTTGAGTTGGTCACTGGTGAGATCTTGGCCAAGACCTTAGGCGCCATCAAGTAGCAGCACACGTGTGCCTTCCGGTTGGACGATGGGAGCACGACCCGGCTGCAACCTGTGCACCAACAGCCACCTACCGTGCCGTCTGGACCGACGAAGCGCAGCGTGGCCGGGTTGCCCAATCAAAGCACCAGGGTGGCGACGCTGCCAGGCCTGTCGGCACAACCAAATATCATGCGAGCACGCGGGAAATTGGTCGCGAAATCGACTATCGTTCTTTTGTTCACATGCCGAGATTGCGCAGGAGTTCTGCGCAGGGCACGCCCGCTGCACAAGCCCAGTCGATGCCTTGCATTGACACTGCGCGCTCCCTTCTTGCACAGCGCAGGCATTGCCGCGATGCGCATCAACACTGCAGGCCCGGCAATCATTCGTAAAGGTTTGATCACGATGTACATCACCGACTTGAAACATTTTCTTGACGCCAATGGGGCCATTGCCCCCATCAAAGGCCCTGCTCGAGAGATGGCGCAGTTCTTGGTGGACGTGACGGGTGCCGCGTCGAGTCAAAGCGCTGACGCGCCCCTGGCACCGAGCTGCTTCAAGTGCAAGAAGGAAACGGTTGATGCCTCAGTAGCAGCGGACGCCGCCATCATCTGGTTTTGCCCCCGATGCCAGGCTGAGGGACGAATCTCGAATTGGCAGGCAACGCTGTGGGATCTCACCGGCCCTCAGGGATTCACAGGATGAGCGCGCTCTTGTTCGGCGACTGACAGATATAAGTACTTGGCCCCGGACTGCCGCTGAGAATTCGCTTCGTATCTTGCTTGAGCCTGCGCCTGGGCGCCTGGTTTGCCCGCAACCCCAAACCGCTGATCAGACAAATTCTCGGTAGCCCGGGATTTGCGCAATGAGTTCGACGATGCGCCGGTAGTGCGCAGTCTCACCTCTGATGAAAGCAGAACCCACTCACTTGGATTCTTAGTATCGATATCGACAACATGAGTCCTTCAGTTGAGACTTCAGCGATGTAAATCTGAGTAAAGGTTGTTCAAACAACCGGGGCCACTTCTAATCGCTCCAGCAATACCGAAGATGCTTATGAACCGCTTGAGGTTATATGCCCAATGCAAGCTAATTCT
>CAIYMN010000197.1 GCA_903927295.1 uncultured beta proteobacterium | reverse complement strand
TTTCTGCTGCGTTGGCACCTACAGTATCAACAACAACCTTGATGACATCTACATTACTTCCATCTTTGGCATCATGGGCTATGTGTTCCTGCGCCTGAGACTGGACCCGGCACCGCTGATGCTGGGTTTCATTCTGGGTCCGATGCTGGAGGAGAACTTCCGCCGTGCCATGCTCTTGAGCCGCGGGAGTTTCAACGTCTTCATCAACCGCCCGATCAGTGGTACCCTGATTGCCGCGATTGCCCTGTTCATCACCTGGCAGGTGCTGGCGTTTTATTTTCAGACGCGCAAAGCGAAGACGGAGCTACCGGCTACCTAGCGTTGAACCGGTGGTCAATCAATGACTGGTGCAAACTTGAATCCCATGTCAAGCAGCAGCCAGCCAACTTTTGAAGTCGAGTGAAAGGCACGCGTCGGCCAGGCCGGATTGTGAAGCGGCTCACCTTTGTGTAGCGCCAGCGTCACTGACCTGGGGGCCTCGACACTGACCGGACAAATCCAGTTGCGACCGTCCTCGATCTTGCATCCTGTGAGTTTGGCTGACGGCTCCTGCTCGCCCAGAGTCCAGAACAGAACTTCTCCACGCAGCTTCAGCGCCCGGTACCGATAGCGCGCACCGGCCACAATTTCGCCAGCACAGCGATTCCCTTCCCAACTGCCGCCGCGACAATCCACGGTATAGATGGTGCGCTCGCCCTGCAACGTGACTTTGTCCGTGGTCCAGACGAAGAAGGCAAAGCAGAGCACCAATGGAATGGCTACCCATCTGACTTTGAATCGTTGAGGCTGGATCATGGGTCGCCATTCTCGCATCATGCAAGGCAGGTTGCGGGTCAAAGTTCAAATCAGCCGGCGCTTAGTCTTTGAACCGACACAGAGCGCTGGGTAAAATCCGGCCGGACATGCCCACGGTGCCGGTCTGTCGGCCCCACTTGAAACTGCTTTTCACCATGTCCACCCAATACTCCCGTCTGTGTCGATTCCTGTTTCTTCTTGCATCCTGCACTTTTTGGCAAGGGGCAGAGGCCCAATCCACTGCGCCCGCAGCAAGTGCACTTGAGGTAACTGCGGCGGAGTTGTTCAATGTGCACGGGCAACTCACGGTCGTGACGCAACAACATGGCGGGTTTGCCTCGCCCTACATGGGGTCCAACAGTTTGCGACCTGACGAAGGCAGCAAGGAAACGGTGGATGGAACACTGTTTCTGGGTCTCAGGCTATGGCGCAACGGAGAGCTCTACATCAACCCGGAGTTCGACCAAGGCTACGGATTGTCCGGCACAACGGGTGTGGCTGGCTTCACCAGCGGTGCGGCCTACAAGGTGGGACACGATTCTGCCTACGGTCGCCTGCAACGCCTGTTTCTGCGCCAGACTTATGCCCTCGATGATGAAATGGACAGGGTCGAATCGGGACCTAACGCCCTGGCTGGCGCCAGCAGCAAACAGAAGCTGACACTGACTTTGGGCAAATTCTCGGTCGTCGACATTTTCGACAGCAACAGCTACGCCCATGACCCGCGCGCCGATTTCCTGAACTGGGCTGTGATCGACGGCGCCGCTTTTGATTACGCCGCCGACGCCTGGGGCTACACCTATGGCATCGCGGCCGAGTGGACGCAGCGGGACTGGACATGGCGTGGCGGCTTTTTCGCGAGGTCCACCGAACCCAATGCCGAATCCATCGACAGAACCTTCAATCAGCGTGAATGGGTTGCCGAACTGGAACATCGCCATGAATGGCGCGGCCATCCCGGCACCCTGCGCATGCTGGTTTTTCTGAATCAGGCCCGCATGGCCTATTACGCTGACGCCGTGGCACTGGCCTTGGCGAGCGGCCAGAATGCCGACACCAGCCATGTCCGACACAGGGCCAGCAAAACAGGTTTTGTTCTCGGCGCAGAGCAGGAACTGGCAAAGGATGTCGGCGTGTTCGCACGGTTCAGCCGGAACCGTGGCGACACCGAGGCCTATGACTTTACCGATGTCAACCAATCCCTGTCAGGCGGTTTGTCGGTGCAGGGCAACTTATGGAGTCAGCCAGCACACCGGGCGGGTGTGGCATTCGCGGTCAATGGTTTGTCCAAAGAGGCGCGCGCGTACTTTGCTGCGGGCGGGGCAGGCATTCTGATTGGCGACGGGCAACTGCCTCACTATGCCACCGAGCAGATTCTGGAGTTGTACTACACCATCGCCGTGAGCAAGGCGCTGACTGTGACGGCAGACTTCCAGCATGTCGGGAACCCTGCTTACAACCTGGATCGAGGTCCGGTTTCCATTGCTGGTTTGCGCCTGCATGCCGAGTTTTGATCTGTGTTCCGACCACCATGCTTTAATACTTGGGTACTCGACGGCACTCGACTGAACTGACACCAAGATGGACATATTTTCCTGGCTCTATTACAAGGTTCGCAAGTACTGGAAAGCGCTCCGGCTCTATCTGGTCATTGCCGGACCGGGTCTGGTCGTCATGGTGGCAGACAACGACGCTGGCGGCATCACGACCTACGCTGCCACCGGTGCCAAATACGGGTTCAATCTGATCTGGTTCCTTTTGATCCTGATTCCCGTGGCCTACTATGTGCAGGAGATGACGGTACGCTTGGGCGCAGTCACCAAACGTGGCCACGCCGAAGCCATTTTTGACGGCTTCGGCGCCTTCTGGGGCTGGTTTTCACTGATCGACCTGATGATTGTGGACTGGCTGACCCTGGTCACCGAATTCATCGGCATGACCTCCGCGCTGAGTATCTTCGGCGTTGCACCCTGGATCACGGTGGCTGGCGTCGTGACACTGATGGGCATCATCGTGATCAACGGGCGCTACTGGACCTGGGAAAAGATTGCGCTGCTGTTTTGCACGCTCAATCTGATCTACATACCGGCAGCCTTCATGGTGCACCCGTCCGTGTCCGATATTTTCAAACAAGGCCTGATCCCGAACTTCCCGGGTGGATTCAACGGTGAATTGTTCTTCATCCTGATGGCCAACATCGGCACCACGATCGCCCCCTGGATGCTGTTCTTCCAGCAGAGCGCGGTGGTCGATAAAGGCATGCTGGAAAAGGATATTCCCTGGGGCAAATTCGATACCCTGGTCGGCTCCATATTCACCGTCGTGGTGGCGGTTTTCATTGTCATCCTGACCGGTGCCGTGCTCAAAGGTGTTGCCATCGACGACGCCGCGCAGGCGGCGTCGATTCTGATGGGCACCAACCACTACGTCGGAACCTTCATGGCGATCGGCCTGTTTGACGCAGGCTTGCTCGGTGCCATCTGCATTTCTCTGGCCAGTTCCTGGGCATTTGGCGAGATTTTCGGCTGGGCCCACTCCCTTAATCAAAACATCAAGGAAGCACCCTGGTTTTACATTACCTACTTCTTCACGCTGATTACGGCGGGCCTGGTGGTATTGATACCGGGCGCTCCGCTGGTCCTGATCACGCTGTTCGTCCAGGTTGTCGCGGTAACCCTGTTGCCTGCTGCACTGGTGTTCCTGATTCTCCTGCTCAATGACAAGAAGCACATGGGGGACTACTGCAACAGCCTGACGGAAAACGTGATCGGTGGCTTCATCGTCATTGCCATCGTGATACTGTCGACGCTGTACGGCGTCAGTGTCATGTTCCCCACCCTGTTTCACTGATCAGAGGAAATTACCATGGTATCGAACATCCATCGCCTGATCAGGAAGGTTCAGGAAATCAACCAGCGCTACAGCAAGCCGCATATCGAGATGACACCGCTGGTGAAGATATCCCTGATGGCACTGCGCATCTACCTGCTTTTGCTGGTCGGTCTGATCGTCTACAAATTTGTCGTCACCTTGAGTGCGGGGGCAGTCCAATGATCACGGTGCTGGAGCCCAGGTTTTTTCTCAGTGAAATCATTGGCCGCAAGGTCTATTTCAAGTCTGACCAGATCGGCCGTCTGGACGACGTGGTCATTGTCGAAACCGCAAAGCTGCCCGAGGTCAGCCATTTCGTTGTCAGTCGTTCTTTTGGCTATCCTTCGCTGCTTCTGCCGTGGGACAAACTGAACCTGATTTCGAATACGGAAATGGTGTTCGACCTGAGTTCCCCGCACGAGTTCGAGCGGCATCCGCCCGAGGGATCGATCCTGCTTCGCGCCCATGTTCTGGACAAGAAAATTCTCGACATGGACGACCATGAGGTCGAGATCGTCTATGACATCAGCCTGCACTTCCAGGCCGACAAGCTGTATGTGACCGAAGTCGACTTCAGCCGACGCCGCCTGCTGCGCAGAATGGGACTGAAGAAGCTGGCCAACTGGATTTCGGAGCGGCGCCAGGAAACAACGGTCTCCTGGCTCTACGTGCAGCCACTGCCCGAACACATCGGTGCTTTCAAGGGGCACGTCAAGCTCAGTGTGCTCAAGGAAAACATCAGTGACATTCATCCGGTGGATCTGGCCGATATTCTGGAGGAGCTCGAAGGCGACCAGCGCCTGGCGGTATTCAAGGAACTCGAGACCGAACACGCTTCCGATACGCTGGAAGAAGTCGAGCCACGGGTGCAGCGCGAACTGATCCGCGCCATCGAAAAGCGCCATGCGGCGCAACTTATCAATGTCATGAGTCCGGCCCAGGCGGCGGACATTCTGGCAGCCCTGCCAAGCTCCGAAGCCGACGAGCTGCTACTGTTGATGGACCGCGAAAGTGCCGCCAAAATACAGAAGATCGTTGACAAGCACGACGAAAACATCCTGTTGTTCTCGACGCAGAATTTCATGAAGATGCCCAAATCGGCGACGGTACGGGAAGTCATCACGCTCTTTCATGAAATTGCCCGGGACATCGATGTCATCATGTACGTCTATGTTGTGGACGACCTCAACGTTCTGGAGGGTGTGGTTGATTTCCGGGAGCTGATGGCGGCCGAGCCAGATCAGACCATGGCCGAAATCATGACGGAAAACATCATCAGTCTGAACCCGCAAGACACCCTGAGCGATGCCATGGCGATGTTTGATCGCTACGCCTTTCGCGCCATTCCCGTTACCGACGAACAAAATGTTTTGTTGGCGCTGGTTTCATTCAAGGACATTCACGGCATCAAGCCACGGCTCGATTAGCTGGACCACGGCCAGTGGTGAAGAAATCAACCCGCAGCAGCAGACCCGTGCCGCCGTGCTGGGGCGCCAGCACCTTCACCGTGCCAGCGCATTGAAAGACAAGTTCCTTGACAATGGCCAGCCCCAGTCCGCTGCCGGATGTCCCGGTTTCTCCAGCACGGTAAAAGCGTTCGAAAAGTCTGCTGCGATTGTGCTCGGCAACGCCAGGTCCGTTGTCTTCCACGGCCAGTGAAACTTTCTCAGCGCTCGACTCAACCCGCACCGTCACCACACCGCCAACTTGCGTGTAGCGAACTGCGTTATCGATCAGATTGACGGTGATTTCGCGCAACGCCGCCGGGTCGATTGAAACAAGGGTGTCGACGCCTGTGCGTTCAAAACCAAGATCAATCTGCTTTTGATGCGCCTGAAAGGCCATGTCTTCCAGGACTTTTTGAACCACATCGCAGCATGACTGGGTTGTGGTCGGCATCATGACAGCGACGTAGGCTTCAGCCGCAGAAAGCGTCAGGAACTGATTGACAAGTCGCGTCGTCTGCTGCAGGGTCCGGCGCGCAGCCAGTAGTGGAACTTCTGCCTCAGCCTTGCCCGGCGCGCGCATGGCGTCGCTGATCTGGGTGTTGAGTACCGCCAGCGGCGTGCGCAACTGGTGTGCGGCATTCTGGATGAAGCTGCTGCGCAGATTCGTGTGATTTTCGAGCCGCTGGATGTAATCGTTGAAGGAATCCACCAAGGGCGTCAGTTCAGCCGGAATCCGGTCTGTCTGCAGCGGCTGCAAGGACCCCTCCTTGCGGGCACGAACATCGTCGCGCAACCGGATCAGGGGTCGCAGGCCCTGATGCAGACCAAACAGGATAAAGATGGTGGTCAGCGCCAATATCAGCAGTTGCTGTGCCACCGCGGACAACCACAGCTTCTTGCTCAACTGGTCGTGGGCAAGGGCAGTTTGGGCAATCTCGACCACCACCGGTAAGGCAGACGGGTTGCCGACGACCGATTGAAAGAAAGCAACGACCCGTACCGGCTCGCCACGCATCGTGGCGCCAAAAAAGTGTGGCGAGGCCGACGGTGACTGTCTCGCTGGCAAAGGCAGATCGGTATAGCCAGACAGCAGTTGGCCGGTGCCTGTCGTGACGCGATAAAAGATGCGGTCTGGCAGCTCGGACTGGAAGAGTTCAAGCGCGGCCGGGGGTATCTGGTGCTGGAAAGTGCCGTCCTCAAAACTGATTTGCTGTGCAATCATGCGGGCCGAACCCAGCAGCAATCTGTCCTGCACGATGGAAGCTGTCTCGACCGAACTTTCGTAGGTCAACCTGGCATCAACCGCAACTGCGGCGGCTACCGGCAACAGGACCCAGGCCAGCAACTGACGCTGCAGGCTGCTATGCATGATCCTCCTGGCGCAGCAGATAGCCCAGGCCGCGCAGCGTGATGATGCGGGCCGAACTCGATTCAATCTTCTTGCGCAATCGGTGTACATAGATTTCGATCGCGTCAATGGACGAATCCTCATCCATTGAAAAGAGACTTTGCGCAATGGCCGGCTTCGTAACCGTGGTGCCCGTTTTTCTCATTAGCAACTCGAGCACGGCGCGCTCGCGAGGTGTCAGTGCCAACACCTGCCGTGCCACCTGAAACTCGCGTGTGTTGGTGTTGTAGGTCAAATCGCCACAGGCGAGCTGCGGATTGGCTTGACCCGAAGATCGTCGCAACAACATCCGGATTCGCGCCTCCAGTTCTTCGATTTCAAACGGCTTGGCCATGTAATCGTCTGCACCCTCGTCGAGTTCGCTGACCCGGCTCTGGATTGTGTTGTTGGCAGTCAGCACCAGCACTGGTGTTGCGTCCTGACGCGTTCGCATGCGCCGCAGGATTTCCCTGCCATCCATGCGAGGCAAGGCGAGGTCGAGAATCACCAGGTTGTACTTTTCCGAGCGCAGCGCGAAATCAGCATCCATTCCATCGGCGATGCAATCGACTGTGTACTTTTCTGCGCGCAGGGTTCGGCCCAGCCACTGGGCCAATTCGGCGTTGTCTTCCACGACAAGGATTCGCATGTCAGTTGCGGGGTACAGGATTCAAAAAGCTCCTGGCAAATCATTGTCGCGCCAGTCGCTATCAGTACTTTCCCTAGGTAGCTCTGACTGAAAGCGGACTGAAAGCTGCCGTCACCTACATTGCGCAGCAGTTGGCGAGGTGCACATGTCGCCAACCGGTCGCGTCCTGCACAACGCTTCGACGAACCACTATTCAACTTTGGAGATATCTCAATGCAGACAAAAAAAGTTATTCTCATGAGCGCCGCCTTGGGGCTCGCCTCGGTCGCGGCGCAGGCGCAGAGCACGGAGCAAATGCAGCAGGCGCTGGCTCAGGCTCAGGCTGCCGCTGCACAGGCGCAAGCCGCAGCAAGGCAGGCACAAGCGGCCCTGGAACAGGCACTGGCGGCTGTTGAACAAGCCAAGAAGAGCAACGCGGCCGTCGCGGCGGCGGAACCCGCAGCCAAGTCCGCCAGCAGTGGCAGCGGTCTGACCGTTGGAAACAGCAGCAGCAGCGTCACCCTGTATGGCTTGATCGACGTGACTCTTGGCTATAAGAACAATGCGACTTCGGCCGATGCAAATGGAAATCGCGCAAACCAATTTACTCCTCAAGTGGCCTGGTTCAGCGGAAACCGCTGGGGCCTCACAGGTTCACACGCCACAAGCAGCGGCCCAGACCCGATCAGGGCCATTTTTGGTTTGGAGAGCGAGTTTGTCGCCAATACTGGCGAGGTGGACACTCCCAACATTCTGTTTAACCGTGGCGCCTGGGTCGGCATTCAGAGCGATGCCCTCGGCAAGATCAGCTTTGGTCGGCAAAATGCGCTGGGGCGTGACCCGGCGGCGTCCGCGGTCTATGGCGACCCCTATGGCCCTGCCAAGGCCAATCTGGAACAAGGTGGCTATACCAACACCAACAACTTCAAACAGCTGATTTTCTATGCAGGCACGCCTAACAACTCGAACGGCGACGGCAACAGAGTGGGTGGTACCCGAATCAACAACGGGATTGTTTGGAAGAAGGCATTCTCCAATGGTCTGGTGACTGGCTTGCAATATTCGTTTGGTGTCGATCCCTCTGCCGCTCGATTCGACACCCGGGGTAGCAGCGCCACCGGCTCACTGGCCTATAACGGCAGCGACTACACCGTGGCCGGCTTTGTCACCAGTGGCACCGTCGCCAGCGAAACCCTCACCGACCTGAATACCTACAGGCACACTGCGTATTCATTTGGCGGCAATATGCAAGTCACGCCGCTGATTCGGGTGAACGCTGGATACTTTGGCTACACGGCGCAACAAGCAGCCGGTGTCGGTGATCGCAATGACCGTGCCTGGACGCTGTCTGCCAAGCTCACTCCGAAAGGTCCGTTTGATTTTGCGGTCGGTTATCAAGTCATGACGGCTGAAAATGCGGGAACCAGTGGTGGATTTGTGCTGGATGCCTTCAGGGATATGAGTGGCGTCAAGGCTGCTACAGTGGCTTCAGGTAACCGTTCGACAGCTTATGGCTCGGCCACCTACCACCTGGACAACGTCACCGAGTTCTACGTGGCGGCTGATCATCTGGAGACCGATGGTACTTATCTGGCCGCGCAGGCAAAAGGTGCCAAGTCGCAGAACGAATTTGGCCTGGGCATGCGCTACAAGTTCTGATAGCAGCCAACAGTGTCATTCCAAGGGTCCGGTTGAGCGGACATTTGAAGCGTGCCGGACACGGCACGCTTCCTTTTTCCCGAAATGACCTGAAGGCCCGGCGCATCCTTCACTAAAATCCACATGCAGGCCCGATCGGATTCCCTTTCGTGCCTGCATGTCCCATCACATCAGGAAGCATCATGAATAGCAAATTCAACTTCAAGCGCCTGCTGCAGGCGCTCGGTCTCGCATCCATCGTTTTTGTTTCGTCGGCAGCAGTCGCCGCAGACAAGGTCACCATCATTGTCGGCGGCTACGAAAAGCAGATTTACCTGCCGGCCAAACTGACAGAGGCACTGGGCTATTTCAAGGCCGAGGGCCTGGATGTTGAGCTGCTCAACGAAGCCTCTGGCGTCGACGCCGAAAACGAAATGCTGGCGGGTGCGGTGCAGGGCGTGGTCGGTTTCTATGACCATTGCGTCGATCTGCAGACCAAGGGCAAGTACGTGCAGTCGGTGGTGCAATTCAGCCAGGCACCGGGCGAAGTGGAACTGGTATCCACCAAGCATCCGCAGATCAAGTCCATGGCCGACCTGCGTGGCAAGAGCCTTGGCGTCACGGGTCTCGGCTCCTCAACCAATTTCCTGTCTCAATACCTGATGGTCAAGTCCGGCGTTCCGCTGGGCGAATTCAGCACGATTCCGGTGGGCGCTGGCACGACCTTCATCGCCGCCATGACGCAGGACAAGATTCAAGCCGGCATGACGACCGAGCCCACGATTTCGCGCATGCTCAAGACCGGCGAGGCGCAGATTCTGGTCGATATGCGAACCGTTGAAAAGACGAAGGCCGCACTGGGTGGAACCTACCCGGCCGCCTCGCTCTACATGTCCACCGACTGGGTAGAGAAGAACAAGCCGACCGTACAAAAACTGGCCAACGCTTTTGTCAAGGCCCTCAAGTTCATCAACACCCACACGGCTGCAGAGATTGCCGACAAGATGCCCAAAGACTTCTATGCTGGTGACAAGGACAGCTATATCAAGGCACTGGCCGACGGCAAGGCCATGTTCACCCCCGATGGGGTGATGCCCGCTGGCGGTCCTGAGACTGTGCTTTCTGTGCTGGCCGCCTTTTCCAAGAACGTGAAGGGCAAGACGGTAGACCTGTCCAGGACCTACACCACCGAATTCGTCAAAAACGCCAAGTAAACCAGGCAGATCCATGACCCCTGATAACAACAGCCCGGCGATTGAACTGATCAACGTCAGTCGACGCTTTCTGACCCCGGACGGCAAGTCCATGACCGCGCTGCGCGACTTCAACATGAGTGTGGCGCGCGGCGAATTTGTGGCCGTGGTAGGTCCAACCGGCTGCGGAAAGTCCACCACGCTGAACCTGGTTACCGGGCTCGCCAAGCCTTCGGCAGGTGAAGTCCGGGTCATGGGCGCGCCGGTCGATGGCATCGATCCACGCATCGGCTTCGTCTTTCAGACCGATGCCCTGTTTCCCTGGCGCAGCGTGATAGACAACGTCGTTACCGGGCCGTTGTTTCGGGGAATCGAGAAGGAACAGGCCTACGCCAAGGCACGCGAATGGCTGGCACGGGTCAACCTGTCGATTCATGCCACGAAGTTCCCGCACCAGTTGTCAGGTGGCATGCGCAAACGTGTCTCACTGGCGCAGACATTCATCAATGAACCGCAAATCCTGCTGATGGATGAGCCGTTCTCGGCGCTTGACGTGCAAACGCGCGTCCTGATGCACGAAGAACTGCTCCGCTTATGGTCGCAGTCCAAGGCGTCAGTAGTGTTCGTCACGCACGACCTGGAGGAAGCCATTGCTCTGGCTGACAAGGTCTATGTGCTGACCTCGGGCCCTGCCACCGTTAAATCGGTCTATCACATCGACATCCCGCGGCCGCGTATTGTGAGTGAAATACGTTATGACAAGGCCTTTATCGACATCTCGCGCACCATTTGGGAAGACCTGCGTGACGAGGTTCTGCGCGGCGCCGAGCGCGACGAAGCGCGGGTCGCCTGAGGAAGCATGATGAGCAACACCAATATTTCCAGTGCGCAGGTTTTTCAGCCTGGCACCTCCGATGCCGAGATCGAGGCTGCCGCTGCGGTGGCAGCCCGCAAGCGCAAGTTCGCCGTCTATTTCTGGCGCTACTTTATTCTGGTTGTCTTTCTGGGCGGCTGGGAACTGGCGGAACGTTTCAAGTTGATCGACGTCTTCTTTTATTCCAGCCCCTGGTTGATCTTCATGCGCCTGAAGGAGTGGGTGGTTGAAGGCACATCCGAAGGGTCGCTCTGGTACCACCTGTGGGTCACCATGGAAGAGTCCCTCCTGGGATTCTTCTCGGGCTCCATCGCCGGCATCATTGCAGGCATCGCGCTGGGGCGCAACAAGATGCTGGCCGACGTCTTTTCCATTTACATCAAGGTCATCAATTCCATTCCGCGGGTGGTGCTGGCACCGATCTTCATCATGATCTTCGGCCTGGGCCTGACGTCCAAAGTTGCACTGTCCTTCGTGATGGTGTTTTTTGTCGTTTTCTCGAACGCCTTCCAGGGTGTGGTGGAAGCTGACCGCAATCTGCTGGCCAACGCCCAGATTCTTGGCGCCAAGGGCTGGCAGCTGACGCGTTCGGTAGTGATCCCGTCGGCCATGAGCTGGATTTTTGCCTCCTTGCATGTCAGCTTCGGCTTTGCCGTTGTGGGTGCCATCGTCGGCGAGTTTGTCGGCGCCCGTTACGGCATCGGCTTGCTGATCAATGTGGCCAAGGGCTCCTTTGACGCGGCTGGCATGTATGCAGCCATCGTTATCATCATGGTGGTTGCCCTGGCTGCAGAGTACGCCATGACCCAGGTAGAAAACCGGCTCGCCAAGTGGCGTCCCGCACCGTTGCAGGAACTGCAATAGCGGCACTTGCCGTCAATCAGCGAGACATCAACTCGATGTGCTCAGTGTGCACTGAAGGGCCGCGTTGGCCGGGCAAGGCCCGAGCCAGCGCAACTGGGTGGCATTGCCGGGTGGCAAGGACACACGCCAGCTTTGAGGCTGCGCCCGCGTCACCTTGAAGCTTCCCAGCGTGACCCAGCTACCAGCAGTGCCGCTCTGGTACTGCAAGACATAAGTGCTGTTGGCGCGCAAGGCACGCGTGCTGATCAGGTACTGCCCGGCGTCGATCGCAAAGCCCGGGCTGTCCCTGAACGGTTGTGCCAGCGGCTCGCCAACAAACAGCCCCTGTCCCGGCCACTGAACCGACTTCCAGTAGGCTTCGATCAAGGTCGCTCCACGGTAATACTGGTCAATCAGTACCGAAGCCCTGGAAAACTTTTGCGTGTAATTGCAGGGCTCTTCCACTGTGCCATAGCTCGCCGTGACGCCTGCATCCAGCCAAGTAGTGATCGGCATCTGACCGTTGCCGCTGGGCAGATAGCCGCCCGTCGAGGTCAGACTGTCGGCAATGGCGCCGGGTCGAAAGCTGTTGCTCGTCAGTGCTGGTGGCACGCCCGCGAGTCCGGTGAAATAAAACAGCACGTTGCTCTTGCCGCTGATGCCATCACTTGCCACGCCGGCCGAGTTGTCGATGTAGCTCAGCTGCAGTCCGCTGTTGCCAGCCCACACGCCGGGCAAGGCTGGGTAATCGGTGTAGCGCACGCTGCGGTTTACATCGCTGGTCCGCATCAGATAGCCGTCACCCGTCGGCAAAGTGGCATCGGCCTGCACGCCACGGTCAATCAGGGTCTTGGCGGCAGCCAGCGTGCTGGCGCCCAGCATCATGGAAGGACGCACTTTGTGATCGACCCAGGGTAGCGCCGACTCCGAATCGTAGTAGGGAGAAGCAGTGGTTGTGCCGGGGCAGATCCCTGAACAATATTTCGGATCAAAACCAAGTGCCAGCGCGCTGGTGATACCCATGGAGCAACTACCCACCACCCGCGAGGGTGCCGTCCAGGTCAGCAAAGTGGCCTGGACGCCACCAGGCAGTTTGGCGTCAAGTTCTGTCTTGAGTGCAGCAAAGTCCGTAGCGGAGATTGCGTCCACACCGGTAGTCAACGTGACCCGGATGATATTGGCGGCAGGGATGCCGCGTGCGCTTTGGTAATAGCTGGCAATCGCCTCTGACAGCGGATCTCCGGCAGCCACGATGACAGCCAGTTGGCTGGCATTGATGGAACGTGCGGGCAGGCTCAAGGTGAGGCTTGTCAGACTGGTCGCCGTCACACTGACCGTTGCCGGAGTGCTGCTGATCTTGCCATCGTTGACCGTCAACGAGGCAACATAGCTGCCAGCAGCGTCCGCTGTGAAAGTGGGCTTGACCGAGGCCGGCGAAAGCAAGGCAGCGCTACTGCCAGTTGGTCTGGAAGTCAGCGACCATGAATAAGTCAAGGCGTCATTGTTGGCGTCCGAGCTGGCACTGCCATCCAGCGTTACAAGCGTTCCCGCCGCAACACTCTGCGCTGGACCAGCATTCGCCACAGGCGCAATATTCCCCACCGTCGCCGTCACACTGACGGTCGCCGGGCTGCTGCTCAGCTTGCCATCGTTCACAGTCAGCGACGCAACATAAGTGCCAGCCACGTCGGCCGTGAAAGTGGGCTTGACCGAGGTGGGTGAGAGCAAAGCGGCGCCACTGCCAGCTGGTTTGGAACTGAGCGACCATGCATAAGTCAACGCGTCACTATTGGCGTCCGAGCTGGCACTGCCGTCAAGCGTGACCAGGGTCCCGGTCAGTACGCTTTGCGCGGCACCCGCGTTGGCAACTGGCGCCACATTAACCGGCGTGACTGGTGTGACCGGTGTCGATGCAGAGCCACCGCCGCCGCAAGTCGCCAGCAGCAAGGTGCTCAGCAGGATTACAAGAAATTTGATACGTATTGACATGTTGAAGTGAATCGGTGGCGTCGCCCTGCTGCAGGCATCGCGAACCGGGGATCATAGCCAACTCAGGTTTACCTGCTATGAAGCACCAAACCGGGTAAAGCGGCCAGCGCGTTCCTGCTTGTGGCATGCGCCAGTCCTGACCCCTCCATGCCGCGCAGCCGGGCCAGTTCCATCCCGATGCGCGGTAACTCAGAGGGCTCGTTGCGCGCCTGCTTGAGGCTACCAGCGCGTTGCGCCGCGCTCCGGTACAGCCAGCGCGGCGGCATGTCGGGCGCGTCGGTCTCCAGCACGATCGATTCCAGCGGCAATGAGACTGCCAGGCGCCTGAGTTGCAGTGCACGCTCAAAAGTCACAGCGCCGCCAAAGCCCAGTCTCAAGCCCAAGGCGATGAAGGCCTGCGCCTGCTGCTCACTGCCATTGAAGGCGTGCGCAATGCCGCACCAGAATTTCTCATGCGCCGTGTCGCGCAATCCCTTGAGCACCCGATCAACCGAGCGGCGCACATGCAGCAGCACTGGCAGATCATGCTTGCGCGCAAGCTTCAACTGCTCGGTATAGAAATACTCCTGACGCTCACGCAAGGGACTGACGCAAAGTTCTGGCACAAAGTAGTCCAGGCCGATTTCACCGACCGCCACCAGTTGCGGGTCAGAGCGATGCTGCTGCAAAGCCTCATCCAGCAGCGCCAGATCAGCGTCTTGCGACTGCGGCACATACATCGGATGGATGCCCAGCGCGTAGCTGTCTCCTGTTTCGCGGGCCAACTGGCGTACCGCAGAAAAATTCGCGGCGCAAACCGCAGGCAGCACGCAATGTGCAACACCAGCGGCGGCGGCACGCGCACGAACCGCCTGCACATCGCCGGCAAACTCCCTCGCGTCAAGGTGGCAATGGGTATCGATCCAGAAACTCATGGCAGCATGTTGGCCGCGATCAAGCCCTGAGCACACCACCCACCAAGTGCAGCTGCCGTCCACAACGCGCCGCCAGCGACTCATCGTGCGTGACAACGATGAAGGCCGTACCCTGCGTTCTGGCCAGCTCCAGCATCAGCTCAAAAACAGCGTCAGCGCTGCCACGGTCCAGATTGCCGGTCGGCTCGTCGGCCAGCACACAGGCCGGACGCGTCACCAGGGCGCGCGCGATGGCCACACGCTGGCGCTCACCGCCCGATAGTTCCGCAGGGCGATGCAGCAAGCGGTCCTGCAGGCCCACGCTGGCCAGCATGGCGCTGGCGGCTTCGGCAGATTGCGCACGCGACTGGCGCCGAATCCACAAGGGCATGGCGACGTTGTCGAGTGCACTGAACTCTGGCAACAAGTGATGGAACTGGTAGACAAAACCGAGGTAGTGGTTGCGCAAGCGGCCCTGCGCTGCAGCGCTCTGTGCGGCCAGGTCCTGCCCTTTGAGCAGCACCAAACCGCTGCTTGGCGCGTCCAGACCGCCAAGCAGGTGCAGCAGCGTACTCTTGCCGGAGCCTGAGGCTCCCACAATCGCCAGCGTTTCACCGGCGCGCACCTCAAGGTCGACGCCCTGCAGCACGGTCACGTCGAGGCGCCCTTCGCTGAAGCGCTTGCTCAGACCACGCGCGCTCAGGACCACTTCGCCGCCGGGCCGCCCCAAGGCGAAGTGCGCCCCCTCGGGGGGCAGCGCAGTACACGAAGTGACAAGCGTGGGAGCCATATCACTCATATCTGAGCGCCTCCGCCGGGTTGACTTGGCTAGCACGCCAGCTTGGGTACAGCGTGGCCACGAAAGCCAGCAGCAAGGAGATGATGACAACCGGAACGATGTCGGCCTGCTGCGGGTCGCTCGGCATGCGGCTGATCAGGTAAATGTCCTTGGGCAGAAAACTGGCGTGGAACAACTGTTCCAGCGCCGGCACGATCACATCGATATTCAAGGCCACCCCCAGACCCAGCGCCAGCCCGGCCAGTGTGCCGATCACGCCGACCATGGCGCCCTGCACGACGAAGATTCCCATGATCGAGTTCGGGCTCGCACCCAGCGTGCGCAGGATCGCGATGTCGGCACGCTTGTCGGTGACTGTCATCACCAGCGTGGACACCAGGTTGAAGGCCGCCACCGCAACGATCAGCGTGAGGATGATGAACATCATGCGTTTTTCCACCTGCACCGCGGCAAACCAGGTGCGGTTCTGGCGTGTCCAGTCCCGCACCACCAGATCACCCGTGAGGCTGCGTGCCATTTGTGCGCCGACCTCGCGCGCCTGTTGCAGGTCCCGCAGCTTCACGCGCACGCCCGTGGGGCCCTCAAGCCGGAAAATCTTCGCCGCATCGTCCATGTGCATCAGCACCAGGGCCGAGTCGTATTCGTAATGGCCGGAATCAAAAGTGCCGACCACCGTCATCTGCTTCAGGCGCGGCACGATACCAGCTGGCGTCACCTGACCGCTGGGCGCAACCAGGGTTACCTTGTCCCCAACGCGCACGCCGAGCGAGCGCGCCAGTTCGCCCCCCAGCACGACGCCAAAGTCGCCGGCAATCAATCGCGCCAGTGCCGATTTTTTCAGTTCGACTGCAAGATCGGTTACGCCCGGCTCCAGCGCTGGATCAATGCCACGCACGATGGCGCCCTTCATGTCCTCGCCGCGTGCCAGCAAGGCCTGCATGGCGATGAAAGGCGCTGCACCCAGCACCTGGGGGTTGGAGTGGACCTCCCGCAGCGTGCGCTCAAGATCGGGCAAGGCAGCGCCATTGGCAGCAAACACTTCGATGTGCGAGACCACGCCCAGCATGCGGTCGCGCACTTCCTTCTGAAAGCCGTTCATGACCGACAGCACGATGATCAGCGCCGCCACACCCAGCGCAATGCCCAGCATCGACACCCCCGAGATGAAGGAGATGAAGCCGTTGCGCCGGGTCGCACGGCCAGCGCGCGTATAGCGCCAGCCGAGGATGAGTTCGTAGGGGACTTGGCTCATCAGGTTGGTTGTGACCTGGCAGCAAAAGGCTTGGGTGCGGGGTTTGCACCCCTGTTCACAATCAGTTCTGTACCCGTCTGTTCGGCCAGCGCTCGTGCGCGCTCTGCCGCGCGCTCCAGCGCTGCCGTCACCTTTTGACGGTCCGGAAAGACGGACGGCTTTGTCATCGCTTGAGGCGTCATCGCTGTGCCCTTTCATTGATCAGAATTGGCTTGGGACCACTGTTATCGTACACATCCCAGTCATCCACCAGCTCGCAGTATCGCGGCAAATTGGCAAGACCTGCCACAAAACGACGACGTATCACGGCCTCTGGAATATTGTGTCCACCCTGTTTGACTCGCTGCGCCACACGGGCTACGGCCATGTCGGCATCGGGCAAAGCCAGGAAATGCAAGGCGACGGCGTAGCCCAAAGTTCGCCACTTCGGAATCTGGTGCGCATAGGCCACGCCAGACAAAGTCGTCTCAAACGCAAAGCTGCGACGATGCGCAAGGTGATCGGCAATTTGCGTCAGCATCAAACGCCCTGCCTGCAATGCCGCAGCCTCCGGGGCAAAGGGCGACAATCCGGCAGCAATCAAATCAGCGTTGACGAACTGCAAGCAGTCCGCCTCGTTGGGTAAGAACTCTCGTGCAAAAGTGGTTTTACCCGCACCATTGGGGCCGGCAATGATGATGATTTTGGGCGCGCTATCGCTGTCTGTCATTGCATCGCTCCTTCCCGTTCCAGATACGCCAGGCCAGCCATCTCGTCTTTCTCGATAGCGATTTCTACGGCGCGTTTGGCGGCTTCCAACAAGTGATCCGAACGCGCTCTGAGTTGTCGGGCCTTCACGATCGAATCGCGTATCTTGTGTTGCACTGCCATCGGAGGTATCGGCACAACGATAGCTTTCAAAGCGGGCTGACTAATTTCCGGCTGGACACCGCCATTACTCCACCTCTGGATTTGCATCTTTCCGGGTAAGGTCATAAAAAACAGTGCTAGAAAATAGGGATCCAGTCGCGCGTCAACAATACGCA
>CAIYMN010000196.1 GCA_903927295.1 uncultured beta proteobacterium | reverse complement strand
TGAACAGGAAATTCATCACATCGCCATCCTTGACGATGTATTCCTTGCCTTCACTGCGCATCTTGCCAGCATCCTTGGCGCCCTGCTCACCCTTGAAGGCGATGAAGTCTTCATAGGCAAAGGTCTGGGCGCGTATGTAACCCTTTTCAAAATCGGTATGAATCACGCCGGCTGCCTGCGGGCCGGTGTCGCCCACATGAATGGTCCAGGCGCGCACTTCCTTCACGCCGGCAGTGAAATACGTCTGCAGACCCAGCAGTTTGTAGGCCGCCACGATCAGGCGATTCAGACCTGGTTCGCTCTGGCCGATTTCACTGAGGAACATCTTCTTGTCCTCTTCCTCCATATCGGCCATCTCGGCCTCCATCTTGGCGCAAATGGCCACGACGGGGGCGTTCTGGGCTGCCGCATACGCCTGCAGGCGTTCCAGAGACGGATTGTTCTCAAAACCATCTTCTGCCACGTTGGCGACAAACATGGCCGGCTTCGCGGTGATCAGAAAAAACTGTTTCAACAAAGGCAACTCTTCCTTGCTGAAGTCCAGCGTGCGCACCGGCCTGGCCTCGTTCAGCGCAGCTTGACACTTTTCCAGCAGCGCCACCAGTTTGATCGATTCCTTGTCACCCGAGCGTGCCGTCTTTGTCACGCGGTGCAGCGCCTTTTCAACTGCCGACAGATCGGCCAGACACAGTTCTGTCTGTATCACTTCGATATCGGAAATCGGATCGATCTTGCCAGCCACATGGACCACGTTCTCGTCTTCAAAGCAGCGCACCACGTTGACGGTGGCGTCGGTCTCGCGAATATGCGCCAGAAATTTGTTACCCAGCCCCTCACCCGTGCTGGCACCGGCCACCAACCCGGCAATGTCGACGAATTCCACAATCGCGCGCTGGATCTTTTGCGGACGAACGATGGCCGCCAGCGCGTCGAGCCGAGCGTCCGGCACCTCGACAATGCCCACATTGGGCTCGATCGTGCAGAAGGGATAGTTCTCGGCCGGGATGCCCGCTTTGGTCAGGGCGTTGAACAGGGTCGATTTACCGACGTTGGGCAAGCCCACGATGCCACATTTCAAACTCATCAAAAAATCCTTAGAAATCAATACCTCAACGGCACCATTGAAGCCAATGTGGGAATTGTAATGATGGTTGCGCACGCACAAGCCGGATAATGGCGTCAGGTGGGGCGCCTGCCAATACCATCTGTCTCAAACAGGAGCATCCACATGCCGCTAGTCGTTTTCAACCAGAAGGGAGGGGTTGGCAAGTCCACCATCACCTGCAATCTTGCCGCGATCAGTGCCAGTCAGGGCTTGCGTACGCTGGTCATCGACCTCGATCCGCAAGGCAATTCCAGCAGCTACCTGCAAGGCAAGCAGGCGACTGCCGAACAGCCCAACATCGCCGGTCTTTTCGAACACGCCCTGAGCTATTCGTACCGCGTCGTGCCACCGGACAAGTTCGTCATACCCACACCGCATGAGGGCCTGCACTTGATGGCATCGAGTCCGAGCCTCAGCGAACTGACGACCAAGCTGGAGTCACGTCAGAAGATCTACAAGTTGCGCGAAGCTCTACAGCAGTTGTCCAAGGACTACGAGCGAATTTACATCGACACGCCACCGGCTTTCAACTTCTACACGCGCTCCGCGCTGGTTGCCGCCAATGGCTGTCTGATTCCGTTCGACTGTGACGAGTTTTCACGGCAGGCGCTTTACACACTGCTCGAAAACGTCAGTGAAATTCGCGCCGATCACAACCCGAAACTGCAGGTCAAAGGCATCGTCGTCAACCAGTTTCAGGCCCGTGCCAAGCTGCCCCAGCGCATGGTCGATGCGCTGCTGGCCGAAGGTTTACCGGTCTTGCAGCCCTATCTGTCTTCCTCGGTCAGGATTCGCGAATCCCATGAACTGTCACTGCCCATGATTTATCTGGACCCCCAGCACAAATTGACGCAATGCTTTGTCGCCCTGCACACAGCACTCGGACCGGTATAGCAAAGGAACTTCAAGATGTCCAAATCCGCATGTCCCCGTTTCGTATCGGTCATCTTTGCCTGGATGCTGCTTGCTGCAAGTGTCGGAACACTCGCGCAAACGCGCCCTGCTGTCACTCGGCTCGACCCAGACAGCGCCCGGTCCTTTCTCTGGGTAGGCAACAGCTTCTTCTATTACAACAACAGCATGCATGGTCATGTGGGTGCGATGTCGACTGCGGCGGGTCAAGGCCCAACCTTGCGTGGAACGTCGGTCACCATTAGCGGATCAGGACTGGATTGGCACGATATGGCCTCGTACCTCAGGACCGATGGCATAGGTCGCTATTCGTTTGTCGGTAACAACGATATTCAATTCAACAAATCAGGCCGGCAGTTTGATGCGGTGATCATGATGGATTGCAGCCAGTGCCCCATCCACCCCCAGCTGAAATCGGTCTTCCACGAGACAGTGAAGAAGGACGCAGAGATTCTTTCACGCCAAGGCATACAAGCAGTCCTGTTCATGTCGTGGGCCTACAAGGACAGGCCGGAAATGACGCAGCAGTTGGCAGAACAGTACACGCTGGCTGGCAACGCCAATCGTGCACTCGTCATACCTGCGGGTTTGGCTTTCTCGCGCGCCATCGCCGCTCGTCCTGGTCTGGAACTTTACCAGCCAGACCTGCGCCACCCGAGCCTTGCAGGCACCTACCTGGCGGCAGCCACCGTATTGGGTTCGATCACAGGCAAATCTCCCGTTGGCAACAGCTACACGGCAGGACTTGACGTTGAACTGGCTCGATTCCTTCAGCAGACTGCCTGGGATACCTTGCAGTCATATTACGGGCGATGACTCCGGCACGACGATGCTGTTACGGCCACGGCATCGTCAATTTCAGTCACACCATTCCAAAACGTTCATAGAGCGGGTCTTTGACGCCAGTCTCTGCGAAGCCTTTGGCCCGCAGGGCGCACGAATCACACGCAGCACACGGCCGGCCTTCCTCACCCGGGTCATAACAACTGCTGGTTTCAGCATAGTCCACCCCAAGGCGCATACCTTCCTGCACTATCTGTGCTTTGGTCAGCTTGATGAGCGGCGAATGGATTTTCAGCTTTTGCTGCCCTTCAACACCGGCCTTCGTGGCCAGATTGGCCATGGTCTCAAAAGCTGCAATGTATTCAGGTCGACAGTCCGGATAACCAGAATAATCGAGCGCGTTCACGCCGATGAAGATGTCTGATGATCCGAGTGTCTCGGCCCAAGCCAGAGCAAAGCTCAGGAACACAGTGTTTCGTGCAGGCACATAGGTGACAGGTATGCCATGCGACATGTCATTGGCCGATCGCCCTTTCGGCACCGCAATATCCGCAGTCAGCGCAGACCCACCAAACTCTCGCAGATCAATTTGGGCTATGACGTGCCTGATGACGCGCTGAGAGTGCGCCACCGCTTTGGCCGCCACCAGTTCATGAATATGCCGTTGTCCGTATTGAAAACTCAGCGCGAAGGGCTCAAATCCCTGGTCCCGCGCCATCGCCAACACCGTCGAAGAATCAAGCCCGCCACTCAGCAGAACAACCGCTCCTGGAAGCCACATTACTCATTCAATTGATCGCTCTCGGGAAAAGATAAAACGCCAGTTTAACGAGGCATCATTGCCCCGCAACTCCAGCATTGCTCAAACCCGCCGACCACCCTCTCACCACAGGAACAGACCCAGCGTCGCTGCGGCACATGCCGCAAGAGATCAAGAACCTCAAGCGCCTGAGCTTCCTGGCTCGCGTCTTGAATCCAGACTTCTGGCAAACACTGATCTGGTGGCAGTTCGCCGGCCGCGCTCCTCAGATACTCGCGCTGGACGCTGGCATCAATCCCTTCTGCCCTGAGCCAATCCGCCCACAGCGTAGCCATGACGAGATTGGGGGCTTGGATCAGGCGTGGCATCAGTTGCGCATTGTGCGCCGCGCGAAAAGCCATGACTGTTGCGGTCCCATTTGCACTGGCTTCTACAATGCCGACTTGGCTCAAGTCTTTGATATTTGCATCCGCGGCGGCGGTATTGTCGGGCGCACGCTAGCCCTGCTGCTGGCACGCGAACGCCTGCGGGTTGCCCTCGTGGAGCAGGCACAGAGACTGCCCGGGAGCGACTTGAGCGTGAGCGGTGATGTACGGGCCTACGCCCTCAACGCCAGGTCGCGCACGCTGCTGGAGTCGCTGCGTTGCTGGCCCGATGCTGAAAGCGCTACCGAAGTGCTCGCCATGGAGGTCAAGGGCGATGATGGCGGTGCCGTCAACTTTTCAGCGACCGAGTTGAAGGTACCCGGCCTGACCTGGATCGTCGACGTGCCCGCGCTGGAGGCCAGACTGGCCGAGGCGGTTCGGTTTCAGCCGCTCATCGAGTTAATGACCACAGCACCCACAGCTGCCCTGACCGTGATCTGCGAAGGCCGCTCCAGCAGCACGCGCGCCGAGTTTGGAATTGATTTCGACGTGACGCCGTACCCGCAAACCGCGATTGCCGCACGCCTGCAGTGCGAAAAGCCGCATGCGCAGACCGCATTTCAATGGTTCATTCAGGATGAAATCCTGGCGTTTCTCCCGATCGACGGCTCAGACGGCAAATCAGTGGCGATTGTCTGGTCGGTGCTTCGCGAGCGTGTACCCGCCCTGCTGGCCCAAAGCGCGCAGGACTTTTGCCAGCAGCTTGAAGCGGCAAGTCATGAACAACTTGGCAAGCTCGAATTGACGAGTTCGCGCAGCGCCTGGCCACTGCAAAGCGCACACGCCACACGCTGGGTCGGCAGACACGCGCAGGGCGCGTGGGCGCTTGCCGGAGACGCGGCGCACAATGTGCATCCGCTGGCCGGGCAAGGTCTGAATCTGGGACTGTCTGATGTGGCAGCACTGGCCGATACGCTGGGTCAGCGCGAATATTGGCGCAGCGTCGATGACGAGAAGTTGCTGCGCCGTTACGAGCGCTCGCGCAAGTCCGAAGTCGCGGTGATGGACGCCACCATGGACGCGCTGCAACGCCTGTTCTCGCAGCACAGTGCGAGCTGGCAGGCAGTGCGCAACTGGGGTATGAATGGCTTTGAACGCAGTGGCGTGCTCAAGCTTTGGGTGGCAAGACAAGCCATGGGTTGTTGACATCTTGATCGGATCATCATGAGTTTTTTGAAGGCATTTTTTACTCTTGCCGCATTGATCACAACGCTGGGCGCCATGGCGCAGGAAGCGACGATTCGCAAGAACCTGGCCGAGCGCATTCCACAACTGCAAAAGATTGACGAAGTCAGCAAGAGTGCGATGCCCGGCCTGTACGAGGTTCGCGTCAACGGCAGCGAGATTTATTACACCGATGGCGAAGGCAATTTTCTGTTGCAGGGCAACCTGATAGACACCAGGCAAAGGCGCAATCTGACAGAGGAGAGGGTCGACAAACTCACGGCCATCAGCTTCGATGCCCTGCCACTGAAAGACGCTTTCACCATTGTGCGCGGGACCGGCAAACGCAAGCTGGCAGTTTTTGAAGACCCGAATTGCGGTTACTGCAAGCGCTTTGAACGCGACTTGCAAAAAGTGGACAACATCACCATTCACATGTTCCTGTATCCGATCCTGAGCGAAGATTCGAACGAAAAGTCGAAAAACATCTGGTGCACCAAGGACCGTGGCAAGACCTGGCAGGACTGGATGGTTCGCGACAAGGCGGCCGCCACTGCAAACTGCGACATAAGCGCCATCGAACGAAATCTGGAGATCGGCCGCAAGCACAAGATCACAGGCACACCGACCCTGATTTTTGCCAACGGCACGCGTGTGCCCGGCGCCATCACTGCAGCCCAGGTTGAAAAATACCTGACGGACGCCAAGAACTGATGGCAAGCGCAGCCATCGCGTACGAGGTGCGGATTGCCGATCTGCACGCTCATCTGTTCAGTGTGACGCTGACCATCCAGCGGCCAGTCGCCTCGCAGTTGCTGAGCCTGCCGGTGTGGATTCCGGGCAGCTACCTGGTCCGCGAGTTTGCCAGGAATTTGCAGCAGCTACAGGCAAGCCAGGGTGGCAAGATGCTGGCGATCAATCAGCTCGACAAGTGCAGTTGGCAGATTCAATGCAGCGCGGGCAAGCCGCTGGTTCTGAATTACCAGATCTACGCCTTCGACAGTTCCGTGCGCACCGCCTGGCTCGATGCAACGCGCGGCTTCTTCAACGGCACCAGTGTGTTCCTGCGCGTCGCGGGTCAGGAAAACGTTGCGCATGCGCTGAACCTTTTGGCCGACAGACATCTGCCAGACTGGCACGCAGCAACCGGCCTGACTCCCAGGAAGATCAACAAGCGTGGCTTCGGCAGCTACCTGGCTGCCGATTACGACGAGTTGGTGGACTCGCCGGTGGAACTCGGCGCATTCTGGAGTGGCTCCTTTATGGCCTGCGGCGTGCCGCACCGCTTTGTCGTCGCTGGTGCACCCCCCGGTTTTGATGGCAAGCGTCTGCTGGCCGATACGCAGAAAATTTGCGAAGCAGAAATTCGCTTCTGGTGCGGCAAGCCGCCGCACCACAACTACCTGTTCATGCTCAACGCGGTGGATGAGGGCTACGGCGGACTGGAGCATCGCAACTCGACCGCCCTGATCTGCAAGCGCAAAGATCTGCCGCGCCTGAATCTTGAGGCCAACCCCGCCGACAAGAAAGCGCTGGAGGGATACACGACACTGTTGGGACTGATCAGCCACGAGTATTTCCACACGTGGAACGTCAAACGCCTGCGCCCCGCCGAGTTCACCCGCTTCGACTATGCGACTGAGAACTACACAGAGTTGTTGTGGTTCTTTGAAGGCTTTACAAGCTACTACGACGACTTGCTGCTGCACCGCAGCGGACTGATAGACCAGACAACGTACCTGGCTCTGCTGTGCAAAACCATCAACCAGGTATTGCAAACGCCGGGACGCGAAATCCAGAGCGTGGCGCAAGCCAGCTTCGACGCCTGGGTCAAGTATTACCGGCAGGATGAAAACACGGCCAATGCCACCATCAGCTATTACACCAAGGGTTCGCTGGTTGCCCTGTGTCTTGACCTCACTTTGCGCCAGGAGGGAAAAACCTCACTCGACGCCGTGATGCGCGGCCTGTGGCTACGTTGCCAGGGCGGGCCGATGACAGAGGCCGACCTGTTGGACGTGCTGGCTGAGCTCAGCGGGCGCTCCTTCAACAAGGAACTGGCGCGCTGGGTGCACAGCAGCGCCGAGCTGCCACTCAAGGCGCTGCTGGAGCGCCAGGGTGTCTCAGTGCAACAGGAGCCTGCCGGTCTGGCCCAGCGCCTGGGTCTGCGTGTGAACGAAAGCGCCGGCATTCAGATCAAGGGCGTGTTGCGCGGCGGTGCTGCCGAGCAAGCCGGCTTTGCCGCAGGCGACGAATGGCTGGCACTGAACAGCGGCGCTGGCAAACAGGCCTCAAGCTGGCGCCTGTCCAAACTCGATGACGTGCTGCTCTATGCAGGCGCCGCAAATAAATTCAACGTAATGGTGGCGCGCGACAAACGCATCTTGAAGCTGGCCCTGAAATTGCCACCACCAGCGACCCACTGGGGCCTGGCATTGCGTGACAAAAAGCTTGTCGGTCAATGGCTTAACTGAAAACCTGGAGAAACCCATGAATTTTGAAACCATCAACATCCGCATCGAAGGTGGAAAAGTTGGCATCATCACCCTGAACCGCCCGAAGCAGCTCAACGCCCTGAACGATCAGTTGATGACCGAGCTCGGTGTGGCGCTGAAGGCTTTCGACGCCGACCCTGCGATTGGCTGCATGATCATTACCGGAAGCGAAAAAGCCTTTGCTGCCGGCGCCGATATTGGCGCCATGGGCAGCTACAGCTTTGCCGATGTGTACAAAGGTGACTTCATTACCCGCAACTGGGAACACATACGCAGCGTTCGCAAGCCCGTGATCGCGGCAGTCAGCGGCTTTTGCCTCGGTGGGGGTTGTGAACTGGCCATGATGTGCGACTTCATGATCGCGGCGGACAACGCCCGCTTCGGCCAGCCCGAAATCAAGCTTGGCATCATTCCGGGTGCTGGCGGCACGCAGCGGCTGCCGCGCGCTGTGGGCAAGTCCAAGGCAATGGAAATGGCGCTGACCGGGCGCCTGATGGATGCGACCGAGGCCGAACGTGCCGGGCTGGTGAGCCGCGTTGTGCCGCTGGACAAGCTGATGGAAGAGACGCTGGCCACAGCGCTGGTGATCAGCGAGTTTTCGCAGATCGCGACCATGGCCGTCAAGGAGTCGGTGAACCGCGCTTTCGAGAGCGGCCTGAGCGATGGCGTGATGTTTGAGCGGCGTCTGTTCCACTCCATGTTTGCCACCGCTGACCAGAAGGAAGGCATGGACGCCTTCGTCAACAAGCGCAAGGCCAACTTCAAGCACCAGTAGGACTCTGGGTATAATTCGCGACCTCGGCGCTTTAGCTCAGTCGGTTAGAGCGATGGAATCATAATCCACAGGTCCGCGGTTCGAATCCGTGAAGCGCCACCAGTATAACCCGCATGGGACATAGAAAGCCTGCTACTTAATTGCTAGCAGGCTTCTTTGTTTTGAAATTCGAAAAGCCACTTGCAGACAATTTACAGATGTCGTCGCAATACTTGGCGCCATGCAATCACGCCATCGCGCCGTAAGACATTGACAGCCGAGAAAAAAGTTATGTCCTGCGCGCCGTTCACGACGGTCCCGAAACGCGGCTCCGTTGAATTGCGTTTTGCGCGATAACTTACTGTCAACTTCACCAGTAAGCATCGAAATTGCCCACCATGCGGTCATGGATAACAGGTTTACATTAAATTGCTGCTGAGTGCTGGCAATGGCGCAGTACGTACATCGCGGTGGCAACAGGCCAACGCTCACATAGGAGTCAAGTCATGAACAAGTACCTGATCGCAGTAGGGATAAGCCTGTTTGGCTTTGCGACAGCGGCATCAGCAGCTTCAAGCACCTTGGTCGGTACGGCGGGAGATACGCTCACCATATCGTGTGCCGCCGGAAGCACTTTCTACCAGGTCCTTAAGACTGGGGGGGCGGGCACAACCATCACATGCGTGGCGGCAGCGCCGGCAAAACCCGCAACAACTACGCCCGCGCCCACGACCACGCCAACCCAAGGATCAGGATCAGGCAATACGAGCGGATCACCGAACGCCAAGGAGTAGTCAAAGGAGCGGCGGGCGAGAGGACTAACGCTGCGCCTCTTGGTCCGCTCGCTCTACAAACGACCGCGCTTCAGACAGGGCAGCTTTGTGGGGCGCCTGCTCATTGCCTGTCAAAAATCCGCTTTTCGTGGCGCATTGTCCTTCCAAGGAAAGCACGGCGCTGCATGCAACTCGAAGGACTTCAACCCCTCTGCCATACTCTCCCGACTCGGCTGTCAGCATTGGCGCGCTGAGTAACGTGTATCTCAGCCTGTCCGGGCTGTGGACTTACATCACGTCATGGGACACGACGTTCATTCCGATCAACCGTAGAAAAGCACTGTAGCGTTTCTTTGCAATCAGG
>CAIYMN010000195.1 GCA_903927295.1 uncultured beta proteobacterium | reverse complement strand
CCACCATGAATTTGGTCCGGTCGCGGCAACGCCGCTGCTGCGTGGCGCGATCGGTGCCGTGCTGACGAATCCTTTTGCGGGTCGCTATGAGCCGAATATTTTGCCGATGATGGATGAACTGCAGCCGGTCGGTGTCGAGATGGCGCGGCGTCTGCTGGCTGCCATGAAGGTGCCCGCCGAGCGCATCGAGAGCTACGGCAAAGGCGCCATCATCGGCGCTGACGGGGAACTGGAGCACGGTGCGCTCTGGCATGTGCCCGGCGGCTACGCAATGCGCGAACTGCTCGGCTGGAAGGGCGATCTTGGCAGCTACACCAAGGGTCAGGGCGAGACCAAGAGCGGCCAGCCCGGCAATGCGCTGGCCATCGTGCCATCGACCAAGAAGGTGGGTGGACCGGGCGCTGCGCTGGACGTGCCACTGACGCATATCAACGCCAGCTATGTGCGCAGCCACTTCGATGCGATGGAAGTGCGTGTCCCGGGCGCACCCTCAGCGCAGGAGATTGTTTTTATTCTGGTGATGAGCACCGGGCCGCGAGTCCACGCCCGCGTCGGCGGCCTGGCGGCGAGTGCCATCAGCAAATGGGACGGCTTGCGCTGAAGCCCCGCCCACAACCAACATCTGAAGGGAAGACCATGAGCGCCAAGATCAGAAAAATCATTGTTCAGGTGGACGAAACCCTGATGGAGATGGGCCAGGTCGTCAGCCCTACTACACGCCGGGCACTGGCCATGGCGGTGATTGAAAACCCCTACGCCGGCAAGTATTCGCAGCAGCTTGACGAGCTGATCGCCATCGGCGAGGAACTGGGTGGCCTGCTGGGCGGCAAGTGCGTCGAAGCGCTGGGCATCACGCCGGCGCAGGCGCAGAGTTACGGCAAGGGCGCGATTGTCGGCGAGGCCGGCGAGTTGGAGCACGCGGCGGCCATCCTGCACCCGAAGCTTGGCGCGCCGCTGCGCAAGGCGGTCGAAAAAGGGGCGGCCCTGGTGCCCTCAGCGAAGAAGATGGGTGGCCTGGGCAGTGCGCTGGACGTGCCGCTGGGGCACAAGGACGCGGCCTTTGTGCGCAGCCACTTTGATGCGATGGAGGCACGCGTCAGCGACGCGCCACGCGCCAACGAGATTGTGGTGGCCGTGGTGGTCACTGCCAGCGGGCGACCACTACCGCGCATTGGCGGTTTGCAGGTCAGTGAAATCGTGGGCCATGACGGTCTGCGTTGAACGAGATGAAGATTGTGATGGATGTTTGTCATGCCAAGCTCGTATTTGTCATCCCGGACTCGATCCGGGATCCAGTGCAGCGCGACCACTGGATTGCGGGTCAAGCCCGCAATGACGAGCAGGGAATCTGTTGCCCCTAAGCTATTTTCCAGCCTTGGTTTTTTTAACTTTTATATGAGGAGACTTTGACATGAAGATGATAAGAACGATGCTGTACACGGCCGGCTTTGCCATGACTTGCGCTCTGCTGCCAGCAGCGCATGCACAGGGGGTGATCAAGATCGGCGAGGTCAACAGCTACAAGGCGCAGCCCGCTTTTCTGGAGCCCTACAAGAAAGGCATGGAGTTGGCGGTGGACGAGGTCAATGCAGCCGGTGGCGTCAACGGCAAGAAGATCGAACTGATCACGCGTGATGACAACGCCAATCCGGGCGACGCCGTGCGCGTTGCCGAGGAACTGATCTCGCGCGAGAAGATCGACGTGCTGATGGGCACCTTCCTGTCCAACACGGGTCTGGCCGTGGCTGATTTTGCCAAGCAGAAGAAGTTCTTCTTCCTCGCCGGCGAGCCACTGACTGACAAGATCATCTGGGGTAGCGGCAACAAGTACACCTACCGTCTGCGTCCGGGTACTTATATGCAGGCGGCGATGCTGGTACCGGAAGCGGCCAAGCTGAAGAAAAAGCGCTGGGCTCTGGTGTACCCCAATTACGAGTACGGCCAGTCTGCCGTGGCAGCCTTCAAGCAGTTACTCAAGGCGGCGCAGCCTGACGTCGAGTTTGTAGCCGAGCAGGCCCCGCCGCTGGGCAAGCTTGACGCTGGCAGCGTGGTGCAGGCACTGGCCGACTCCAAGCCGGACGCGATTTTCAACGTGCTGTTCGGCGCTGACCTCTCCAAGTTCGTGCGTGAAGGCAATACCCGTGGCCTGTTCCAGGGTCGTGAAGTGGTCAGTGTGCTGACCGGTGAGCCCGAGTACCTGGATCCGCTGAAGGAAGAAGCACCGAACGGCTGGATCGTCACCGGCTACCCCTGGAACGGTATCCAGACGCCTGAGCACAAAGCCTTCCTGGCGGCCTATCAGGGCAAGTTCAAGGACTACCCGCGTCTGGGCTCGGTGGTGGGTTACTCCGCTGTCAAGTCCATCGTGGCTGGGCTGAAGAAAGCCGGCAGCAGCGACACCGAGAAACTGGTGGTGGCCTTCAAGGGTCTGCAGGTCGATACGCCATTTGGCAAGATCACTTATCGTGCCCAGGACAACCAGTCCACCATGGGTGCGTATGTGGGCAAGACCAAGAACGACGGCGGCAAGGGCGTGATGGTTGATTACGTCTACCTTGACGGCGCCAAGTACTTGCCGTCGGATGCTGAGGTTGCCAAACTGCGCGCACCGGACTGACAAGTCAATCGTCACGACCAATCGTCATTGCGAACGAAGTGAAGCAATCCATGACCCCTGAAGGCATGGATCGCCACGCGGGCCGTCATTGCGAGGAGCGCAGCGACGCGGCAATCGCGATGACGCATTTTTGAAGGAATCGAATGGACTTCTCGGGCTTTTTGGCCCAGTTGCTGAACGGGCTGGCCGGTGCCTCGTCACTGTTTCTG
>CAIYMN010000194.1 GCA_903927295.1 uncultured beta proteobacterium | reverse complement strand
TGCTCAAGATGGCATCGACCCAGGTGGCGCTCCCTGATGACGCCGGCGCTGCACCTACTGCGGAGAACAAAGCATGACCTTGACACTCGGACATTTCTTATCGCTGGGCGCCATGCTGTTTGCGCTGTCTGTGATCGGGATCTTTCTGAATCGGAAGAACCTGATCGTCCTGTTGATGGCCATCGAACTGATGCTGCTGGCCGTGAACACAAATTTTGTCGCTTTTTCGTATTACCTGGGCGATATGCACGGACAAATATTCGTGTTCTTCATTCTGACCGTCGCTGCCGCCGAGTCGGCCATTGGTCTGGCCATTCTGGTGCTCTTGTTCCGTAACCGGTCAAGCATCAACGTGGACGAACTCAATATGCTCAAGGGTTAATAAGATGAGTCAAACCCTTTCTCTCTCGACGCTGCTCACGGTGCCCATGGCTCCGCTGGTGGGGGCGCTTGCGGCCGGTATTCTGGGCACCAAGTTTGGTGGTAACTGGATCGGCCGGCGCATGTCGCATTCGCTGACGATTTTCAGCGTGTTTCTGTCTTTCGTTCTGTCTGCCATGACGCTCAAGAGTGTCGCGCTGGACGGTGCGCATTTCAACGAGACCCTGTACACCTGGATGGTGGTCGGTGGCTTGAAGATGGAGATCGGCTTTCTGGTCGACGGACTGACCGCCATGATGATGTGTGTCGTGACCTTCGTGTCGCTAATGGTTCACATCTACACCGTGGGCTACATGGAAGAAGATGACGGCTACAACCGCTTCTTCGCCTACATCTCGCTGTTTACGTTCTCCATGCTGATGCTGGTGATGAGCAACAACATGCTGCAGTTGTTTTTTGGCTGGGAAGCAGTGGGTCTCGTGTCCTATTTGCTGATCGGGTTCTGGTTCAACAAGCCGACCGCCATTTTTGCCAACATGAAGGCCTTCCTGGTCAATCGGGTCGGCGACTTTGGTTTTATCCTGGGTATTGGTCTGATCGTGGCCTTCGCCGGAACGCTCAATTACACCGAAGCTTTTGCCAAGGCGGCAGATCTGGCCAAGCTCAGTTTTCCTGGTACCGACTGGATGCTCATCACGGTCATTTGTATCTGCCTGTTCATCGGTGCCATGGGCAAGTCAGCGCAATTTCCGCTGCACGTCTGGTTGCCTGACTCGATGGAAGGCCCGACACCGATCTCTGCCCTGATTCACGCAGCGACCATGGTGACAGCCGGTATTTTCATGGTGACGCGCATGTCGCCGCTGTTCGAGCTGAGCGAGACGGCACTCAACTTTGTGCTGGTAATCGGCGCCATCACGGCCCTGTTCATGGGTTTTCTTGGCATCATCCAGAACGACATCAAGCGCGTGGTGGCGTACTCGACGCTTTCGCAACTGGGCTACATGACGGTCGCTTTGGGTGCATCAGCCTACTCGGTGGCGGTGTTTCACCTGATGACCCATGCCTTCTTCAAGGCGTTGCTGTTCCTGGCCGCTGGCTCAGTCATCATGGGCGTGCATCACAATCAGGACATCCGCTGGATGGGCGGTCTGCGCAAGTACATGCCCATCACCTGGATCACATCCCTGCTGGGCTCGCTGGCCCTGATCGGCACACCGCTGTTCGCCGGCTTTTATTCCAAGGACAGCATCATTGAGGCGGTTCACGAAAGCCATCTACCGGGCGCAGGGTTCGCTTCGTTTGCCGTGCTGGCCGGTGTCTTCATTACAGCGTTCTATTCGTTCCGCATGTATTTTCTGGTGTTCCACGGCAAGGAGCGTTTTGACCAGAATCCGGACGCGCATCACGGGCATGGACACGGTCAACACAACGAGCCGCAGCATCCGCACGAGTCGCCCTGGGTGGTCACCGTGCCGCTGGTCCTGCTCGCCATACCCTCCGTGGTGATTGGCTTCATGACCATCGAGCCCATGCTGTTTGGCGAGTTCTTCAAGGGTGCTATCTTCATCAACGCAGAGAAGCATCAGGCGCTGGAAGAAATGGCCAAGGCCTTCCACGGCCCGGTGCAAATGGCGTGGCATGCGCTGACTACCTTGCCCTTCTGGCTGGCGCTGGCGGGTGTCGCGACCTCCTACTACATGTACATGATCAATCCAGCTCTGCCGACGGCGATCAAGAAGGCGGTGATGCCCATCTATACGCTGCTGGAGAACAAGTACTACCTCGACTGGTTCAATGAAAACGTGCTGGCACGCGGTGCCAGAGCCCTCGGCACGGGACTGTGGAAGGGTGGTGACGAGTATGTGATTGACGGTGGGTTGGTGAACGGCTCGTGGAAGCTGGTCGACTGGGTATCCGGCACCGTGCGCCGGGTACAGACGGGTTATTTGTACCACTACGCGCTGGGCATGATCCTGGGTGTTTTTGTCCTGATGACGTATTTCGTATGGCTGAAATGATGCCCTCTGTACCCAACTGATTAGGAATAATAAAAATGGGATTGTTGAGCCTGGCTATTTGGACACCAATTGCTTTTGGTGTTGTGCTGCTGGCATTGGGTCGTGACGATCAGGCGCGCTCCGTGCGCTGGGTCGCCTTGATTGGTGCGATTGCCAGTTTCCTGGTGACGCTGCCGTTGTATGACGGATTCAAACTCGGCACGGCTGCCATGCAGTTCGTCGAAAAAGCACCCTGGATTGCCCGCTTCAATGTCAATTACCACCTTGGTGTTGACGGCATTTCGCTCTGGTTTGTGCTGCTGACCGCCTTCGTCAATGTTGTCATCGTGATCGCCGGATGGGAGGTCATCACCAAGCGTGTGAACCAGTACATGGGCGCATTCCTGATCCTCAGCGGCTTGATGATCGGTGTCTTCTGCGCGATCGATGGCATGCTGTTCTATGTGTTCTTTGAGGCCACATTGATTCCGATGTACCTGATCATTGGTATCTGGGGCGGGCCGAACAAGATTTACGCAGCATTCAAGTTCTTCCTCTATACGCTGCTGGGCTCGCTGCTGATGCTGGTTGCCCTGATCTTCCTCTACACCAAGTCGGGTGGCAGTTTCGATCTGGCGCTATGGCACAGAATGCCGCTTGGCGGCACGACGCAGACGCTGCTGTTCTTTGCCTTCTTCGCCGCCTTTGCCGTGAAGGTCCCGATGTGGCCCGTACATACATGGCTACCTGATGTACACGTTGAGGCTCCCACGGGTGGCTCGGCCGTGCTGGCGGCCATCATGCTCAAGCTCGGTGCCTACGGTTTCCTGCGATTTTCGCTGCCGATAGCGCCAGACGCGGCCCGTGAGTGGGCCTGGTTGATGATTGCGCTTTCCCTGATTGCCGTGGTGTATGTGGGGCTGGTGGCCATGGTCCAAAAGGACATGAAGAAACTGGTCGCCTACTCTTCGGTGGCTCACATGGGTTTTGTGACGCTGGGATTCTTCATTTTCAACGATCTGGGTGTCTCCGGTGGTATCGTGCAGATGATCTCGCACGGCTTTGTTTCGGCGGCCATGTTCCTTTCGATCGGGGTCCTGTATGACCGCGTGCACTCACGTGAAATCGCCGCGTACGGCGGCGTCGTCAACACCATGCCAAAGTTCACCGCTTTTGCCCTGTTCTTTGCGATGGCCAATTGTGGCTTGCCGGGCACTGCCGGTTTTGTCGGTGAGTGGATGGTGATTCTGGGTGCAGTCCAGAGCAACTTCTGGCTCGGTTTTGCTGCCGCCAGTGCGCTGATTTTTGGCGCTGCCTATACCTTGTGGATGTTCAAGCGTGTTTACCTCGGACCCGTTGCCAACAAGCATGTAAAGGAACTGCTGGATATTTCCAGTCGCGAGTTTCTGGTAATGACCCTGCTGGCTGTGGCCGTCCTGTACATGGGCATCTACCCGAAGCCGTTTACCGATGTCATGGACTCGTCCGTGACGCAATTACTCAAGCATGTGGCGTTGTCCAAGCTGAATTGATCAGTCTGACTTGACCCAATTGAACAGAGAAACAGAAAATGATCGATAAACTCAGTTGGATTTCGGTTTACCCGGAAATCATCCTGCTTACCATGGCCTGCGCTATTGCCCTGGTTGACCTGGGCGTCAAGAGTGCACAGCGCACCGGAACCTATTTACTGACCTTGTTGACACTGGCTGTAGTCGCTGCGCTGCAGGCCACTTATGCCAGCGCCGGCACCACCATTTATGGCTTTGGCAACATGGTGGTCAGCGATCAGATGGGCAACTGGCTCAAGTGTTTCGCCACCATCGCCGTGATGGTCACCCTGGTTTATGGCCGCCCCTATGCTGCTGTGCGCGGCATGCTGCGCGGCGGCGAAATGTTCAGCTTGAGCATACTGGCCCTGCTTGGTATGTTCGTCATGATCTCCGGTAACAACTTCCTGGTCATCTACCTTGGGCTCGAGTTGCTGACACTGTCGAGCTACGCGCTGGTGGCGCTGCGGCGTGACAACGCGGTGGTGATTGAAGCGGCGATGAAGTATTTTGTGCTGGGTGCACTGGCCTCGGGCTTTCTGCTCTACGGCTTATCCATGATGTACGGTGCAACTGGCTCGCTCGATATCAACGCCGTGTTCAAGGCCATTGCTTCACGGCAGGTCGATCACCGTGTGCTGATATTCGGTCTGGTCTTTGTGGTGGCCGGTCTGGCCTTCAAGCTGGGTGTAGTTCCCTTTCACATGTGGATCCCTGACGTCTATCAGGGTGCGCCGACAGCAATAACTCTGATGATTGGTGGTGCACCCAAGCTGGCGGCTTTTGCCATCATGATCCGATTGCTGGTCGAAGGCATGTTGCCGTTGGCGATCGATTGGCAACAGATGCTTATGGTCCTGGCGGTGGGTTCCTTGCTGATTGGTAATCTGGCGGCCATCGCGCAGACCAATCTCAAGCGCATGCTGGCTTTTTCGACGATTTCACATATGGGCTTTGTCCTGCTGGGACTGATGTCGGGCGTTATCAACGGCAACAGCAACGCCGCTGCCAATGCCTACAGTTCATCCATGTTTTATGTTGTCACCTATGTACTGACAACGTTGGCGAGTTTTGGTGTCATTCTGCTGCTTTCTCGTGACGGTTTCGAGAGTGAGGAAATCGCCGATTTCGCCGGTTTGAACCAGCGCAGTCCGTTCTACGCAGCGATCATGGCCATCTGCCTTTTCTCGCTCGCGGGCATACCTCCGATGGTCGGCTTTTACGCCAAGCTTTCGGTCCTGCAGGCTCTGATTGCATCGGGGCAGACCTTTGATCTCGGGCTTGCCATTTTTGCGGTCATGATGTCGCTGATCGGCGCCTTCTATTACCTGCGTGTGGTGAAGGTCATGTACTTTGACCAGCCCATAACCGCCAGTGCAGTCTCGGCACCTCTGGACGTGCGCGCCGTCCTGTCGGTTAACGGTGCCCTGGTACTGGCGCTGGGGATAGTCCCGGGTGGCCTGATGGCCTTGTGCGCCAATGCCGTGGTGCAAATGCTGGGTACCTGATACAGCGCTCAGGGTGTGTCGATGGATGAGCGTCATCTGATCGAGCACCAGCTCTCCAGCAGGGAATTGTTCAAGGGCGATTTCTTGCATGCTTTTGGCGATACCGTCAGACTGCCTGACGGTGCGAGTGCCTCGCGAGAATATGTGCTGCATCCCGGTGCGGTCATGATCATTCCCATGCTCATCGACGTTCATGGCCAGACACAACTGGTGCTGGAGCGGCAATTCCGTTATCCGGTTTCCCGGGTGATGATCGAGTTTCCCGCTGGCAAGTTCGATCCTCGCGAAGCGAGCCAGTCCTGCGCGCAGCGTGAGCTGCTGGAAGAAACCGGCTACCGCGCCGACCAGTGGGCGTTGGCTGGACGCTTGCACCCGGGCATTTCCTACTCAACCGAGTTCATTGACATCTGGTTCGCGCGGGGTCTGACAGCCGGCGAGCGTCAGTTGGATGCGGGCGAATTTATCGAAGTCTTCACGGCGACCCCGGCGCAATTGCTCCAGTGGTGCCGCGATGGTCAAGTGACGGATGGGAAGACTTTGACCGCTGCGCTCTGGTTGCAAAACGTCCTGGCCGGCAACTGGCACTTGCAGTGGCAGAGTGCCGGTCCGATCGATATCGCCGGATAATGGCAGCATGAAGGTTCTCGATCTTGAGTGTTGCAACAGTCACGTTTTCGAAGGCTGGTTTGCCTCGGAAGAAGATTTCTTGAGCCAGCGCGAGCGCTCCCTGATCGAATGCCCGATTTGTGGCACAGCAATCGTTACCAAAAAACTCAGTGCGCCGCGTCTGAGTCTGGCCCGGCTTGCTTCAGAGGGGCCTGCGCCGCAGGAGACGGTCGCCGTGGCTGGTGTTGAGCAATCGCTGCAAGCCGCCTGGATGAGCCTGGCCCGCCGAGTGCTGGCCAGCACCGATGACGTTGGTGAACGCTTTGCTGAAGAGGCGCGCAAGATGCATTACGGTGAGAGCAAGGAGCGCGGTATCCGTGGTCAGGCCTCGCGCGCGGAGGCCGAATCCCTCCTCGACGAAGGTATTTCCGTGATGCAGTTGCCCCTGCCCGAGGCGCTCAAAGGCCGATTGCAATGAGACTCCAAGAACTTCTGGAAAGATCATGACTAGTTCCCACACTGACGAGTTGCTGAGTTACATGAAGGAGCATGGAGGGGTCGAAGCACAGCGACAGACCAGCTTCGTCGCCGCCTATTTCGAGAACACCGACCCTGAAGAGATTGCAACGCGTGGTGCTGCCACCTTGTACGCCGTTGCCAATGCTCATTGGCGCTTGCTTGATGCGCCGCATGCAGCATCGGACGCGCGACTTCGGGTTTTCAACCCAACACTCGCCGAAGATGGCTTTGTCAGCGAACACACGGTGGTTCAAATCGTGCATGACGACATGCCGTTTCTGGTGGACTCTGTCACCATGGCGATCAATCGCAACGGTCGCACCGCACACTGGATCGTGCATCCGCTGATGAGTGTGGCGCGTGACGCTGCGGGTCGCGTCGCCAGTGCCAGCAGTGTGGCCGCAGCAGGTGCACTCGGCCAGAATTATCCGATCGAGTCACTGATACTTGTCGAGTGCGACCGCATTGTCAGTGCGTCCGACCGTCAGGCGCTGGCGCAGGAATTGGCTCGGGTACTGGGCGATGTGCGCAGTTCGGTGCAGGACTGGGCGGTCATGCTGGAGCGCGTCCAGAACGTCAGCGACGCAGCGATAGGCTCACCCCTGTCAGCCGATAGCCGGCAGGAGGGAATCGACTTCCTGCATTGGCTGCAGGACCGTCATTTCACTTTCCTGGGGGCGCGTGATTACGACTTCAGGCGTGACGCCGCTGGTGTTAACCTGGTGGCCTGCCCGGATTCTGGTTTGGGCATTCTGCGTGGAACACCCCAGACCCTGGAGACGCTCTTGCCCAGTGGCGCCTTGAACCTCATGCAGTCCAATGAACTGGTGCTGGTGACCAAGGCCATGACACGCGCCACCGTGCATCGTCCGGCCTGGCTCGACTACATTGGTGTCAAGCGCTTTGATGCCAACGGCCAGCTGGTTGGCGAAACGCGCTTTCTCGGGCTCTATACGTCAACTGCCTATTCCGCGCCCGTCAGCCAGATTCCGCGGGTGCGTCGGTTGGCGGCTCAGGTCATGAAGAGCGCCGGTGTCGTACCGGACAGCCATGCTGCGAAGGCGTTGCAGGCCATATTGGACGCCTATCCGCGAGACGAACTTTTTCAGATCGATGTGGCGACCCTGACCGAGCATGCGATGGGAATTCTGCGACTGCAGGAGCGCCAGCGCACGCGCGTGTTTCTGCGGCGTGATCCCTTTGGCCGGTTCATCTCGGCCCAGGTGTTCGTAGCGCGGGAGCGTTTCAACACCGAACTGCGGATTCGCGTTGGCAACGAATTGATGGCGGCGCTGGATGGCCAGTCCATCGAGTTCACGCCGACCTTGACTGACAGCCCCCAGGCGCGCATTCATTACCTGGTGCGTGCCACGAGTTCAGCACCCGAGACCGTCAACCTGGCGGCGCTTGAGGCGCGGGTGGCGAAGTTGGCGCAGCGCTGGGAAGACGATTGCAGCGCCGAGTTGTTGCGCACCCATGGCGAAGGCCAGGGACTGCTGTTGGCGCATCGATTTGCCAGTGCCTTCCCGGTTGCCTACCGCGAGGATTTTTCGGCCGCTGTGGCGGCTGAGGACGTGGACATGCTGGCCGCCTTGTCGCCTGCTGTACCACTGGCGGTCAGGCTTTATCGGCCCCTGGATGCGAGTCCGGGCCAGTTGCGTTTCAAGATCTACAGCACTAGCAAAGTTGCACTTTCGGACTCCCTGCCGGTGCTCGAGCGCATGGGTGCGCTGGTGCTGGATGAGCACCCGTACCGCATTGGCAGCGCCGAGGCTCTGCTGTGGATTCACGATCTCGGTCTGCAGTTGCCGGTTGCTACCGACCTGGCCGCTGTGAAGCAGCGGTTTGAAGATCTCTATTGCATGGCCTGGCGCGGCGATGTGGAGAGTGATGACCTGAACAAGCTGGCTCTGACCAGTGCCCTGGACGCCCGCGCCATCGCCGTGCTGCGCGCCTACACCAGGTACTTCAGGCAGCTTGGTTTTGCTTTCAGCCAGAACTACATTGAAACCGCCCTGAACCGAAATGCCCCGATTGCGCAAGCGATTGTGGAACTGTTTACGGCTCGCTTCGACCCGGCCGCGACCAGTGATCGCAAAGACACGCAGGCGTCGCTCAAGCAGCAGATCGAGGCACATCTGGTTGATGTTGCGAGTCTCGATGAAGACCGCATCCTGCGGCAATTTTTTGCCACCGTGCAGGCCACCTTGCGTACCAATGCCTGGCAATGCAGCGCCGACGGCGCAGGCAAACCGTATTTGAGTTTCAAGATTGACCCGCACCAGGTGCCCGGTGTGCCTGAGCCCAAGCCGCTGTATGAAATATGGGTCTATTCACCTCGCGTTGAAGGCATTCATCTGCGCAACGGCAAAGTGGCACGCGGCGGCATTCGCTGGTCCGACCGCCGGGAAGACTTCCGCACCGAGATTCTCGGTCTGGTGAAGGCACAGCATGTCAAGAACACGGTCATCGTTCCCGTGGGTTCCAAAGGTGGATTTGTACTGAAAAATCCACCTCCAACCAGTGATCGGGAAGCCACCCTCGCCGAGGGGGTGGCTTGCTACAAGCTGTTCCTGCGCGGCTTGCTGGACCTGACAGACAATCTGGTCAAGGGTGCGGTGGTGCCGCCTGCCAATGTCGTGCGCCATGACCCTGACGACACTTACCTCGTGGTGGCCGCAGACAAAGGGACCGCCAGTTTTTCAGATATCGCCAACAGCGTCTCCGCCGACTACGGTTTCTGGCTCGGCGACGCCTTTGCTTCTGGCGGGTCGGTCGGTTACGACCACAAGAAGATGGGGATCACCGCGCGCGGCGCCTGGGAATCGGTCAAGCGCCATTTCCGATCGCTCTCCGTCAACACCCAGAGCACGCCCTTCACGGTGGTTGGCATTGGCGACATGTCAGGTGATGTCTTTGGCAATGGCATGCTGCTGTCGCCGCACATCAAGCTGCTGCTGGCCTTTGACCACAGGCACATCTTCATTGATCCGGCGCCGGATGTGGCGCGTTCCTATGCCGAGCGGGCGCGTCTGTTTTCCTTGCCGCGATCGAGTTGGGACGACTACGACAAGAGTCTGTTGTCGGCCGGCGGTGGTGTCTATGCACGCTCCGCCAAATCGATCCGCTTGAGCGCCGAGGCGCGCGCCGTGATCGGCATAGACACTGAGGAGCTGACGCCAGTTGAATTGCTGCGAGCCATTCTGCTGGCGCCGGTGGACCTGCTCTACAACGGCGGTATTGGCACCTATGTCAAAGCGGCTTTTGAGAGTCACGCGCAGGTCGGTGACAAGGCGAGCGATGCCTTCCGTGTCAACGGCATCGAGCTGCGCTGCAAGGTGCTGGCCGAGGGCGGTAACCTGGGCTGCACGCAGAACGGCCGCATTGAGTTTGCGCAAAAGGGGGGCTTGATCTATACCGATGCGATCGACAATTCAGCCGGCGTCGATTGCTCTGATCATGAAGTCAATATCAAGATATTGCTCGGCAGCGTGGTCGAGTCAGGTGACCTGACCTTGAAGCAGCGCAACGATTTGCTGGCCTCGATGACCGATGAAGTCGGCTTGCTGGTGTTGACCGACAACTACTACCAGACCCAGGCGCTCGACATCGCAGCACATCGTCCGCACTACCTGCTCGACGGCCAGCAGCGCCTGCTGCAATGGCTCGAGCGTTACGGGCATCTGAACCGGGCCATCGAATTCCTGCCGACAGACGAAGAAATCGCACTGCGCAGGGCGCGCAAGACGGGTCTGAGCGCGCCGGAAAATTCGGTCCTCCTTGCTTACGCCAAGATGTCGGTGTTTGATGAACTGCTGACCAGCAATCTACCCGACGATCCCTACTTCAAGCGTGTGCTTGCAGCTTATTTTCCGAAGGCTCTGAGCGAGAAATTTGCACCGGCCATTGCCACTCATCCGTTGCGGCGCGAGATCATCGCGACCTTCATGACCAACACGGTGGTCAACCGCACCGGCGCCACTTTCGTCAACTTCATTGCCTCCGAAGCGGGCGCGACCGCGGCCGACGTGATCCGCGCCTTCACGCTCGCGCGTGAGATATTTGACCTTGAGGTCTTGTGGGATCAGATCGATGCCCTGGACTATCAGGTGGACGCGACGCTGCAACTCGATTTGTTGGCACGACTGACCGGTATTGCCCAACGCGCTTCGCGCTGGATGCTGCGTGCACGGAGTCAAGGTAGCGACTTGCCAACCCTGATTCAGGCTTACCAACCAGCGGCGCGCGAATTGCGCGAGCATCTTTCGGATTGGTTGCCAGCAGCAGCCAACGCCAGCTGGCAGAGCGCAACCGAAAAGCTGGTCGGCGCAGGCGTTGCAGCGGGACTGGCAGAAAATCTGAGCGCACTGGATTTCATCTTTCCAGCGCTTGATCTGGTTGATCTGGCACGTCACGCAAACACGGGACTGGAACAGGCAGCACGCGCCTATTTCGCCATTGATGCCGAATTGGGCCTGACCGGATGGCGCTCGCAGATCAGCCGCTTGCCTACCGATACGCTGTGGCAGACGCAGGCCCGTGCCAGTGCCAGGGACGACATTTATTCCATTGCCAGTCAGGTCACGCGTGGCCTGCTTTCAAGGCAGGAGCAACTGCTTGACTGGCGCGTCCAGCACGCGCCGGAGATTGACCGACTGCGCCGCCTGTTGAGCGACATCAGCACGCAGGGTGCGGATCTGGCGCCAGTGTCGGTTGCCTTGCGCGAACTGCGTCAGCTGGCTTGAGGGGCGAAGTCAGCCGTCATTGCCCGGCCCTTCGTCATTGCGAGCGAAGCGAAGCAATCCATGACTTCGGGCTGCCAGGATTGCCACGTCGCAACGCTCCTCGCAACGACGAGGCGCAGGCGATGCAGTTCCGGGCTAGACGTCATCGCGAGGGCACAGCCCGCGGCGATCCATGTCCCCTACACCAGTCCGTCGTACAGATCCTGCCAATGAGGATTACCGGTCTCGATTAATGCCAGCTTCTTCGCACGCGAACCCGCCTTGAGTTGTTTTTCGCGGCTGATGGCCTCGTACATTGTTGCGTGCAATTCAAAATAGACGAGGGTGTGAACGCGATACTGCTGAGTGAAACCTCGAACCAGATCGTTTTTGTGCTGCCAGACACGCGCCACCAAGTCTGAGGTCACGCCGACGTAAAGCGTGCCACGCGCTTGGCTGGCCAGAATATAGACCGCAGGCTGCATGAGGGCATTATCAGCGGACGTCACTTCGATTTGCCCGTTCGTCCCTGCCAGCGAAGCGCGGCAGGCCATGAAGCCAATGGATTGCCGCGTCGCTACGCTCCTCGCAATGACGATAGACCTAGTTCACTCAGGCGTTGAACTGCAGGGCGGCTAGGCCGGCGTAAACACCGCCATGCGCCACCAGTTCGGCGTGGGTGCCTTGCTCGACCAGTTGGCCATGGTCCAGCACCACGATCAGGTCGGCTCTTTGCACGGTTGCCAGTCGGTGCGCAATGACCAACGTGGTACGGCCCTGCATGGCGCTTTCGAGTGCTGCCTGCACCATGCGTTCGCTTTCGGCATCGAGCGCGCTGGTGGCTTCATCTAGCAACAACAGCGGCGGGTTCTTCAGCATGGCACGCGCAATGGCGATGCGCTGGCGCTGGCCACCGGAGAGCCGCACGCCGCGCTCACCCAAAAAGGTGTCGTAGCCCTCGGGCAGGGCGGTGATGAACTCATGCGCAAAGGCCGCCTGCGCCGCGGCTTTGACCTCGACGTCGCTTGCCTGCGGCCGGCCGTAGCGGATGTTTTCCAGGGCGCTGCTCGAGAAAATAACCGCGTCCTGCGGCACGATGCCGATGCGCTGACGCAGATCGTGCAATGACATCCTGCGCGTCTCGACACCGTCGAGCAAGATGCGGCCCGATGCCGGGTCATAGAAACGCAGCAGCAACTGGAAAACGGTACTCTTGCCGGCGCCGCTGGGTCCGACCAGCGCCACCGTCTGCCCTGACTTCACGCGCAGTGAAAAGTGACTCAGTGCCGCCTGTTTCGGGCGCGATGGGTAATGAAAGTTCAGGTCTTCCAGTTCAATTTCGCTTCCCGCGAGCTGAACCGGTGCTGCGACCGGATGGAGCGGCGATGTGATGGGGGAGCGACTTGCCAGCAATTCCATCAGCCGCTCGGTCGCGCCGGCGGCGCGCAGCAAATCACCATAGACCTCGCCCAGAATCGCAAAAGCGCTGGCCAGGATGATCACGTACATCACGGTCTGACCCAGGTCGCCGGCGCTGACCCGTCCGGCCGCGACGGCCTGCGTCCCCTGGTACAGGCCCCAGAGCAGTGCGGCCGAGGTGGCGATGATGATGAAGGCCACCAACACCGAACGCGCCTTGGTGCGCCGCACAGCGGTCCTGAAAGCGCTTTCGGTGGATGCAGTGAAGCGCTGCGACTCGCGACCTTCAGCGGTATAGCTTTGCACGACCGGAATGGCGTTCAGTACTTCTGCAGCGATGGCGCTGGAGTCGGCAATGCGGTCCTGGCTGGCGCGCGAGAGCTTGCGCACGCGCCGGCCAAACCAGAGCGACGGAACCACCACCAGCACCAGCACGCCCAGCACCTGAAACATGACATAAGGGTTGGTCCAGATCAGCATGCCCAGTGCACCTAGACCCATCACGGTGTTGCGCAGCCCCATGGAAAGCGATGAGCCGACCACCGTCTGCACCAGCGTGGTGTCAGCGGACAGGCGTGACAGCACTTCCCCGGTCTGGGTGGTTTCAAAGAATTCGGGGCTTTGCTCAAGCACATGGGCATAGACAGCGTTGCGCAAGTCAGCCGTGACGCGCTCGCCGAGCCAACTCACCATGTAAAAGCGCGCCGCAGAAAACAGCCCCAACGCCACCGCCACCGCAAACAGGGCGACGAAATGCTCGCGCATGGCCATCACCTGCGCACCCTTGTCGGACTGCACCAGGCCGCCATCAATCAGGCTGCGCAGGGCGACGGGAAAGGCCAGCGTTGCTACTGCCGCCAGCACCAAAAAAGTCAGGGCCAGGCCAATGCGGGCGCTGTACGGCAACAGAAAAGGCAGCAAGCCCGAGAGGGAACGTGGTGAGGCAGTGGCTGGTGGTGATGCGGGGTTGGCAGAGCTCATGACGCGAAGTGTAGCCAGAATTGAACAAAACCGTTGCCGCACCAAACAAAGCCTTGACAATTATTGCCTAAGCAAATAATATTCGGAACCCTATGCGAAAACCCGCCGACTCACCACCGCTTGCGTTGATCGAGCGCTCATCCCCCGACCCAGCCACGTTTTACCGTGCCCAGGGCTACCGTCCGGAGGACAGTGTTGGCTTGCTGATGCGACGTGTGCTCTCCGGTCTGGCGCACGAGATTGAACGCCAACTCGAAGCCAGCGATCTCACGAACGCCCAGTGGTTGCCCCTGCTCAGACTTCATATGTGCCAGGGCTCAACCGTGGCTGAACTTGCGCGCGGCTGCGAACTCGACGCGGGAGCCATGACGCGACTGCTCGATCGCCTTGAAGCCAAGGGGCTGTGCCGCCGCGTGCGTTCCGTGGAGGACAGGCGCGTTGTCAATATCGAATTGACCGAGGAAGGCCGAGCTGCGGCCGTCGGCATTCCGGTAGTGCTCAGTGGCGTCCAGAATGCCAGTTTGGCCGGCTTTTCGGCCGAAGAATTTGAAACCTTGAAGAGCTATTTGCGCCGCATGCTTGCCAATGCGCCGATCAAATCGCCGACCTCAACCCCGTTGATTCCAGGAGGCCCGCATGAGGCTTGATCAGTGCATCCGCAAGACATGGATTGTCACGGCCTACGGCCTCGCCATGACCGCCACCTTGACCCTGGTTGCCTGCGCCACCCCAAGCAGTACCACTGCGCAGGCCACGCTGCGCGATGCCTCTACCTTGGGTCTGAGCACGGATGCCGGTGCCGCAGCGGCTGTACCCGAGGCATGGTGGCGCCAGTTCGGTGATGCACAACTCGATCGTCTGGTCGACAGCGCTTTGTCGAGCAATCCAAGCCTCAAAGTGGCACAGGCGCGGCTCGCCCGGGCGCAAGCCGGCGCCGATATGACGGACGCCGCGAGTTCGCCCCAATTGGGTGTTGGGGTCGACGCCATGCGTCAACAATTCACGGCCACGGGCCTGTATCCACCGCCGCTTGCCGGCGGGATTTACGAGACCGGCACAGCGCAGTTCAGCGGTAGCTGGGAACTTGATTTCTTCGGCAAGAACCGGGCGGCACTGGAGGCCGCGCTGGGCGTGGCGCGCGCGGCGCGGGCTGACGCTGACGCGGCCCGCACACTGCTGGCCAGTAACGTGGCGCGAGCCTACTTTCAGCTGATCCGCCTTAACGAGCAAGTGCGGGTGGCGCAGCGCCTGCAGGCACAACGCACACACACGCTTGAGCTCGTACGCCAGCGTGTAGATGCCGGCCTGGACACCAGTCTGGAATTGCGTCAGAGTGAAGGGGGATTGCCCGATGCTCGCCTGCAGATCGAAATGCTTCAGGAACAACTGGCGCTGGGCCGTAACGCGCTGGCAGCGCTGATCGGACAGACCAGCAGCAGCCTTGTGCTCGATATTCCGGTGAGCGACACCATCAAGCCGATTGCCACCGCAGCGAATGTGCCGTCCGACCTGTTGGGTCGTCGCGCCGATATTGCAGCGGCACGCTGGCGCGTCGAGGCTGCCGCGCGGGACGTCGACGTGTCACGTGCGCAGTTCTACCCCAACATCAACCTGGTTGCGTTTGCCGGTTTTTCCAGCATCGGACTGGACCGCTTGCTGGACGCTGGCAGCCAGCAGTGGGGCGTCGGTCCCGCGCTGCGTCTGCCCTTGTTCGATGGTGGACGCCTGCGCGCGAACCTGCGCGGCAAGGTTGCAGAATTTGATGGTGCCATTGAAAGCTACAACGCCGCCGTGCTCGATGCCGTGCACGACGTAGCGGACCAACTCGCCTCGGGTCAGGCCATCAGTCGCCAGCAGCAATCACAGCGTCTGGCACAGGCGTCGGCGCAGAGTGCGTACGACATTGCCGTGCAACGCTACGACGCCGGTCTGGGCAATCTGTTGCAGGTGCTTGGCGCTGAGACCGCTGTATTGAACCAGCGCCGCCAGAGCGTTGATCTGGCAGCACGCGCGCTGGACAACCAGGTGGCCCTGATGCGTGCCCTGGGCGGTGGTTACCAGGGCGAATCGCCTGCAGTGACCGTTCAAAAGTAAGCCATCCAAATTTTTCATCTACAACATCATGACCGCAACTGAAACCACCCCCTCAGCATCAAGCGCAGCTGGTAACCCGGCCCGCAAGAAAATTCTCCTGACCCTGACTGGCCTGGTTGTCATCGCTGGTCTTGCCTGGACCGTCTACGAATGGCTGGTGGCCAGTCACTATGAATCGACCGACAACGCCTACGTACAGGGCAACGTGATCCAGATCACGCCGCAGGTTGGCGGCACGGTGTCGGCGATCCTGGCCGACGATACGGACTACGTCAAGGCCGGAGATCGTCTGGTCCAACTTGATCCGGCTGATACCCAAGTGGCGCTTGACCAGGCCCGCGCCAATCTGGCGCAGGTGGTGCGC
>CAIYMN010000193.1 GCA_903927295.1 uncultured beta proteobacterium | reverse complement strand
GGCAATGGCGTAGATCAGGACAAAGGTCAGCTGCGCCAGCCAGTACTCGGCTATCAACCAGGGCGCTGCCAGCAACACCAGCATCAGCGCGCCGTACCAGAAGACGTGCCCGCCGTGCTTGGCAAGACGGATGTCCTGTGCGTAGTCGGTCTTGAAGATGAATCTCATACTTTTTTGTTGAGCTTCTCGCCAAACAATCCGTTGGGCTTGACCACCAGCATGATCAGCACGACCACGTAGGCCGCCGTATCCTTGAAGCCATCAGGCAGGTAGAAACCTGAAAGAGATTCCACAATGCCGATGGTCAAACCACCCACGATGGCGCCAGGCAGACTGCCGAAGCCGCCGACGACGGCAGCCGGCATGGCCTTCAACCCGATGAAGCCCATGTTGGCGTGGACAAAGGTGATGGGTGCCAGCAGCAGGCCGGCCACCGCCGCTACCGCGGCCGCGAGGCCCCAGGCAATGCCGTTGAGTTGTTTGACCGGGATACCCATGTAGTAGGCAGCCAACTGGTTTTGCGATGCCGCCTGCATCGCGATACCGAGCTTGCTGTAGCGAAACAGCAGGTACAGCAGCACACACATCGCGGCGGTGACAGCGATCACCATCATCTGTTCGACGTTGAGCACCAGACCTGCGAGGTTCCAGATCTGGTCCTTGTAGGGCACGGGCAGGGCGTGGGTTTCGGTGCCTATGGTCGGAATCATGGTGATCAGGCCGCGCGTGACGTAGCCAATGCCGATGGTCAGCATGACGACGGAAAAAGCCGGTTGCCCCAGGATGGGGCGGATCACGATGCGTTCCAGCAATACGCCGAAGGCGGCCATGCCGGCAATCGTGGCCAGCACCGACAGCCAATAGGGGAAACCGAGCATGGTCATACAGGCCAGCCCGCAGAAAGCACCCAGCATCATCAACTCGCCCTGGGCAAAGCTGACGGTCTCGGTTGCCTTATAAATAAGTACAAAGCCCAGCGCAATCAGCCCGTAGATGCACCCTTGTGCAATTCCGCTGATCACCAGTTGTAAAAGCTGCACCTTGTCTCCCATTGTGTGACCCTTTGTTTATAGCGGCAATCGAAGCCTTGGCCGACAGGGTTTGTACCGACCGTGTGTCCGACCGGTGACAAGTTCGTTTGCCTTCAAGCAGAAACCGGTCATGATGCGGTTCATGAAAAATTCAGTTTCCATTGAAAAGCAGGGCGCGATCACCGTGGTAACGCTGAACCGTCCGGAAATCCGCAATGCCGTGGACGCCGGTACGGCGCGTGAGTTGCACGCAGCCTTTCTGGCTTTCGATGCCGATGAGACAGCGCGCGTTGCCGTGTTCCATGGCTCGCATGGTCATTTTTGCGCGGGCTGGGATTTGCTCTCGGGTGCGCGACTGGCGCAGCAGGCCACGTCGGATCAAGCGGGTCCGTTCACCGCACTCGATTTTTCTCCCAAAGACTGCGTGTCTCCTGGGCCGCTCGGACCGATGGGTCCGTCGCGCCTGCAACTGTCCAAGCCGGTGATTGCTGCGGTCAGCGGCGCTGCCGTAGCCGGTGGTATGGAGTTGGCGCTGTGGTGCGACATGCGTGTGATGGAAGCAGACGCCTACTTTGGCGTGTTCTGTCGCCGCTTTGGCGTGCCCCTGATCGACGGCGGCACGGTGCGACTGCCGCGCTTGATTGGCATGGGCCATGCCATGGACCTGATACTGACCGGGCGCAAGGTGGAAGCCGCCGAGGCGCTGCAAATGGGTTTATGCAACCGCGTTGTGCCCAAGGGACAGGCACTGGACGCGGCGCTGGCCCTGGCGCAACAGTTATGCGGGTTTCCGCAAAAGACCATGCTGGCAGACCGCCAGAGTGCCTACGCCCAGTGGGATCTGCCACTGCCCGAAGCGCTGCACCAGGAGTGGCAGCGCGGCAGGCAGTGCATTGAGGATGGGTTGCAGGGTGCGTTGCGCTTTGCCGCAGGCAGTGGTCGGCACGGCAAGTTTTAGGAATGGTGATGCCGCACACCGCGGTGCGCTGCGGGTAGCGCGCTGCTGATCAGTCCGGCGCCGACCCATAGCAAGGGGGCAATGCCGAGTGGCCCCACCGCCAGTCCGAAGGCGATCGGCACCCAGACCGAGGAGGCATTGCCGATCAGCGAGCGCAAACCGAGCGCCTCGCCACCTCGCCCGGTAGGTGCCGCCGCGTGCAGAAGCGAAAGCATATTGGGTTGACTCAAACCGATGGCGTTGCCAAAGACGAATCCCAGCAGCATGAAAACAATGGCCACGCTGGCCCACGGCAGCACGACAAAGACTGCAGCGATGACAACCAGTGCCGAGCGCATGATCTGCCACTCCCGAAAGCGGCTTGAGAGCCAGGGCATCAGGGCACGGCTGACAAAAGTGCCCAGCGCGAAGAGCGAGAACACGGTGCCGATGATCGAGGCTGAAAACCCAAGCCGTGTGCCTAGCACCGGCAGCATCACGATGAACAGGTCCCAGCAGCACGACAGCGCCATGCTGACGTAGTAAATGCGCCGCAATTCGGGCGCCGCCAGCAGATCGTGCCAGGCCTGGGGTTGGGTTTCGGCGTCGCTCGCTGTTGCGGACTTTGCCGCCGCCGGTAGTTTTTGCAGTCGTTTGAAGACCAGCCAGCAGGCGACACAGCTAAAGCCAGCCATGCAGGCAAAAGCTGCGCGAAAACCGGCGTGGTCGATCAGCAGGCCCGAAATGAAGGGGCCGAGCGCGCTCGATGCGGAGTGCCCCAATGCGTACCAGCCGAAGTTGCGCAAGCGTTGCTCGGCCGATTGACCTTGTGCCATGGCGCCTACCGTGTGCTGTCCGGCCACCGACATGGCGTTGAAGCCAAAGCCGATCAGGATGGCCATCGCGAACAGCGAGGGCACGCTGAGCCAGAGCACAGGCAGAGTCGCGCCGACCAGCACCGCCAGCACCCCCATGCGCATCACGGGCAGGGCGCCGATGCGATCCACCCAGCGGCCTATCGACATGGCTGCCAGCGTTGGCAGCACGGAGAACGTGGCCATGAACAGCCCCACCACCAGTTCAGGCGATCCGGTGCTCAAGGCAAACAGAGAGCCTGAAACCCGCCCGCCCGACATGGCCATGTGGCCGGTCAGGGTGATCAGGATCAGGGGTAGTAGAAGAGGCGGGAAACGCTTGGACACTGACCGATTATCGCGGTGCCTGCTCGGGGATGGGGCGTGGTCGGCCCTGCTCGTCAATCGCAACGTAGGTGAGCGACGCTTCGGTCACCTTGACGTATTGCCCTTGTGCAGAGAAGCGCTCGGCGTAGACCTCGACCTTGACCGTGATCGAGGTGCGGCCAATGCGCACCAGTTTGGAAAAGAAGGTCAGGATGTCGCCCACCCGCACCGGCTGCTTGAAGATGAATTCATTCACCGCGACCGTTGCCATGCGCCCCCGCGTGTAGCGCGCCGGAATCACCGAGCCGGCCAGATCGACCTGCGCCATGACCCAGCCGCCGAAGATATCGCCGTTGGCGTTGGAGTCGGCAGGCATGGGAATGACCTTGAGAACCAGTTCCTCATCGGTAGGCAGCTTGACGCCGGCAGGGCTGGTGTTTGCGGACATGGCGGACAATCCCCTTAATATGTACCTTGCGGGACAGACCGCAGCTACGCGAAGCGAGCCAGCTCTGTCCTCAACATTTTGTAAGAGAGATTGTCCCCCATGCGC
>CAIYMN010000192.1 GCA_903927295.1 uncultured beta proteobacterium | reverse complement strand
GTGGCGGTACCCGGGAAGGTCCTGGCGACCTGGCTCATCCAATCCAGCGTCTCAAAACTCATGCCGCTGCCCGGTTGAACCCGAGACAGGCGAATGAACTCATGAAACTGCGTGAGCAACATAACATCCGGTGGCGCGCCCGGTGCATCGATTCTGATCTGAGCCTGCTCCATGCGCAATTCCTGATAGCTGGTTTCCACTCTCAGGTAGTCACGCACGATCAGTAGCAAGAGGGTGCTGGATGTCAGCCAGATCAGCAGCAGACTCCAGCGTCCTGTGTAGAGGACAGGAGCGCCTTGAAGTCGCACGCTCACTGCACCGATTACCAGACCGACGGGTAGCAAAAAGTAGGCGTAATGCAGGGGAAGTTCAAGCATCGAATGATTGGCGATAAGTAGCAGGAACAGCATCAAGATGGCGTCTTCTGCGCATTTCACTGCACGTAATTTATGCCACAACCAGCGCATCAGGTAGAGCGACAGGAACAGACCCAACGGTATTCCACACCACAAGAAAAGCTCGAGAAAAAGGTTGTGAGAATGTGTGTGGAGCAGTTCAAGAGAACGGTGTTCCAGCGCCACCGTCAGTTGAGCCAGACCGATCTGATTCCAGCCGTAACCAAGAAGGGGATGCTGCAGCGCTGCATCCATAAAGACGGACCATATGAGTGGACGCAACTCGGCTGCGACTCTGCCCGCATCGCTTGTAACCGGATGCCCGCCAAGGTGGAGCACCTGACTGAGCCAGCCAATTGAACTGGCGCAGACGATGAAGTAGAGTCCAAGCCAGGTGATCATCCGCGGCCAGCGGGAATCGGGCCACAAAGAGCGCCAGTACCAGGTGGCACTGATCAGGATGGCGACCGCTATCCACGCAGTGCGGGACTCGGTCAATGCCAGGCCGAACAGCAGATAGTGCGCGATCAAGAGGGCTGTCTTGCCCGCAATGTGGCGGCGCAGCAGAGCCCATCCAGCAGCCAGCAGACCCCATAACAAGAAGGTGGCCAACTGGTTGGGTTGGCCGAAATTTGCGAACGGGCGGCCCAGACCATCGGCCATGGACCAGCTGTCAAGCACTTGCAGATTCAGCCATTGGTGCAATTGCAGACCTACCGACAGAAGTGCGCCAGTGCCTATGGCCAGAAACAAGCCATCTGCGAGTTGGCCCGGGCTGGAGGCTTCCCATTGGACGCCCGTGTGAACGGCAAGCAACAGGCCAAGCAAATAGGCGCTGCTGATCCAGGCGGTGCCAGGTAACAGCACCAGACCAAGGCCATACTGCAGCCCGGGAACCAGCGCCAATGCTGCAATTGTCAGCGTCATGCCATGCCATGTCACCTGTCCTCTTGAGCGCAGAATAACTGCGGCAGAGCCGAGGGCGAGCGCAGACGCCACCCAGGCATCGAGGTGAAAACTCGACCAGGGGAACTGGTGATTCGGCAACAACCAACCGACAGCCAGTGTGAGCGCCCAGCTGACCAGCCAGAAGGGTGTCATGATTTGTTTGGCGCTTGCCGGCATCTGGTCAACCGATCATTGCTCCGTTGAAAGAGTTCTGCCGGCCAAAAAAAGCCCCGTGAGGGGCTGCTGTTGAAGCAATAGCAACGCTTGGCGTCACTATTACTGGCAACTGGCGGGACGGTATTTGGCCAGAATCGTGCCGCTGCAAACCCAGGTGACTTGACCGGTGGTAGCCCTTGTTGGGGTTAGCGTAATGGTGCTACCGGTGATGGATGAGTCTCCGGTTGCGGTCGCAGTGACCACGGTGCCATTCCAGGTGACGCCACTGACATATTTTGAAACCTGGTTGTTAATGGTGACTGACGCTGTGGCCGGCAGGGCGCCCAGACTGGCGGTCGCTTCGGTAATCGTTGTTTTGGCTCCGGCGGCGGCCAACATCACCTCAGATACTTTGGCGCGGACGGTGTAGTCCTGATAGGCAGGCAATGCGACTGTCGCCAGGATGCCGATAATCGCAACCACGATCATCAACTCGATCAGGGTAAAACCCTTTTGCATGGAACGTTTCATTTGCCGCCTCAGATTGAAAAATGAAGGCCTCTTGCGAGGCCTTCATACTATAGCTGAATCAGTATTACTGGCAACTGGCGGGGCGGTATTTTGCCAGAATCGTGCCGCTGCAAACCCAGGTGACTTGACCGGTGGTAGCCCTTGTTGGGGTTAGCGTAATGG
>CAIYMN010000191.1 GCA_903927295.1 uncultured beta proteobacterium | reverse complement strand
CAACAGATTCCAGCCGTCGGCCAACACGAACAGCATGATCTTGAACGGAAGCGATATGGTCGCCGGGGACATCATCATCATGCCCATCGACATCAGCACGCTGGCCACCACCATGTCGATGATCATGAACGGCAGAAAGACGAGAAATCCGATCTGGAAGGCGGTCTTCAACTCGCTGATGACATAGGCCGGGACCAATATCCTCAGCGGCACCTGCGCCGCATCCTGCAGTGGCCCTTGCTTGGCTATGCGGGCGAACAGCGCCAGGTCCGTCTGGCGTGTCTGGCGCAGCATGAAAGCATGCAGCGGCACGGTGCCCTTCTGCAGCGCCTCGGTAAACGTAATCCGGTTCTCTGCCATCGGCTGGTAGGCGTCTGTGTAGATCCGGTCGAGTACCGGAGACATCACAAAAAGTGTCAGGAACAGCGAGAGTCCCACCAGCACCTGATTGGAGGGCGTTGACTGCACGCCCAGGGCGTGGCGCAGCAAGGAAAGCACGATGATGATGCGGGTAAAGCTGGTCATCAACAACAACACTGAAGGCAGAAACGACAGTGCCGTGAGCATCAGCAGGGTTTGTACGCTCAGCGTATAGCTCTGGCCCCCTCCCGGGCTTGGTGTGCTGCTGAACCCCGGCAGCGACAAGCCCTGCGCCACAGCGGGCGAACTGAAGACGAGCCAAAGCAACAGACCCGGCACTGACAGCAGCGCCAATCGCCTGACCAGCCTAGTCATGCGAACGACCTTCAATTTTGCGACTCAACCAGGTGGCAAAATTCGCGCCCACGCTGGCCGCCGTTGGCATACCAGGCGTCGGTGCAGACGCCATCTTTGGCATCGTGTGCAGGGTCGTCACATGGCCGGCGGCAACACCCACGAGCAGCCAGGTTTCGCCGACCTCAACCAGCACAATGCGTTCGCGCTGACCCACGGCCACCCCCGCGAGAACACGGATCAGCCCGGCGCCGGGCACGCGAAATGCCGAAAAACGCTTGAGCAACCAGGCGAAGGCACCGACCAGCGCGAGCACCAGGACCAGGCCGAATATGACCTGAGTGACGCTGCCAGCAGACAGGGCCGCACCCTGTAGTTCAGATTGTGGAATGCTCATGGGCGCTAGCGGTTGAGCTTGCGGATACGCTCGGACGGCGTGATGACATCAGTCAGGCGTATTCCGAACTTGTCATTGACGACCACGACCTCGCCTTGTGCGATCAAACATCCATTTACCAGCACATCCATGGGCTCACCGGCCAGCCCATCGAGCTCGACCACCGATCCTTGAGCCAGCTGGAGCAGATTCTTGATGGCTATCTTTGTGCGTCCCAACTGAACCACCAGTTGCACCGGAATGTCCAGAATCATGTCCAGATCGGTCCGCTGCGGCGCCTTGGCATCCTGCGCCGTGAATTGCTCGAATATCTGTGCTCCCGCGGAGGCTGGCGACGCTGCCTGCTCCTGCATCGCAGCACCCCAGTCATCGGAGTCAACTTTTTCCTGCTCGGCGTTATTTTCCATGGTGCCCTCTTTCTCAATCGCTGCCCGAGGGGGTCAGCAGTTTCTCAACCTTCAGCGCGTACTGGCCATTGAACACACCGTAGCGACACTCCATCACCGGTATCCCGTCAATGGTGGCAGCAATGGCGTCTGGAATTTCGATATCGATCACATCGCCGACTTTCATCTCGAGGATCGAGTCGAGCTTCACCTCGGCACTTCCGAGGTTGGCGACAAGTTCGACCTCCGCAGTCTGAATTTGCTGCGTCAGCAGACGCAGCCAACGCTTGTCCACTTCCAAATGATCCCCCTGCATGCTGCCATGCAACAGGTCGCGCACCGGCTCGATCATCGCGTAGGGCAGGCAGATGTGAAATTCGCCCGATGTGGTTCCGAATTCGATAATGAAAGTGGTCACCACCACAACCTCGTTCGGAGTGGCTATATTGACGAACTGAGTGTTCATCTCGGAGCGAACAAACTCGAACGCCAGCGGGTAGACCGGTTTCCAGGATTTTCCGTACTCGTCGAGCACGACACCGAGCAATCGCTGAATGACGCGTTGCTCGGTCTGGGTAAAATCCCGCCCCTCAACCCGGCTGTGGAAACGGCCGTCGCCACCGAACAGATTGTCCACAACCAGGAACACCAGAGTCGGGTCAAAGATGAACAGTGAGGCGCCACGCAGCGGTTTGGCCGTCACGATGTTCAGATTGGTTGGGACGACCAGGTTGCGGATGAACTCGTTGTACTTGAGGACCCGGATCGGGCCAATCGAAATTTCAGCCGTGCGTCGCATGAAATTGAACAACCCGATGCGCAGCTGGCGGGCGAAACGCTCATTGATAAGTTCCAGGGTGGGCATGCGCCCGCGCACAATGCGTTCCTGCTTCGCCAGATCGTAGGTGCGTACCCCTGACATGTCGGCCTCAACTTTGACCTCGTCAACTTCGCCGGTGACACCTTTGAGGAGCGCGTCAACCTCGTCCTGCGAGAGAAAGTCCTGGCTCATGGTGCTTACTGAATGAGAAAGGACGTGAACAACACCGCTTCGAGTGCGGGCGCCGCCACACCACCCGGAACTGCTTGGACAACTTCCCGCGCAAGTTGTTCGGCCAAAGCCTTCTTTCCTTCAGGTGTGCCAAGCTCACTGGCCGTCTTGCCCATCAGCAGCACAAGGATGCGACTGCGTATCTCGGGCATGGCAAGCTTGATCGGGTCTGCCAGTTTCTCATCGGTCAGCTTGAGCGACAGACCGATCTGCAGGTAGAGGGACTGACTATCCTCACGCTGCAAGTTCACGGTAAAAGGCTCCAGTGGCACATAGGTTCGCGGCTTGGATGGCGCCACCTTGGCTGCAACCGCTGCTTTGCCAGTCTCTGGTTTTTTGGGCACCTCTGAGTCATGCTGCGGCCAGAAATACCAGGCTGCTGCGCCGATGCCGCCCAACAGCACGATCACAACCGCCAGTATCAATAACCAGCTCTTCTTCTTCTTCGTGACGATGGGCTCTTCCTCAGGTGCCGGATCCGGTTCACGTTTGTTGTTGGCTTTAGGTGCTGTAGTTGCCATGCTGTCCCTGTTTCTCCGAGTAGGTGGGGATGTGGAATTATCGTGTCAGTCAGGCGAAGGTATCGACCAAACCGAGCATCGGGCGCAACAGGCGCTCGCCGCCAGAAACCGTGCCCGAACCGACCACAATGGCGCCGGATTGTGCCACAGGCGCTCGGGCTTGCTGCTGCGGCGGCTCGCGAAAGGCCTCCGCGCCGACGCTCGCATTGCCGAGGGTGATTCCGCTGTCAGCGAGCATTTCACGCAGACGCGGCATGGCAGCTTCGAGTGCTTCACGGACCGACGCATGCGTCGAGAAAAATTGGGCGCTGGCCTGGTTCTGATCCAGTGAAATTGATATCTTCAGCGGCCCGAGGTCGGGTGGGTTGAGATGGAGTTGTGCCACCTGGTGCTTTTGGTCGACGATCCACACCAGCTTCTCCGCCACCGCCTGATCCCAACCGCGTTCACCGACCGGTACCTGCACCGCGGCGGACGGTTCTTGCACATTGCTGGTCGCTGTAGAACTGCCAATTGCGCTCGCTTGGGCGGCGATGGAAGGCACCGCTGGTGGCTCGGGCCTGGAACTGGCGGTATCCAAAAAGGGAGTTGCAAGCAGATCTTTAATCGGTTCGGAATGAACTGCCGACAAGGCATCGGCCGGGGCGGTCTTCGCCACCATGTGCTGTGGGCTCAAGCCGGCGGACAGGGCGCTCGCGTCAAGCGCTGGTGTCGTGTCGGTACCGGTCTGCTGACCAAGGCCTGCTTTCGAGCTTGCCCCCACAGTGCTCAAGCCCGCCTGCCTGCCCGCTGCCGGAATCAGTGCCGATGCCAACCCTTGCGCAAAGGGCAACGCCAGTCCGTCGGGCAAAGTGCTCGCGTCAAGCGCTGCTGTCGTGTCGGTACCGGTCTGCTGACCAAGGCCTGCTTTCGAGCTTGCCCCCACAGTGCTCAAGCCCGCCTGCCTGCCCGCTGCCGGAATCAGTGCCGATGCCAACCCTTGCGCAAAGGGCAAGGTCAGGTCGTTGGGCAAGGTGCTCGTATCCAGTGCAATATCGGCTTTTGCATCGGTCTTTTGATTTTTGTCCGCTTTCAATTTCGTCGCAGTGGCGTCTCCCGCTGCGAAAAATGGATTGCTCTGACCCTTGCCAAGCATCTGAACCAAGGCGTCGTGAAAGGAGTTTTCGTCCGCTGGCGCTGCCCCGGGCAGCCCTGCGTTCTGCGGCGACGCCGTGGCTTGTACGCGCTTGCCTGCAGCCGGCTTTGGCGTCGACACCGCAATGGGCAAATCGGTCATGATCCATCCTTCATACAAAATCATCAGCCATGTCAAATTGGGTTCGTTGCGATCCCACCAGCACGCCCACCCCCGAGGTGGTCCTTCAACGCGAAGTTGTCCAGCTCTTTTTGTTCCAGCCTGGCCTCGACCACGCGCTGCTCGCGGTGATGACGCTGCTCCAGCGTCTCGAAGGACCTGAGCCGACCCTGCGCCTGCTGCCAACGCTGCTTGCTCGCTTCTACCTGGTGCTGGGCTGCGACCACCATCTCGCGCTGCTGCTCGATAGCGGCGTCAATCGTATCGATGAACCGTCGAAAATTGAGCCAGCCGACACTGCCTATGCCCAGCTTCGCGTCACGGACGAGCCGGTTCGAGTATTCAAGACGGTAGTCCAGCAAGAGCTGCAAACGAGCCTGCACGTCACGCGCCTGGCCGTTGACCACACCCAACTGCGCTGCGGCGGCGTCACAGCGCTCCTTCGCCAGGTCAAGCAGCGTCTTCAAAGGAAAGGGTTTGGACATTCAGGACGACCTTTGCAACTGCTGTGTCAAAGTCTGTTGAGGGCGCAGGAATTTGCTGATGTACCAAGTCGTCATTGCGAGCGAAGCGTGGCAATCCATGCAT
>CAIYMN010000190.1 GCA_903927295.1 uncultured beta proteobacterium | reverse complement strand
CGTCGCTGGATCGGCAAGCAGCGCGAGTTTCTCGACCTGCAGGCGCGCGCTTCCGATGCAGGGGGTGCATTTCAGGCTGCATCGAGGTTCCTTCAGAACACCACCAGTTCCATGCTGCTCGGTCTGGGAGCCTGGCTGCTGCTGCGCAACGATCTCAACGGCGGCTCGGCGATGATGATCATCGCCTCCATTCTGGGTGGTCGCGTGCTCGCGCCGCTGGTGCAGATTGTTTCGCAATGGCAGGGTGTGGTGAACGTGCGCGATGCCTGGGCCCGTCTGGACCTGATGCTCGCAGCGTTGCCGCTGCGACCGCCCAACATGTCCTTGCCGGCACCGCGTGGCGCCTTGACGGTGGAGACAGTCATGGCTGCGGCACCGGGTTCGCAAATACCGATTCTGCGCGGTGTCGCCTTTGCGCTCCAGCCGGGCGAAGTACTGGCGGTGGTTGGACCATCGGCATCTGGCAAGACCACGCTGGCGCGTCTGCTTGCCGGGTTGTGGCCGGCGGCCAGCGGCAAGGTCCGGCTCGATGGCGTGGATGTGTTTACCTGGGATAAAACCGAACTCGGTCCGCATATTGGTTATCTGCCGCAGGGCGTGGAATTGTTCGACGGAACCCTGGCAGAAAACATTGCCCGCTTTGGCGAGTTTGAGCCGGCCAAGGTCGAGGCCGCTGCCCGTGCTGTGGGCTTGCATGAAACCATCATGGCTTTGCCCAAGGGTTATGACAGCCAGATTGGGCGCGACGGTGCCATGCTCTCGGGCGGTCAGCGCCAGCGGGTCGGCCTGGCGCGTGCCCTTTATGGTGATCCGGTGTTTGTGGTGCTCGATGAGCCCAATTCCAGCCTGGACGAGTCCGGGGACGCGGCGCTCGCCAGCGCCATTACGCAACTCAAGTCACGCGGTACCACTTTTGTTGTCATGACGCACCGCACCAGCGTGCTGGCGGTAGCCGACAAGATGCTGATCTTGCAAGAGGGTCAGAGCCGGGCCTTTGGGCCGCGCGATGAAGTGCTGGCAGCGTTGGCCAAGGCCAATGCCCCGCAACAGGCCAGGCCAGCGGGTGGACCCGCTGCCGCGCCGGTTGCGGCTGCTTGAGAGAATCCAAGGACAAGAACATGAAGACACCGGCATTTTTTCAACGCAGCGAACTCACGGCCACGCTGTGGACTTTCAGAAACGAGTTTTTGGTGGTGGGGTTTTTCAGCATGCTGGCCAATGTGCTGATGCTCTCTCCGACCCTTTACATGTTGCAGGTCTATGACCGTGTCATGGCCAGCCAGAGCGAGTTGACGCTGCTGGCGATGTCACTGCTGACACTGGGACTGTTTGGCGTCATGGCGTTTGCCGAGTGGATGCGCTCGCGTGTGCTGGTGCGCGCTGGCGTGCGGCTTGACGAGCGTCTGGGTACGCAGGTTTTCAACGCCAGTTTCGAGTCGCATCTGAGTCTGGCTGGCACGTCGCCAGCCCGTTCGTTCGGGGATTTACTGCAGGTGCGCCAGTTTCTTACCGGCAACGGCATCTTTGCATTTTTTGATGCGCCCTGGGCACCGATTTACATGGCGGTGCTGTTCATGCTGCACCCCTGGCTTGGCGTGCTGGGCCTGCTCTTTGCCTTGGTGCAGGCCCTCCTGGCCTGGATTGGACACCGCAACACACTGACACCTTCGGAGGCTGCCGTAGCTGCCAATGTCGAAGCAGGTACGTTCTTGCAAAGCAAGCTGCGCAACGCCGAAGTGATCGAGTCCATGGGCATGCTCGGCAACCTGCGCCAGCGCTGGGCGCAGCGTCATGTTGCTTCGCTCGAGCAGGGCAGCAAGGCGCAGGCGCTGACGCAACGTGTGGTGGCCTGGAGCAAGTTCGTTCGCTACGCGCAGTCGTCGCTGGCGCTGGGAGCCGGCGCCTTGCTGGTGATCGACGGACAACTCTCGCCGGGCGGCATGATTGCGGCCAATGTGTTGATGACGCGGGCGCTGGCACCGATCGACCAGATTGTCAGCGGCTGGCGCGGTTTTATCAGCGCGGGAGCGGCTTTCGGGCGCCTTGAAAAGTTGCTCCAGAGTTTTCCGCGGCGCGAAGCTGTGCTGTCACGTTCGGCCCCGCAAGGCGACATCCGGTTGAACGATGTGGTGGCCACGGCGCCCGGGCGAGAGAGTCCGATCCTGAAAAACATCCATCTGACACTGCCCAAAGGCCAGGTGCTCGTGGTGCTCGGACCATCGGGCTCGGGCAAGTCAACGCTGGCTCGGGTGCTGATGGGCGTCTGGCCCGACGTGACGGGGGATGTTCTGCTCGACGGCCTGCCGGTTGGCAGTTGGGACCGGGTGCAACTCGGCCCGCATCTGGGTTATTTGCCACAGGATATTGAACTGTTCGAGGGTACGCTGGCGGAAAACATTGCCCGTTTTGGTGAGATCAATTCAGCGCATGTCATTGAAGCTGCTCGCAGTGCCGGCCTGCACGACATGATTTTGCGTTTTCCCAAGGGTTACGACACACCCATTGGCGAAGCGGGTGCGCTGCTGTCAGGCGGTCAGCGCCAGCGCATCGGTCTGGCGCGGGCCGTTTATGGCAATCCGGCACTGATCGTTCTGGATGAGCCCAATGCCAATCTGGACGAAGCCGGCGAAGCAGCCCTGGTGACAACGGTGCAACACATGAAGGCCATGGGCAAGACCGTGGTGCTGATCACACATCGCCCGGGTATTCTGGCAGTGGCTGATCGCCTGCTGCTGTTGCAGGATGGCCGTGTCCAGGCCGAGGGGCCGCGCGACGCAGTGCTTGCGGCCTTGCAGGCACCCCGACCATCGGCCAGTGCCGCCCCTGCTGCGGTGGTTGCAGCGTCCTAGGTTTCATTTTCATTTTTATTGTCGAGTCTGCCATGGCTAATCCAAACATCAATCAAGCAACACCTTCCATCGTCAGCGACGTTGTCGCCAAACCCAAGCCCGGTGTGCAACCAGGTCGCATTGGCCTATGGGCCTTGATTTTTGGTTTTGGCGGTTTCGTTTTGTGGGCTGCACTGGCACCGCTGGACGAAGGGGTGCCGAGTCAGGGCGTCGTCACCATCGACACCAAGAGCAAGGCGGTGCAGCACATATCGGGCGGCATCATCAAGGAGGTGTTGGCCAAGGAAGGACAGCAGGTCAAGGAGGGGCAGCTTCTGATCAGGCTTGATGACGCGGTGGCCAAAGCCAATTTTGAGTCGAACCGGCAGCGCTACCTGGGCTTGCGTGCCATGCAGGGTCGTCTGCTGGCCGAGCAGCAGGGCTTGGGTCAGATCAACTGGCACCCGGACCTGCGCGAGGCCATGATCGACCCGCAAATCCGGCAGATGACGCTGACGCAGGAGCAACTGTTTGGCTCCCGGCGTGCCGGCTTGCGGGCTGATCTGCTGTCGATCGACGAGAGCATCGCCGGTCAGGAAGGCCTGCTGCAGGCTTACAACTCCATGCTGGGCAATCGGCGCAACCAGCTCGCACTCGTGAGTGAAGAGCACAAGAACACCAGCGCTTTGGTGGCTGAAGGCTACGCCCCGCGCAATCGCCAGTTGGAGCTTGAACGCATGCTGGCGGAGTCGAATTCTTCGATTGCCGAACTGCTCGGCAATACGACACGCGCTCAGCGCGCTATTGGCGAACTGCGTCAGCGTGCCGTGGTGCGCCAGCAGGATTACCGCAAAGAAGTGGAGTCGCAGTTGTCTGAAGTGGACCGCGAGGTGCAGGCCGATGCAGAAAAGTTCCGTGCCAGCAAAGACGACTTGACTCGTACCGAGATCAAGTCACCGGCGGCTGGGCAGGTGAATGGCTTGGCATTTCAAAGCGTCGGTGGTGTCATCGGACCGGGACAAAAGCTGATGGACATTGTTCCGGCCAATCAACCGCTGCTATTGGAAGCCCGGGTTTCGCCGCATCTGATTGACCGCGTCCATGCCGATTTACCGGTCGATGTGCGGTTTTCTTCCTTCGCCAATTCGCCGCAGTTGGTGGTGGAAGGCAAGGTGGCGTCGATTTCAGCCGACCTGCTGGTGGACCCGCATACGGGCGCCGGCTACTTTCTGGCGCGCGTTGCGGTAACGCCAGAAGGTATGAAAAAACTCGGCAAGCGACAGATGCAGGCGGGCATGCCAGTGGAGGTGATTTTCATCACCGGGGAGCGCTCCATGCTGACTTATTTGCTGCACCCGTTGACCAAGCGGATGGCGGCGTCGATGAAAGAGGAGTGAAGCCCATGTTGCGCCCTACTTTGAGCAGCGCAGTGCAGCGACTGCCATTCAAGCCGCTGCTGCTGAGCGGTCTGTTACTGTCTTTTTCAAGCACGGTACTGTCCATGGACTTGTTGCAGGCTTACCAGGCGGCGCAGCAGCAGGATGCGACGATCCTGGCCTCGCGTGCCGCAGCGCAGGCTGGTCGCGAACGCCTGCCGCAGGCGCGCTCGCAGTTGCTTCCCAATATTTCTGCCAGCGTGGGACGCAATCAAAACAACCTGGTCAGCATCGTGCCGAATTCGTTGGGGCAGGAGCAGACAAGTGAGAGCCACTACCCCAGTTCCAACCGGACCTTGACGCTGCGTCAGCCCCTGTTTCGCAGCTATCTTGCAGCCCAGTACCGGCAGGCCGAGGCCCAGGTGCAGGACGCCGAGGCGACGCTGGCACAGGATGAGCAAAACCTGGCTGTGCGTGTCAGTGGCGCTTATTTCGAGGCCATGCTGACACATGAGCAGCTGGACCTGATCCTGGCACAGCGCAAGGCATACACGACCCAACTCGACGCCGCACGCAAGTCCCTGGCGGGCGGCTCGGGTACCCGCACGGATGTGGACGACGCGCAGGCGCGTCTGGACATGAACGCGGCGCAGGAGATCGAGGCACGGCAGAATATGGACTACACCTTGAAGCAGCTTGAAACTCTGGTGAATCAGCCGGTTGACAAGCTGGCAGTGCTGGATGTGGCGAAGCTGGAGTTGCTCGATCCGCAGCCCAATGTGTTGCAGGACTGGATTGATCGCGCCGAGGCACGCAGTCCGCAGCTACGGTCGCTCAGGGCGCAGGCTGAGGCGTCACGGCAGGAGGTGAAGAAGGCCGGTGCCGGGCACACCCCGACACTGGATGCTGTGGCGCAATGGTCACGCAGCGAAAGCGAAAACATACTCAATGTTCAGTCAAGCTACACCAACGGATCGGTTGGTCTGCAACTCAATATTCCAATTTTTTCCGGTGGCTACGTCAATTCCACAGTGCGTCAAGCGTTGGCGGGCCAGGAGCATGCAGAGCAGTCCCTGGAAGCGGGGCGGCGCGACCTGGGGGTGCGGGTTTACAAGGAGTTTCGTGGCATGACCGAGAACATTCCCAAGGTCAGGGCACTGGAACTGGCGCTGCGCTCGGCTGACCAGTTGGTGTTGTCAAGCCGCAAGTCATTCCAGGCTGGCAGTCGCACCGTGATGGATGTGCTTAATGCCGAGCAGCAACGCATGGTGGTGCTGCGCGACCTGGCGCAAGCGCGTTTCATGTACCTGATTTCAAAAATCAGGCTGCTGGCCCTGGTAGGTGCTGCTGATGATGAAGCGGTGGCTGCCATCAACCGCATGCTCAAGTCCTGAACCGATTGATCGCCTGAGTTAGGGCGTTTTTCTCAACTGCCCGCGACAGGCGGCAGGCAAATCGATATACTGTTGTTTTATACAGTAAACGTCACTGGCTGACGTGTTTGCCATGACCTCGATTCTCCGGTCTGCTTCCTTGCCCGAGTTGGGCGCTGCCGTCTGGCGCGCTACGGAACTGGGCGCGGCTGGCACTTCCACGCTGGCCACCGGGCATGTTGTGCTGGACGCCGAGTTACCGGGCGCCGGCTGGCCGGTGGGCGCCATCAGCGAAATTTTGCAGAAAAGCGGTGAGCACAACGAGTGGCGTTTGCTGGTGCCGGCTTTGCGCCGTGCCGGCATCGGTTCGGTGGTACTGGTGGGAGCGCCCCATGTGCCGTTTGTACCTGCGCTCTCGGCGCAGGGGCTGGATGCGCGGCGCTTGTTGTGGGTGGCGACTGCCACTCCGGCTGAATGCCTGTGGGCGGCGGAGCAGGCGCTGCGCTGCGCCGGTGTGACGGCTGTGTTGCTGTGGCTGGCCCAGGCGCGTGCGGAGCAACTGCGGCGACTGCAGATGGCGGCGCAGGTACACAGCAAACTTCTTTTTTTGCTGCGCCCGGTGCAGGCGCAAGGCGAGTCTTCACCGGCTGCACTGCGCTTGCTGGCAGCCAATCAAACGGGCAGTGATGCACTTTTGCTGCATATCATCAAACGCCGTGGACCACCACTGGAGCAGTCTTTGATACTGCCGGCGCGTCCGGCGCGATTGGCTGCCTTGCTGGCACAGGCCGGTACGGTTTGGCAGGGGGTAGAGAATGCTCTGGGTCGCATTGCAAGCGCTGCCTGAACGTGCCTCAGCTGAGCTGGTCGATGGCTGCACGGCACTGGGCTGGTGGGCCTTGCAGTTCACGCCCAAGGTGGCGCGCGTGGGTGATGTGCTGCTGCTGGAACTCTCGGCCAGTGAGCGTTTGTGGGGCGGGCGTTCGGCCCTGCTGCGCCACATTTACGCCGCAGACAAGCCGGTCACCGGCGTTCGCTGTGCGCGCGGTAGCACTTCCCTGATTGCGCTGGCGCAGTTGCAATTGCTGGAGTCCGAAGTCTTATCCGGCAGAACGCAGCGTAGAGTCGCACCTGACGATCTGCCACTGGCCACGCTGGCGGCAGCGCGACCGCATCTGGCTACGCTGGAGAGAATTGGCTGCACATGCTGGGGGCAGTTACGCGCCCTGCCGCGGGGTGGTGTGGTGCGTCGCTTTGACGCGGACCTGCTCGATGCATTGGACCGAGCCTACGGGCAGGCGCCCGACAGCTACCCCTGGCTGATGTTGCCAGAACAGTTTGACGCG
>CAIYMN010000189.1 GCA_903927295.1 uncultured beta proteobacterium | reverse complement strand
GGTCTCGATCAGGTCGGCGCCGGCAGCCAGGTAGCGCTCGTGGATGCTGCTGATGACGTCCGGTCGGGTTATGGACAGCAGTTCGTTGTTGCCTTTCACATCCTTGTGCCGACCTGGGGTTTTGCCAAAGTCCTTGAAGCGCTCGCCCCGGTACATCGCTTCTGTGAGTTTGAAGCGCTGGATCATGGTGCCCATGGCGCCGTCGAGGATGACGATGCGTTTTTGCAGGATCCCTGGCAGGGCTTGGGCGCGCGTATAGACAGGCAGGTTCATGGGTCTATTGTAGAAAACCGTCAGTCCGTAAGGTGCCGGGTGGGACAATGGCCACAACGTCCGCCCGGCTTGCAAGGTCATTTTGTCTATCCATTCCATTCTTCAAGAAGTCTTTGGTTACCGTGAGTTCCGTGGGCCGCAGCAAGCCATCATTGAGCATGTGGTGGCGGGTGGCGACGCCCTGGTGCTGATGCCCACCGGCGGCGGCAAATCCCTGTGTTACCAAATCCCGGCCATTGCACGCCAGCGTGCCGGCCTTGGCATCACGGTGGTGATCTCGCCGCTGATCGCCCTCATGCACGACCAGGTGGGCGCGTTGCATGAGGCTGGTGTCGAGGCGGCCTTTCTGAATTCCACGCTGTCGGGTGAGGAGGCATCGCAGGTCGAGCGCCGCTTGCTGGCCGCCGACATGACGCTGCTCTACGCCGCGCCAGAGCGGGTGACGACGCTGCGCTTTCTGGCCCAGCTCGATTCCCTGTACGAGCGCGGCATCCTGAGCCTCTTTGCCATCGACGAGGCGCATTGCGTGAGCCAGTGGGGCCACGACTTCCGGCCGGAGTACCGGGCGCTCACGGTTCTGCACGAGCGCTACCCGACCGTGCCACGCATGGCGCTGACCGCGACCGCAGACACCCTGACCCGCGCCGACATTCTGGAACGTTTGCAACTGCAGGAGGCGCGCCAGTTCGTCAGCAGCTTTGACCGACCCAACATCAGCTACACGATTGTCGAAAAGCGCGAGGCCACGCAGCAACTGCTGCGTTTTATCTCGCGCGAGCATCTGGGCGAGGCCGGCATCGTTTACTGCCAGTCGCGCAAGCGGGTGGAAGAGGTGGCCAATCTGTTGTGCGACGAAGGCATCGCTGCCTTGCCTTACCACGCCGGGCTGGACAACAAGGTGCGCCAGGCCAATCAGGACCAGTTCCTGCGCGACGAAGGCATTGTGATGGTTGCCACCATCGCCTTTGGCATGGGCATAGACAAGCCCGATGTGCGCTTTGTGGCGCATCTGGACATGCCGAAAAACATCGAAGGCTACTACCAGGAAACGGGACGCGCCGGGCGCGACGGTGAGCCGGCCGATGCCTGGATGTGCTACGGCCTGCAGGACGTCGTGAACCAGCGCCGCATGATTGATGAAAGCCCGGCTGAAGAAGAATTCAAGCAGGGCCTGCGCGGCAAGCTTGACGCCCTGCTGGGTCTGGCCGAGGCCACCGACTGCCGCCGTGTGCGCCTGCTTGCCTACTTTGGTGAGGTTTATGTACCTCCGAATCCGGTTGGGGAGGTGCAATTTCCCGCCGGGCCGCCCCAAGGGCTCACGAAGTGCGGCGAAGCCAAATTAGCCCCCTTGGGGGGCAGCGCAGCACGTGCGGCATCGGCTCGTGCCGATGCCGGGGCAGTGGCAAGCGTGGGGGCCTGTTGTGACAACTGCATGCAGCCACCCGCAGTATGGGACGGCACTGACGCCGCGCGCAAGCTGCTCAGCACTATCTACCGCGTACAGCAGATGGACGGTATCAGCTACGGCGCGGTGCACATTACCGACATTCTGCGCGGCAAGCGGAGCGAGAAAGTCGTCCAGCGCGGGCATGACAGTCTGAGCACTTTCGGCCTGGGGGCGGAGTTCAGCGAAGTGCAGTTGCGTGGTGTCCTGCGGCAGTTGATTGCGCTTGGTGCAGTTACCGTGGACGTGCAGGCTTTCAACACCTTGAAGCTGACAGACGCCTCCCGCGCTGTGCTCAAGGGGGAAGTGCCGGTGCGCCTGCGACAGTCGGTCTCGACGCCGGCGCCGCGCAAAGCCAAACGCGACAGCACCAGGGTCCCGGTGAAACTGGCGGCGGCGCTGGACGGGCAGGCGCAAAGCCGCTACCTCGCACTCAAGGCCTGGCGCGCCGAGGTGGCCAAAGAACACAATTTGCCAGCTTATGTGATATTTCACGACGCCACGCTGGCCGCCATCGCTCAGAATGCGCCACAGTCGCTGACCGACCTGCAGGGTGTCAGTGGTCTGGGCGTCAAGAAGCTCGAAGCCTACGGGCAACAGGTGCTGCGTTTGCTGGCAAGCGTGTGAGAATCTGATCCGGCTTTCGTCACTGCGAGCGCAGCGCGGCAGTCCATGAATTCATGGATCGCCACGGCCTGCGGCCTCGCGATGACGAAGCTGCGATGTAAATGAAGGGGAACCACGAATGACGAGAGTTCGGAACCAAACCACGGGTCAGCGCGTTGCGCTGGTCACCGGCGCCAACACCGGCATCGGCCGTGTCACTGCGCGCGAACTGGCCAGGCAGGGCATGCATGTCTTTGTCGCCTGCCGCTCGCGCGAACGCACGCAGGAACTGTTCGACGAGATCAAAGCGGTCGCACCCTCTGCCAAGGTGGAGTGGCTGGCGCTGGATCTGGCGAGTTTTGAGTCGATCCGCCAATGTGCCCAGACCTTCCTGGCGCGCGACCTGCCACTGCATCTGCTGATCAACAACGCCGGTCTGGCCGGCTCCAAAGGTCTGACTCAGGAAGGTTTCGAACTGGCCTTTGGTGTCAACCACGTGGGTCATTTTCTGCTGACCCAACTGCTGCTGGAGCGCATCAAAGGTTCGGCACCGGCGCGCATTGTGACGGTGGCCAGCCGCGCCCACTACCGGGCGCCGGGCATTGACTGGCAGACCGTGCGGGAGCGCACGCGTTCTGCCTCCGCCATTGCCGAATACGGTGTTTCCAAACTCGCCAATGTCCTGTTCAGCGCCGAACTGGCGCGCCGCCTTGACGGCAGTGGTGTCAGCACGTACTCACTGCATCCCGGCGTGGTGGCATCGGATGTCTGGCGCAGTGTGCCCTGGCCGGTGCGCTCCCTCATCAAGCTGTTCATGATTTCGACCGAGCAAGGGGCCGCCACGACGCTGTACTGCGCCACCGCGGCCAGCGTTGCGGCGGAGTCCGGCTTGTACTACGACAGCTGTCGCAGCAGGAACCCGAGCAAGCTGGCGCGTGATCCGAACCTTGCTGCGCTGCTCTGGAAAAATAGCGAAGACTGGGTGCGCGCGGCCTGAGCGTCACACGGGCTGCCCCTACAGATTGATAGGGTTCAGTCTGCCGTGCAAGCCGGCAACGCCAATCGCTGGTTGAAGGGCAGGGCAATTACCGAATGAGCGGGGTCCGATTGAAACAGGGGTGCGATACTTGGCTCATAAGGTCTAGATAGCTACCTGTCCCCGCGGGGAGTAATTGGGTTAAACACAGGTTTGCAGCCACGAGAATTCACGCAAAGTCATGAAATTTTTCTTGCAGATCCTATTTATTGTCCGCAACGAAGTCGGCTACGTGCTTTTGCATCCCAAGCAACTGCTCAATGCTGCAGTCTTGCTCTTTGTACCAGCCATGTATTGCGTGCTGTATATCGCCAGTGTGTGGGACCCGGACGCCAAGACCAAGTCCTTGTCAGTGGCACTGGTCAATCTGGACGCCGGCGTGAAGTACCGGGATCACTCGTTCAACGTCGGCTGGGAGATCACGACCCGTCTTGAAGACAGTGGGCGTTTCGGATTCGTGCTGATTGGTGACGAACCAAAAGCCAGGGCGTTGGTGCGAGAGGGCAAGATGGCTTTTGCTGTGATCATTCCAGTCGACTTCAGTGCCCGGGCGGTCCCTGGTGCTGAAGCAGGTGCCGGCAAGGTTGCGGTGTACGCATCTCAGGGCAACAATTTTGAAACGGCCGCCATTGCCAAACACTTTGCCGAAACGCTGGGGAGTCAGATCAATGAGAATCTGAACGAGCGGCGTTGGGACCTGGTGCTTCACAATCTGGCCGGCTCACAACACAATGCAGAACACTTGCGCGAAGCGTTGAACAAACTGCGTGTCAGTGCCCAGGATCTGAGCACTCGTTCAGGGCAGACAGCGGTTGGGGTGCAGTCCCTGGTCAGTGGTGCCCGCGGTCTAACCGAAGGTATCGGCCAGATCGCTTCCGGAATGAAGCAGTTGGGGAGTACTCTGAGTTCCATAAACACGAAGATGCCGAGCAACGCCGATCTCAAGGTGCTCACCGATCGCGAGAAGGCACTGGAAAAAGGGCAGGCGGAACTGGACCGGGCGATCAAGGAGTTGCAAAAGGGCGCTGAGCGATTGCGCGAGCGCATGGCGGAACTGATGGTTATGACGAAGGACAGCCAGCTTGTTTCGGGCAACGACCTTGAAAATTTGAGCAAATTTGCTGGTGAGATAAACCAGTTGGACACAGACATTCAAGTCGCACGCACCGCACAGGCGCTGCTCGCTGCAAGGTCAGGGCGTCTGAAGAACAGTGTCAACTCCATGGTCGCAGGCGTGCGCACTATCAGTGACGGCAGTCAGGGCGCGTTGGCCAGGTTTCCTAAAGATGGTCAACTTGATGACTTGAGCAAAGGTGCGAACGATGTGGCTGCGGGCACGATCAATTTGGCAAGCACCACACAAAAGACCAGCAAGAGTGTTGATCATCTCTTGAGGGACCTTGATCTGTTGATCAACACGTTGCCGGCCAAGGTCGACGACCTTGAAGGTAGTGCTGAGGGGCTGGCCAATTCAGTCGAGCCCGTGGTGGAAATTGATGCACCGGTTGAGAACAGTGGCAGTGGATTTGCGTCGAACGTGATCCCCGGTGCCATTTGGCTAGGGGCGGCAGTGGCGGCTTTCCTGATCCATGTACGGGTGCTGCCACGCCATTCACGGTCCTTTTCACGGCCTGCCCAGGTTATTGGCAAGATCTTCTTGCCGGCGTGTGTAGTGCTTCTTCAATCAGTCATCGTGTTCGTTGCCGTGCTGTTTGTCTTGAAAATACACGTTCTGATGCCTTGGGCCTTGGCGTTGACACTGATGCTCTCGTCGCTGTCCTTCCTGTTCATGATATTTGCACTGAATAATGCGTTTGGCGATGTGGGCAAAGGGCTTGCCATGTTGCTCTTGGCCGTGCAACTGACCGCGTCAGGCGGCATCCTTCCGGTAGAACTCAGTGGCGGCTTGTTTGCGCAAATTAGCCCCTGGCTGCCGCTTACCTGGGTTGTTGAAAGCATCAAGGCCAGTATGTTTGGTGCCTATGGCGGCGCGTGGCAGCCGCCCCTGCTTCTGGTCGGGTTGGCCGGACTGGTCGGTTTCGGCCTGTCGTGCAGCTTTGGAAACTGGCGCTTTGTCAAGTCCACGGCAAAACCGATAACAAGCAGGTGGCCTTAAGAGAGTTCGCGAAATTGACAGAAAACTCATTGGATCAAGGCTTCTTGCTGTTCGCCTTGTTGCGATCGGATAACGCGCCGATCAGGCCATCAAGACCTTTGTTGTTGATATCCGGTGCAAATTGGCTGCGGTACGTCTCGACCAGCCACACCCCCATGACCTTGAGGTTGAAAATTCGCCAGCCAGCGCCAGGTCCGGCCGGCTTTTCCAGGCGATAGTCCAACTGAAGCGTTTCGCCTCCGCCTTTGATGTCAGCGTGAACGAGGACTTCTTTGTCCTCAGGTGCTGCCTTCATGGGTTTGACGCTAACTGTTTGGTTATTGAGTTGCGCCAAGGCGCCGGCGTAAGCGCGCACCAGCACGATTTTGAACTCCTCCTGCAATCGCCTTTGCTGCTCGGCACTGGCTTGCTGCCAGGCCGGACCAACCGCAGCGGCGGTCATGCGCTGAAAGTTGACGCTGGGCATGATGCGCGCGTCAATGAGGGCTACAACCTTGGTCGTATCGCCAGCTCGCATGGCTTTGTCATTCTTGATGGTATCTTGAACTTCGGACAACAGACGCTTGATCAGTGCATCGGGCGCTTCATCTTCGGCGTAGGCCGCCGGAGCGGCCAGTGCCGCCACTGCGATCGTCAACAATGCAAGAGTTTGGCGCAAGAAGGCTCGGTTCATCCTGTTTTCCATTCGCTTTGATTCTGGTAGCCAATTATTATCAGGTCTTGAGAAAGTCCCCTTTGGTCATGGTTAGCTGCTTTCGAAGGTACATTAACAGAGCCAAGTTTAGTATGCGTTTCAGACCAACCCCGTGCCCCGACCCCCTACCGAACTCAGCCTCTGCTCCAACGTGAGAGATGCATGACGACTACCCGATGTGCAATGCGCGGTATGCATGAGATGCAGCGACGACTGGTGGCGACAGCATTGATCTGCATAGCCGTGTTTGCCAGCCAAGCGGCGTTTGGCCTTGATCGAAAAATCGATCTTGCAGTGAAGCAGATCGACAGGACCTACATCATTGATGCGACCATCGATGTGCCCGTCACGGTCGGTATTGCGTGGGATGTATTAACCGATTTTGACCACATGACTTCCATTCTCGGGAATCTCAACACAAGCAAGGTCCTCTCGCGCAATGGAAACATCTGGCAAGTAAAACAGGAGGGTGTCGCGAGGTATGGGCCGCTTTCCTATTCATTCGAGTCTGTTCGGGAAATACGTCTGGAACCGAAGACGCGCATTGTGTCGAAAAGCCTCTCTGGCACTGTCTCGCGGATGAACAGTTTGACGGAAATTGTTCCACTGGACCAGGGAGTGCAGATCAAGTACCACGCGGAGATGCTGGCGGGTTCCATGCTCGCTCGCATGTTTGGCTTGCCGTTTGTGCGCCATGAAGTTGAAGAGCAACTTCAACGAATGGCAAAGGAAATGACTACACGTGTGCCGTGACTTCGCCGGTGTCTGCGTACCGAAAGCACGAGGCGCTTCACAAGTCTGGCGCATAGCGTCTCTCCATGTCCTCCTTCGACTCCGGTGGCGATTGAATGCCAGTCTGTTCACTGATCATCTGCCCGCTGGTTGGCAATGTAGAGCGCGCAACCTTGGCGGACTCG
>CAIYMN010000188.1 GCA_903927295.1 uncultured beta proteobacterium | reverse complement strand
TTGTCTTGCAATTTTGACGCTTGCATCAGTCGCGCCAGCTTGGCCTCGGCATCGTCAAACTCCTTGATGCGCTCCGGCGTGTACTCCTCGGATGGCATCGAATACACCCGAAGAAAGGAGTCCAGATTCACGATCAGACAGCCGCTGGCTTTTTCAAACACATCCGCCAGCGCCAGCAAATCACAATCGCCAGAAACCAGCACCTTGGCCTTGCCAGCCACGGCCAGATGCATGACTGGCACATCCAGCGGATCGCGGCACTCGGGCACGGTCGGGGGCGGCACCGGAACGCGTACCGCCTGCGTATGGGGCAGATAGTCGGCCAACAGTTCATCCTGCTCGAACCTGGAGAGGCGAAACTTAGTGTAGGCGAGCACGCGGATCAGTTCCTGCACTGTCGCCGTGCTTACCAGAGGCACAAAAACACCCTGCTGCCATCCAGGGCGCAACCTTCCAGCCGTGCCAGCGCCAAACACCAAGGCCGAGAGCACTACGTTGGTGTCGAGCACCACGCGGCAGGGGACGCTCATACTTTGACGGCTGGCTTTTTGGACGTGGCCTTTTTGCTTGCCACCCGTTTGGGCTTCGTAACGGCAGCACGATATGACGCTGCCGGTTCCGCCGCCATCGCCGGCGCACTGACCGCCGTACGCGCCCAGGCCACGGCATCGGCGATGTCCGCATCCGTGAGATCCAGTTCCGCCAGTTTGGCCCGCACCGCATCGCCGCGATGAATGCGCACCGGCGTGAGAATAATCTGCCCAGCGCGGGCTTCTACGTCAAAGTACTCGGCGGTACCCACAGCCTGAGTCACGCTCTTGGGTAGGGTGAGTAGGTTCTTGGAAGTGATCTTGGCGAGCATGGCGAATTGGTCAAAGTAAGGAATCCTTACTTTACCGCTTTGCCACTTGCTTGTCCAGACTTGAGGTCACCGTTGGTCGCCTCAACCGAGCGCACCACCAGTTCGTTGGTGGTGGCGCTGGGCCGCGCGATATTTCGGATCTACTTCGGGCTGAGGCGCTTGCCACACTGGGGACTCAAGACTCACCCATCTCCTGCAACAGCGATATGACGCAAGCCAGCAGCGAAGGCAAAGAGCCCTGAACCACATTCCAAACCGTACTGACTTTCACGGTGGCATAACCATGAATCAACTGGTTGCGAAACGCGACGATCTGCGGCAACTCTGGTATGCGTGCGGCCAGGGCTGAATCCATCTTGGCCAATTGGCTGAGCGCCTCGCCGATGATCTCGAATTTGCGCTCTACGGCGGACTGCGCCATGTCGTTGGCTGCGTACGCGGCGGCATCCATACCCACTATGAAACCCTGAATGGCAGTTGCCGAATCCCGCACGTCCCACAAGAATGCCCGCGGATCACGCTGCATAAAGCGGTTCCAGGTTGCGGCTGATGCTTGCCAGCACGTAGGGGTTGCGCACTGCGCCAACCTCGACAAGATCAACGCCTCGGCCCAGCAATTGCTCCAGCGCAGCCTTGGCACCAAAGTATTCATTCAATCCGGTCGGCACATCGGGCGCAAACTCAATCAAAAAGTCAGCATCGCTAGTGGCCGGTTTGAAGTCATCGCCGCGCGCGGCAGACCCAAACACATCAAGTCGATTGATGCGATAGCGCTGGCAGATGGCAGATATGCCGGAGCGGTGTTGGGCGATGGCGGGATGCATGGGCGAATTCTAGGCGGGATTGCGTGATTGTCGTGACAACTGCCACCGCGTTACGGATGCCTTCAAGTAGCCGGGGCGCTTGCAGATGCATATACCGTTTGGCGCGACTGGTTCACCACCGCCATGACATCGGGATTTTCCAACGCGGAGGTCGTTACCAGGTCAATCTTGCGGGCAAACAATTGCTCCAGTGCTTCCTGCAGTTCAAAGTAGCTATCGAACAGACTGCCCGCGTCGTCCGGAAGGAATTCGACCAGGAAATCGATATGGCTGTGTGCCGGGTCAAACGCGCCGTCGGCAGCCAGGCCAAACACCTCCAGGCTCTGCACGCCAAAACGGCTGCATAGCGCGGCAACTTCAGGGCGGTGTTGTTCGATGAGGGCAATCATGGTGTTCTCTCGCTGGGATTATGTGGCCACGGGCAAAGTCACCGCTCCAGCTATCAAGGCACCAGGCGCTTTACAGGCTTACCCGTCACATCCGCCGTAAACCCGATGGGGCGGTTGGCGGGTTTGGGCTGGGCCATCAGAGCGCGAATGGCGTCTATGACCTCGGCCAAGGAGTTGTCATGATGCGAAACCCGCCGCTCCAGCGCGGTGAGTTTGTCGGCCAGCGCTTTGTGATCCAGCAGTACGGCGCGCAGTTGCACAAAGGCGCGCACCACGTATACGCTCATCTCCACCGCCCGGTCGGAGTTGAGCACGCTGGCGGCCATGATGGCGCCGTGCTCGGTGAAGGCCAGCGGCAACTTGCGCCGCCCGCCCCAACTTGATGTCACAGATTGTGATATCAATTTTTTGAACTCCTCGCCGGTCAGCTGAAACATGAAGTCGGGAGGAAAGCGGCGCAAATTGCGCTTCACCGCTTGATTGAAAACCCGCGTCTCCACCTCATACAACTGCGCCAAATCAGCGTCCAGCAGCACCCGCTGCCCACGGATCACCACAATGCGCCCCGCCAAGGCCAGCGGCGATAAAGTCGCCAAGGATTCATTCATGTCACACCCCCACAGTCAGGGCTTGATCTTACCAATCTACTGATTTTATGTACAGCTATTTGACGATCAACTTGCGGTCACAACTTGTGACCTCAAACGCTCGAACCCTTGCCGACGGATGCGCCGGATACAACTGATTCACCAGAAAGTGCCGGTCCCACACCAAGCCGGTGGGATCTTCGGCACCGCCTAAAACAATGCTGCCGCCCTCGGTGTTGTGCCTGGCGTGCCAGACCACGCAAATAGCAAATCACCAATTCTGACAAGAATCTTCTCATCCACAGTTCCTTCAAAGTAATTGAAGGATGCATCTTTTCTATTTAGATTCTGGATTCGAATGATGGGCAATCCTTGCTTTGCCCACTCTGTCGACTTGAACGCACGGCCATTGATGGACTGACATAAGTCGCCAACTCGCACCTTGGGCCACGGCGTAGAAGACACTTCAACATCACTCACGCCGCCAACTCCCGATTCATCGCTTCAAGCACCGTGGGCAATTCCGCTCCAAACAACTGGTACACCTTGCCGATGCCGCCCTCTTGCGCAAAGGGGGAATATTCAAAGTCGTCGGGCACGATGCCGAGGTTGGCGGCGATGTGGTCGCGGATCATTTCGAGCCAATGCATTTGATCAGGGGTAAATGGAATACATGGATTGCTTCCTTCGTCGCAATGACGGGATTGGGCTTGCTGGGCCAGCCAGGCTTTGAAGTTGGCATTGACGCGCTCGGGGAAGGGCACGAGTTCATTGTCCTGGTGCATGGCGAAGCGCACCAGGCTCACCAGGTCGGTCAGGATGCGGCGACGACTCTCGCCTTTGACCTTGCTCTTGTCCAGCGCGGCGTAGGCTTGCCAGAGTTGGCTCTCGGTCCACAGGTGCGGCGGGGCTTGCAGGGCGTCGGCCAGTGCCTTGAGCGCCTCGAATGTCAGAGGCTCTGCGCCCTGCCCTGCGGCTGCACCGCTCATTCTTTGCGGGCGGCTGTAGAGGATTTGCAGCGCGGTGATTTCGTCCTTGTGCTCGGCGATGAATTTCTCGAACGATTCGACCGTGCCCTTGGCGCGCTCGCGGGCTGCCTCGCTGAAGTCCGCTTGCAGCAAAGTGTCTTGCGTGACGGTGTCTATGATCTGCTCGGCCTTGCGCTTCAGGTCAATCAGCAGATTGCGCAGCGCCGGATCACACAGCGGTTTGACAGCGTGCCGCACAAATTGTTCTGCCTCATTCGGTGCCATGGCGGCAAGTTTGTCCGGGTCCAGCGCATCCACAATGCCGCGCGTCAGGTCTTGCAGGGACGCACCACCAGCAGCTTGCATAACTCGCTGCTTGTCACCCTCCGTCAATTCGCGGTTCAAGCGCGCCAGGCGCGCTGCCACACTGGAGAGCACTTCAGGCTCCACGTTGCCCAGCGCCACGGCCTGCAGCAGTTTGTCAAAGGGCACAGACTTTTTCTGGTCCATGGGCGCGGAGTCGGTTTTGTCTTGCTCGCACACTCCCACGCAGTCGACGATGACGAAGTGGTCTTTGACTTTGGCGTCGGGCGTCACGGCCTGCAGGTCGGTGGCTGCAATGATGCGCACGCCGCGGCCTTTCATCTGCTCGAAGAAGTTGCGGCTTTTCACGGCGCGCATGAACATCACAATTTCCACCGGCTTGATGTCGGTGCCGGTGGCGATCATGTCCACGGTAACGGCAATGCGCGGAAAGTAGCTGTTGCGGAAGGCGCTGATCAGGTTCTCGGGCTTCTCGCCGGTGGTGCGGTAGGTGATCTTCTGCGCAAAGTCGTTGCCCTTGCCAAACTCCTCGCGCAGGATTTCGACAATCTTCTCGGCGTGGTTGTCGTCCTTGGCAAACACCAGGGTCTTGGGCACCTCGGTGCGGCCAGGGAAAATCTCCAGCGGCAGT
>CAIYMN010000187.1 GCA_903927295.1 uncultured beta proteobacterium | reverse complement strand
CTCTCGTCGGTGCCGAGGATGCCAAAGTTCACGCCCGCCGCCTGCAGTATCTCGACCGTGGCCTTGGCGATCTTCTTGCCGCGCGGATCGTACGAAAGGTAGCAGCCGGGGGAGTACATGACTTCCATGCCCTCCTCGAAGCGCTTGACCCCCAGGCCGTTGGCCCAGTCGGCCCGCTTGGAGCGCGCTTCGCCGAACGGATTGCCCTCAGCCCGCAGGCTGGCAGCCACACCCGGAATTGGCGAGGCGCCGCCGGCGAAGACGTCATTCTCGGTGGCGACACGACGCAGCGCGACGCCGGACTCAATCTGCTTGACGTCGCGCGGACAGACCTGCGGACATTTGCCGCAAGTGGTGCAGCGCCAGATGTCCTCGCTGTCGATCTCGGTCAGGCCGAAAGTGGCCTCGCGTACGAGTTTGCGCATGCTGAACTTGGAAACCCTGTTCCACGGGCAGACGGTATCGCACATGCCACACTGGTAACAGGATTTGAAAGCATCGCCACCGGCTGCCTTGATGGCATCGATGATTTCTTTTTGGGGGGCTACGGTCTCCATGCCCTAAGCCTTTGACATTCTGGCCAGGGTGTCCAGCACCTGCTGCAAACCGTGTTTGTCTATCATGGCGCCGATGCCGATTTCGACATCACCGAGATTGGGTTGATCTTCTTCAACTTCCTCTTCGCGCTCAACGTAGATCAGTGCCTCAGCGTGACACCATTCGACGCACTTGGGCTGGTCCAGGGCAGGCGTTTCTTCGCACATGTCGCATTTGAGCGGCAGGCCCGAATCGGGCTCCTTGAACAGCGTGCGCGACGGACAGGAAGCACGACAGAAATCACATTCGTTGTATTCCTTGCCGTCGATGATGTATTTGTCGCGGCCCGTGCATTCCGACTCGGTGTACTCGCCAGCGTAAACCGGCAGGTAGATGTCGCGCAGCGGCAGACGTACGATGCGGATGCGTGAACGCGCCGGATTGTTGCTGGAGTAGCGCGGCGTCGCGTGCCATGAAGAGCAGATCACTTCGCAGGCCTTGCAGCCGTTGCACTTGTCGGCGTCAATGGTGATCGACTTGACGATTTTCTTGACCTTAGCCATGGTCGTAAATCCCCTTCTGCTCAAATTCCTCAGCGACGAAATCCATTTCAAGGTCGTGCAGCGATTCCTTGGTCGGGATGCCCTGCTGGTTAAAGCCCTTGAGTTTGTAGTACTGGTCCAGCAACTCCTTCTCCAGATCGGGGAAGCGCTTCCTCCAGTGGTCTTCCGGTGGCTTGTCGTCGGCGCGCCGCAGGCCGCGGCGCACATTGAGTGCACGCATCAGGGTGCGGGTACGCGTCGCCGATTTCCAGACATCGTCCTTGCTCATCTTGATGCCGGTGCCGGCCGTGACGAACTCAGCATAGTTGTGGATGTGGTAGGGCGGCTTCAGCGGAAAAGATGAGAGACCGGCGCACATGCCAAGCGCGTCGTCGATGTAGTGCATCTTCTCCATCCAGTCGACGATCTCGCAACTGGCCTCGACCGTCGGGTAGTAGGGGTTGGACATCTCGCCACGCGGTTCCCAATCGACGTAGTACTTCTTGAACTTCTCATCGGGCACCTGGAACCAGTCCTTGACAAACTCTTCGCGCAACTCGCGCGTGGCAAAGGGCTCCTGCGGAAACTGGCCTTCGATCTGCGTGATGTTGATCTTCTCGCCGGTCGAATACATCAGGTAATAGACCGGGTTGAGCATGCCGAGCTTGAGCGGCAACTGCTCGTGCTTCTTGATGGTGTTGTGATCGTACTTTTCCGCGCCTTTGCCGATGCGCCGTGCCGCCCAGTAGGTACCATCGGCCAGATAGTCGCCTATGCCTTCGCGGCGCACGATCGCGTCGAGCAGGTAGAAGAAGCGACCCTCGTTGTCTTCGGGCATGCCGGGGAAGTCTTCCTTGGTCAGAATGCCGGCCTCGAGCAGTTCGAGGCCGAAGGCCATCGCCTGCGGTGCCGAGAAGCCGTCGACGCCATACTCGGTTGCCTTCTGCGCGATCTTGAAACCAAAGTCCAGGTCCGAGAATGCTGCCATGGTGTAGGTCAGCTTCGAGTAGCACTTCATCATGTAGGTTGGCAGACCGGGCACCGAAATAGTGGCGCCGCACTTCATCGGACAGTTGTGGCAACTGATCAGGCGTGTACGCACGTTCTCCTGGGTTTCCTTCCACTTCTGCTCAATCTCATGGGTCCAGAAATCCTTGCGGCGGGTGCGCGAATTGCCCCAGGTGAAGTTGGTCGTGTGCCATTCCTCGTCGACGATGGCCATTTCCTGCGGCGAGCCTAGTCCCTGCAGAATTGGCGGCACGCCCTTGATCGGGTTCTCGCCGCGAAACTTGATGTACTTGAGGACACCGTCGCACAGTTCCATGTACTTGGCGGGGTCGGCGACGTTGATGTCCTTGGTGCCGCGCACGGCGACTGCCTTCAGTCCCTTGTCACCCATCACGGCCCCGATGCCGCCACGGCTGGCACTGGAGCGTCCCTGCTCAATCGAGGCGAAGAAGACACGGTTCTCGCCGGCCAGACCGATGGCCGCCACCTGAATGTCGGGGTCTTTCAATTCCTTGCGGATGGCCTCGGAGGTTTCGGTCGCGCCCAGACCCTTGAGGTGCGAGGCATCACGGATCTCGACCTTGTCGTTGTTGATCCAGAGGTAAACCAGTTCTTCCGACTTGCCGCTGAAGATGATCTTGTCGTAGCCTGCGTATTTGAGTTCCGGTGCAAAAAAACCGCCCATCATCGAATACGCCATCAGCTTGGTTTGTGGCGAGATGGTCGAGACGATGGTGCGGTTGCTGCCAGGCGCTGCGGTGCCACAGAGCAGGCCGCTGCTGAAGATCAGCAAGTTCTCTTCGGAGAAGGCCTCAGTCTCGGCGGGAACCCTGTCCCACATGATCTTGGCATTGGTGCCCAGACCCCCCATGAACAGCCGGGTGTCGTTTGGGTCGGTCTCGACCCGGTCGATGCTGCCTCGCGTGAGGTCCACTTCCAGGTCAAAGCCAATTTCTCCGTATCGCATTTTTCTTGTCCTCTCTCAGACGTGCTTCCAACTGGGTGCCCGACGCGCCAGGAAGGCAGCCAGCCCTTCGTTGGCGTCGTGTGTCTTCATCAGACGGTCCAGGTAAAGGGTTTCAACTTCCTGCAGCCGCGCGCGCAGTTCGCGGATCAGCGGCGCGCGTACCGCTGCGACGGCGCATGCCAGCGCGGCTGCACTCTTGGGTGCGAGGTACTGTTCGAAATACTGCAGCGCTGCGTTCTCGGGGTCCTCGGAGATGGTTTGGACCAGGCCCATGGCCTTGGCCTCAGATCCACTGACCGAGCGACCGGAGAACAGAAGGTCTTCGGCGTCAGACTGGTTCACACGCCAGGGCAGCAGGCAGGAAGCGGCCGGGGCGAAAACCCCCAGACTCATTTCGGGTTGCCCGAGTTTGGCGTCCGCTGTCGCAAAAATGGGGCCGCCGGCGAGTGCCACTTCGAGGCCGCCGCCCAGGCATTGACCGCGGACCACGGTGAGAATCGGCAGCGGGAACTCGACCATGGTGATGATCAGTGCGTGCAGCGCCGCGAGCATGCCAGCGCAGCGTTCGGCGAGGTGCTCTTCCACACTGGCGCCGAAGCTGAAATGCGGTCCCTCTGCATCCAGCAGCACGCCGCGCAAACCGGATGACGCACGATGTGCATCAAAGGCAGTTTGCAGAAGCGCAATCATTGCCGCATCGACGATGTTGGCTTTCGGGCGGTTCAGGCGCAGGCGCAGCAGCGCGCCATCGCGCTCAAGCCAGACTTTGAGGGGGGATGTGCTTGTGTCAGTCATGTTGATTCAAATTACTTCTTCTTCGTCATTGCGAGGCCGAAGGCCGTGGCAATCCAGGAAGTTCAGGGACATGGATTGCCGCGCTTCGCTCGCAATGACGAAGGGGATGGACATCACAGTGACGAAGGGGAGTGGACATCGCAATGACGAAATTGCTGGCTTGCCACTTTTCAGCCCTGGCGCTTGGCCTTGGGCTGGATCGAGTCATGCAGCGGGCCAACCCAGCTCTCACCGGCTGCGAGCTTCTGGCGCAGCAGCACGAAATCGGCTTCGCGGTCGTCCTTGGTGCCTTCGTTGAAAGCGGTGAAGCCGGCGCGCGCTTCGGTCATCATGTTCAGGGCCAGCCAGGCGCGCGAGTTTTCCTTGTTCTTGTCCCAGGCTTCAAGCTTGGGCTTGCGCAGTTCTTCCAGGGTCTTGGTCGTGCAGTCCGGGAAGGTCAGCAGGATCTTTGAACACAGTTCCTCAACCCTGGCGTCGAGCATGGACAGGTCTACCGTGCCGCGCGCCATCAAAGCCTTGCCTTCCTTCAGCGCTTCGCCCGTCTTGGGTTCGCCAAAGCAGAAACGGCCATGGTCGTCCACCATCTGTTTGGTTTCCACCAGCGGGTTGGCAACAAACTTGCCGTCCACCTTGAGCGCTGGCACCACGTCGGTGAGGATGCCCATCCAGCTTGCCTTGTGCGCCGAGAACGGCTCGCACAGCACGCAGGCCGCCATGGCGCGTTCGGCGCCGGCGATCACGGGCAGGAAGTCGGTGGCGCCGCCAATCGGTGCCGAGCCATGCTTGGGTCCGGCCTGACCGAAGCGCGCCAGATCCTGCGCGACCGAGAAATCGCAAGCCATGCCGATCTCCTGGCCGCCGCCGATGCGCATGCCGTTGACGCGGCAGATGACCGGCTTGTCGCACAACAAAATGGCGCTCACCATGTCATTGAACAGTCTCATGTACTGACGGTATTCCTGCGGATGACCTGCGTAGTACTCGGCGTATTCCTTGGTGTTGCCGCCAGTGCAAAAGGCCTTGTCGCCAGCACCGGTGAAGACGACGCAGACCACATCGCGCGAGTTGGCAGCGGCACGCATGGCCAGGATCACGCCCTTGACCATATCGGTGGTGTAGGAGTTGTACTGGCTCGGGTTGTCCAATGTGATCCACGCGTTGAACAGTCCGGGCACGACGCTGCCATCGGGCATGCGTGCCGGCCGTCTTTCATACTTGACGCCGGGTTTGGAAAAATCGTCGACCAGGTCGTGGTTCTTGAAGTCGCGTGTCATGGGTGTGCTCCTAAAGTTGACTTGATTGGGTCTGTCATTGCGGGCCTGACCCGCAATCCAGTACTACAGACTGCATGGATGCCGGATCAGGTCCGGCATGACAAGGGTATTGCAGCAATTGCGTGCTCTCTTAGGCGGTGGGTGTCAGCACCGCACGCTTTTTGATCTCGCGGTGGTGCACGGCGGGAAATATCTGATTGATGCTGTCCAGCGGATGCTCTTCAACAAAGGGTGAGAGTTGCACTTTGCCATCGAGCACCAGACCGAGTGCGGCCGGGTAGTACTCCGGTGGGCAACCCCAGTTGCCCATGGCTCGTGCGTCAAAGGCCATCAGATTGGACAGGCGGATTTCGACCCGGTCCATGGTGAAGCCGACCACCGACAGCGTGGCGCCATGCACCAGCAAGCCAAAGGCAGAAAGTTGCCCGGCGGCGCTGCCCGAACACTCGAAGATCTGCCACTCGGTGCTGCGCAATCCGCTTTGCTTGGCAAAAGCCGAGACCGCTGCCTTCAAGGCCTTGGCGTCGTGATTGCGTGCGTTCAGCGTGAGCGACGCACCATGCGCTGCAATGGCGGCAAGCTTTTCGTCATCGACGTCGATCGCCACCACCTGCGCACCGAAGGCACGCGCCACCTGGACGCAGTAGCCACCGACGCCCCCGGCGCCTATCACGATGGCCAGACTGCCCGGTGTGACTCCGGCACGACGCACCGCCTGGTAGGGCGTGGTCAGGGCGTCAGCGACGATGGAAACTTGCGCCAGATTCAAGCCAATGCCGGCCAGACGTTGTTCGTCGACTTCGCACAGGCCACGGCCGGGCACCACGATGTGCGAGGCAAAGCCGCCCTGAATGTCGTTTCCGGGCATCTTCTGGGAACGGCAGATTGGCTGCAGTCCGCGCTTGCACAAATCACATTCACCGCAGGGCAAGACGGCTGGCACGATCACCGCTTTGCCGAGCCAGCTTTCAGCGCCAGCGCCGGCTTCCACCACGCGACCGCTGATCTCGTGGCCGAGGGTCAGGGGCAGGGCGGAGTTGGTCCGAACGCCATCGTAGTAGTAACCCAGATCGGTGTGACAGACGCCGCAGCCGGCAATCTTCACCACCACTTCGGTGGCTGCGGCAACGGCGCTGAAGGCGACCTTCTCGAACGGTTCGCCCGGCTTGTTCATTTGCCAGCGATAGGCATCGATGCTCATGTTTTGTCTCCTGCTGATAGTCCGAAAGTGCGGATTTTTGCAATTGTCGTATATTAGTACCTAATTACCATCAATAGGTAAAAATTTTCTGTAAAGTCGATAGACGACTACTGATTTGAGTCAAACTAAACACCTTTTGGTCGGCCCCGCAAGGATTTAAGTCGAAGGAGAGCAACTTGCAAGAACAAATTTCGGCCCCAACCAGTGTCTCCATTGCACTGGCGGGCAGCGGTGGCAGCGGCGTCATGACCGCTGGCACCGTGCTGTTGGCGGCTGCCGCCAAGGCTGGTGCGTACGGCCTGATGGTGCGTACCAGCGGACCACAGATCCGGGGTGGCGAGGCTGCTGCGCTGGTCCGTCTGGGGCCGCAACCGATCAGTTCGGTCGATGACGGCTTTGACCTGCTGCTGGCGATCGACTGGCAGAACGTCAACCGTTTTGCGGACGAGATTGTGCTCGGGCCAAACAGCGTGCTCATTGGCGACCCCGACGAAGGCGAGGCGCCGGAAGTGTTCAAGGCCACCGGCGCGCGCTACATTCCACTGAGTCTGAAGAAGATGGCCAAGGAAATACCGGGCTGCTGGATCAACATGCTGGCGCTGGGGATCTCGGGCACGCTGGCCGGCCTGCCGCTGCAAGCGCTGCAGGATGCAGTGCGGGAGTCATGGAAGAAGCCTGACACGCTGGAAGCCAATTTGACGGCGGTGGCCAGAGGTGCGCAGGCCGCTGCAGGTGTTGCAGAGCAGCTCGCGCAACTTGGTGGACCGATGGCGCAGCTGCAAGACAGCGTTGCATCGGATACCAAACGCTGGATGATCAGTGGCAACGAGGCGGCAGGTTTTGGTGCGATTCGCGGTGGCGTGCGGTTTGTTGCAGCCTATCCCATCACGCCGGCGACCGAGGTGCTGGAGTGGCTGGCGCCCAAACTGATCGAGGTTGGCGGCACCCTTCTGCAGGCCGAGGACGAACTGGCTTCCATCAACATGATCATCGGAGCCTCCTATGGTGGTGTGCCCTCGCTCACGGCAACAGCCGGACCGGGCCTGGCGCTGATGACGGAGGCCATCGGTCTGGCGGTCGCAGCCGAGGTTCCCATCGTGGTGGTGGATGTGATGCGCGGTGGTCCGTCCACTGGCATACCTGCCAAGAGCGAACAAAGCGATCTGTCTTTTGCGGTGAGTGGTCTGCACGGAGACGCGCCGCGCCTTGTCGTGGCGCCCAGCTCGATTTCGGACTGCCTCGGTGCGACACAGTGGGCCGTGCAGTTGGCCGAGGCCCTGCAGGCACCGGCCATTGTGCTGTCTGACCAGTACATGGGACAGTCGCGCGCCATCATCGACCGTCCCCCTGACAGCGGTGGTGTCACGCAGCGTTTGACCGCGCCGGCCAACGCGGCGGACTACAAGCGCTACCGCAACACCGAATCCGGTGTCTCGCCGATGGCGATTCCGGGCACGCAGGGTGTGAGTTACACGGCGGACGGACTGGAGCATTCAGAAGCCGGCATTCCCAGCAGCCAGTCGAAGGACCATGTGCTGCAACTCAACAAGCGCGAGCGCAAGTTGGCATTGCACGACTACGGTTCGTACTGGGCCGACGTGGAAGGCGATGCGGATGCTGTCGTGATCACATTTGGTTCGACCTCGGGGCCGGCGCGTGAGGCCGTGGCCCGTGCCCGCGCCATGGGTGTCAATATTCGTCTGATGGTCTTGCGCTTGTTGGCCCCCGCACTGCCCGCCCGGATGACAGCAGCACTACAGGGTGTCAGGCATGTCATCGTGGTGGAGCAGAACCACGGTGCCCAGCTGTATCGCTATCTTCGCGCCTGGTACGACTTCCCGCAGCCTCCCGCGAGCTACCATCGGCCCGGACCCTTGCCGCTGCGTCCCGGAGAATTATTGAACGCCCTGCTTGAGTGGAGAAAAGCACAATGAACGATATTGTCAACGACGCACCGGCAGTACCGGTTCAGGTTCTGACCGCTGCCAACTTCAAGTCGAGCTACAAGCCGATCTGGTGCCCTGGCTGCGGCGACTACACGGTGCTGAGTTCAGTCACGAAGGCGCTGGCCATCATGGGTGTGCCACCGAAAGATTGCGCAGTGGTCTCGGGCATTGGTTGCTCATCGCGCATTCCGGCTTACACGACCTGCTACGGTTTTCACGGCGTGCATGGCCGCTCCCTGGCTGCTGCCACGGGCCTCAAGGTGGCGCGACCCGATTTGCAGGTTCTGGTGGCAGGTGGTGACGGTGACGGCTATTCGATCGGCGGCAACCATTTTCTGCACGCCTGCCGGCGCAATGTGGACATGACTTACCTGGTGATGGACAACCATGTCTACGGCATGACCAAAGGCCAACCTTCACCCACCACCGAACCCGATTGGGATTCCAAGCTTTCGCCCGGCGGCACCGGTGTGCGCGTCTTCAACCCGCCGGTGGTGGCGCTGGCCTCAGGCGCCAACTTTGTGGCGCGGGCCTTTGCCGGCGACCTGCACGGCACGGCCGACATCATTGCCAAGGCAATGCAACACCCCGGCTTTTCCTTTGTCGAAATACTGAGCCCTTGCGTGACCTTCCGCCCGGAGCAACGTGACTGGCGCAAGCTGGTGCGACCAGCCCCGGTGCAAGCCACCGACGATGCCGGACGCGCCGCCCGGCGCCTCATGACCGATGACGGCCTGAATATCGGTGTTCTGTACGCTGGTAACCGGGCGCCGTACCAGGCCTGTGTGCGCGAGAGTCGGGGCAGTGTGGCCGAACTGGAAGCGGAGTTTGCGCTATGAATAACCATACTTCCGACGCCGCACGGCTGCCCGACACGCTGGAACAATTCATGGCGCAAGCGCTGCAGATGGAGCTCGATGCAGCCGAGCGCTACAACGAATTTGCCGACATGATGGACACCCACAACAATGCCGAAGTGGCGCAGTGGTTTCGCAAGATGGCTGAGGTCGAGGGCAAACATGCCAATCAGATCATGAGCGAGATGGGCTGGAGCGAAGCACCGTCGGGTTTGCGCATGGCCCCCTTGTTGACAGGTCTTGACGCGCCCGAGTCGGCTTCCGACGATGAGTTGCACTACCTGATGCAACCCTGGCACGTGCTCCAGCTGGCCTTGGTCAATGAGCAGCGGGCCGAACGCTTTTTTGGCAAGCTGGCAAGTCTGGCTACTGTGGAATCGGTGCGCAAGGCGGCGCTCGAGTTGCAGCAGGAAGAGGCTGAACACATCGAGCTCGTCAAGGACTGGCTGAAGAAGGTGCCGCAGCCCGATGCCAGTTGGGATCAGGATCCCGATCCTCCGCGTTACGACAGCTAGGGTTTGATGCAAGATTGGTTTCCTGCTGGTAAACCCCGGTGCAACTGTGACTCACTCCTGTTTAAGATTACGCCTTGTCTATCACAATGAAATTAACATGAGCGCTGACATGGATAATTTGCCCAGCACACAGACGGCACTGCCGTTGGCTCCTGTGTTTTCGGCTGAACCGGGTGCCGTGCGGCTTGACCCGGTAGCTCGGCCATCCATTCGCCGCACGCGATCCGCATTTACATCACTAACAACTGGAGAGAGACCATGAGCTTGAAGAAAACACTGCCTGTGCTGGCCGCGCTGGCGCTGGCTACCGCGGCGTATGCCGACATCAACGTGGGTGTGACGGTCTCGGCAACCGGTCCCGCCGCTTCCCTTGGCATCCCGGAGAAAAACACGATCGCCCTGATGCCCACCACGATTGCCGGGCAGAAGATCAACTACATTGTTCTTGACGATGCGTCGGACACGACAGCGGCAGTTACCAACGCCCGCAAATTGATCAACGAGTACAAGGTCGATGTGTTGCTGGGTTCTACGACAACACCCAATTCGCTGGCCATGATCGATGTGGCAGCCGAGGCGCAGACACCCATGATTTCGATGGCCGCATCGGCCCGTATCGTGGAGCCGCAGGACGCCAAGAAGCGCTGGGTCTTCAAGACACCGCAAAACGACATCATGATGTCCCTCGCCATCGTCAGTCACATGGCCGACAGCGGGGTCAAGAGCGTTGGCTTCATCGGCTTTTCGGATGCTTATGGTGAAGGCTGGTACCAGGAATTCAGCAAGATTGCGGCGATGAAGAGCATCCAGATCGTGGCCAACGAACGCTACAACCGGACCGACACGTCGGTGACCGGGCAGGTTCTGAAAATTGTCGCCGCCAAGCCTGATGCAGTCCTGATCGCAGCCTCCGGTACACCGGCCGTGCTGCCGCAGCGCGCACTGAAGGAGCGCGGCTACACAGGCAAGTTCTACCAGACCCACGGTGTGGCCAACAACGACTTCCTGCGCGTTGGCGGCAAGGATGTGGAAGGTACTTTCCTGCCATCCGGTCCGGTCCTCGTGGCATCCCAGCTACCGGCCGACCATCCGCTGAAGAAGTCTTCGCAGGACTACGTCGCCAAATATGAAAAAGCGAACGGCGCTGGCTCGGTCTCGACCTTTGGCGGTCACGCCTGGGATGCCGGCAAGCTGATGGAAGCAGCAGTAGGCCCGGCGCTGAAGAAGGCCAAACCTGGCACACCCGAATTCCGTGCCGCCCTGCGCGATGCGCTTGAGACAGTCAAGGAAGTGGCTGGCGCGCACGGCGTCTTCAACATGTCGCCGACCGACCACCTGGGCCTGGATCAGCGCGCGCGCGTGATGGTCAAGATTGAGGGCGGTGCCTGGAAATTCCAGCCCTGATGGACGGCCAGGTCGCCTTGCTGTTGGCGCAGGATGGCGTCGTCAACGGTGCAGTTTATGCACTGATGGCGTTGGCGCTGGTGCTTGTGTTCTCGGTGACCAAGGTGATCTTCATTCCGCAAGGCGAGTTTGTCGCTTTTGGCGCGCTCACCATGGCCTTGCTGCAGGCCGGGCGTGCCCCAGGCACACTGTGGCTGCTGCTGGCACTGGCTGCGCTGACCTTGCTGGTGGAATCTGTAAGACACCAGCGGGGAGTCGCAGTGGACTGGAAATCAACGGCCTTCTGGGCCGTTTTGCTGCCGGCTCTGGCAGCACTGCTGGTTCTTCTTCTGCGACCCACTTCCATGTTCGGACAGGCCGCGACCACCTTGCTGGTCATCACACCGTTGGGTCCCCTCGTGTACCGCCTCGCCTACCGGCCGCTGGCCGACGCGACGGTCCTGACGCTGCTGATTGTGTCGGTCGCCCTGCATGGTGTGCTGGTTGGTCTGGGGCTGCTCTTTTTCGGTGCCGAAGGTTCGCGCACGACGCCGTTTTCCGAACTCCGGCTTGAACTCGGCGGCATTCCGGTTAGCGGCCAATCGTTGGTCGTGATGGGTGTGGCCAGTCTGCTGGTGGTGGGCATGTTTCTGTTTTTTGAGCGCACCATCATCGGCAAGGCACTGCGTGCCACAGCCATGAACCGGATCGGTGCCCGCTTGATGGGTATCCCGACCGAACTCTCGGGTGACTTGAGCTTTGCACTGGCCGCGCTGATCGGCGGTGTCTCGGGCTTGTTGATTGCGCCGCTGACCACGGTCTACTACGACACCGGATTCCTGATCGGCCTGAAAGGTTTTGTCGCCGCGATCATCGGTGGCCTGACCAGTTATCCCCTGGCCCTGGCCGGAGCGCTGCTGGTGGGGCTGCTGGAATCTTATTCTTCCTTCTGGGCCAGTGCGTTCAAGGAAGTCATCGTCTTCACCCTGATCATTCCGGTCCTGTGGTGGCGATCACTGAACAGCCTGCACGTCGAGGACGAAGAGTGACACAGCGCCGACTCACACTGCTTTGTGTAGCACTGCTGCTGGCAGCCTGGGGCTTCCTGCCCGAGTTCACGGTCACCATGCTCAATTACATTGCCCTGTACGCACTGGTGGCGGTGGGGTTAGTGATGCTGACTGGCGTGGCTGGCATGACCTCCTTCGGTCAGGCTGCTTTTGTCGGTCTGGGTGCCTACGCAACAGCCTGGTTTTGTACCGCGCCTGCTGCGGCGGCCCTGCTTGGGCTGGCCCCGGGGTCTGCGGTGCTGCCCTGGATCGGCCTGATCGCGGGGCTGCTGCTAAGTGCCGCTGTTGCCTGGTGCCTGGGTGCTGTGACATTGCGCCTGTCCGGCCACTACCTTCCACTGGGTACGATCGCCTGGGGCTTGAGCCTCTATTTCCTGTTCGGCAATCTGGAGTTCCTGGGTGGCCATACCGGTCTGGCAGGTTTGCCTGCACTGTCGGTGGCTGGCATTGAACTGCGTTCGGTGCGTGAATTGGGTCTGCTGACCTGGGCCGTTCTGCTGCTGACGATATGGGCCCTGCATAACCTGCTTGACTCACGTGAAGGGCGCGCGATTCGTGCGCTCAAGACGGGACGCGTGATGGCTGAGAGCATGGGTGTGGACACTGCGCGCTACCGCATCAAGGTCTTTGTGCTGGCGGCGCTGCTGGCCGGACTGTCGGGCTGGATGTATGCCCATCTGCAGCGTTTTGTGAATCCAACGCCCTTCAATCTGAATATCGGCATCGAATACCTCTTCATGGCGGTGGTTGGCGGTGCGGGTCACCTCTGGGGTGCGCTGCTGGGTGCCGCGCTGATCACTCTGATGAAACAGTATCTGCAGGACATCCTGCCGAGCCTGCTGGGCAGCAGTGGCAACTTTGAGGTCATTGTGTTTGGCCTCCTGATGCTGCTGGTGCTGCAGCGCTTCTCGGATGGCTTGTGGCCGAGTCTGGCCCGGCTGGTGAAGCGGTATCTGAAGCCACCCCAAGCTGCCGGCCACGACAAGGCGGACGCGTTGGCGCAGCGGCCTCTGCCCGAGAGAGGCAGCGTTGTGCTCGATGCCAGCGCTGTTAGCAAACGCTTTGGCGGTCTGCTGGCCAACAACAATGTTGACCTGCAAGTTCGCTCCGGCGAAATCCATGCCCTGATCGGCCCCAATGGCGCCGGCAAGAGCACCTTCTTCAACATGATTTCCGGCGTTGATGATCCCACGTCGGGCTCCGTGCGCCTGCT
>CAIYMN010000186.1 GCA_903927295.1 uncultured beta proteobacterium | reverse complement strand
GAGGCCAGCGTCTGTGGATTGGCCTGGATGCGCACTGCCGGACGGCGTCCGCCGGCGATGCTGACCAGCCCGACTCCTTCCACTTGCGAGAGCTTGGGTGCCAGGCGGTTCTCGGTCAGGTCGTGCAGCTTGATCACCGGCAGCGAGGGCGAGGTGACGGCAATCGTCAGTACCGGCGCATCGGCCGGATTCACCTTGCTGTAGATGGGTGGCATCGGCAGGTCGCCGGGCAGAAGATTGCTGCCTGCGTTGATGGCCGCCTGGACCTCCTGCTCGGCCACATCCAGCGAGAGTCCGAGCGAGAAGCGCAGCGTGATGACCGAGGCGCCGCCCGAACTGGTGGAGGTCATCTGATTCAGTCCCGGCATCTGGCCGAACTGGCGTTCCAGCGGCGCGGTGACGGTGGTTGATATCACCTCAGGACTGGCGCCTGGATAGAGCGTGGTGACCTCGATGGTCGGGTAGTCCACCTCGGGCAGTGCCGACAGCGGCAGCAGGCGGTAAGCCAGCAAGCCGGCCAGCAAAATGGCCAGCATCAGCAGCGAGGTCGCGACCGGGCGCTCAATAAATATGCGGGACGGATTCATGGCGCGCTTCAGTTCGGTGTGCCGCCAGCGCCGCCTTTTTCCCTTTCCTCTCGCCGTTTCTGGATCCATGCGCGCCGCTCATCCGGGCTCATGGCCTTGAGTTTTTCGGCAACCTCGGGCGGTACGCGGTCCATCCAGGCTGGCCTGTCACCACCGCCCGGCGTAGCTGGCGTCGAAGGTGGCGCCGCCTCAGGTGCTGCGCGCATCGCGCTGCTGGCGGGGGCGGCGGCAGGTGCGGATGCGCCCTGTCCAGGGCGCATGCCGCGGCGGCCCGAGGCAGCGGGCGCATTGGCGCCAGCGCGCTGCTTGGGATCGGCTGCAATCACCTCGACCCGCGCTCCGTCGCGCAAACGGTCCACGCCGTCCATCACGACCTTCTCGCCGGGTTTCAGGGCGCCTTCGACTGTGGTCCAGTCACCGTCCACCGCTCCGGGCGTTACCAGGCGCGTACTGACGGTGTTGTCGGCGTTGACCACGTACAGATAGAAGCCCTGTGCGCCGCGCAGTACGGCGCTGGTCGGGACCGCCAATACCTGCTGCAGCAGATCGAGTTGCAGCCGCACGCTGACCGCCTGGTTGGGGAACAGCGCGTCGTCCGCGTTCGGGAAGACGGCCTTGACCTTGATCGTATCGGTGCCGACGTCGATGGCATTGTCGATGGTGGCGACACGACCTACCGCCAGCCGACTGGTGGCGCCCCGGTTCCAGGCTTCCACTGGCAAGGGCTGGTTGGCGCGCAGGCGATCAGTGATGAGCTTCACATGCGTCGCCGGCACGGAAAAGACGAGTGCAATCGGGCGCGTCTGCGTGATGTTGACGATACCGTTGACGTCGGACGGCTGCACTACGTTGCCCAGGTCGGCCTGTTTGAGGCCGGCCCGTCCAGGAATCGGCGCGGTGACGCGCGTGTACGACAGCAGCAAGCGGGCGTTGTCCACCACGCCCTGATCGGACTTGGCCGTGCCCTCAAGCTGCGCCACCAGCGCCGTCTGGGTGTCGAGTTGCTGCCTGGAGATGGCATCCTTGGCGAGCAAATCACGGTAGCGGGACAGGTCGATGCGCGCGTTGTCCAGCAGGGCGCGGTCACGTGCCAGTGCACCTTCGGCCTGGCTCAGGCTGGCCTGGAAGGCGCGTGGATCAATCTGCGCCAGCAACTGCCCGGCCTTGACCTGCTGGCCCTCCTTGAATTCAAGACTTTGCAGCACCCCGCTCACCTGGGCGCGCACGATGGCCGTATTGGACGCTGAAATGCTGCCGATAGCGCTGACGCTGACCCGGATATCCTGCTGACGCGCGGCCTGCACCGATACCGGTTGCGGTGCGTTGGAGCCACCGAAGCGCCTTGCACCTCCGGGACCAGGTCGGCTTGCGCCTGCCTGAGGCGCTGTTGCTGGCGTGGGCTCTGCGGTTCGACCTAGCCACCACCAGCCTGCCGTAGCTGCTGCGAGCAGCAACACGCCAAACAACCATGGCATGACACGACCAATTTGGGCGAGTTTGCCAGGCTGGCTTCGTCGCACTGAATTTGTGCCGGTTGACATGCGTAGGTAGTTCATGATTTGTTCGTTTCGAGGTCTATGCTGGCAAGCGTCCGGATGATTGCCGCTGCCAAAACTTTTCTGCCGTATTTCAAGTACCGATTATGGCGACGACAAACGAATTGATGACGCGCTCGCGCTGTTTCACCAAGACAAAGCCGCGTTTGGAAAATATAGGTCGGAATGACCGGCCAAATGTGGCCGCAGGCGTAAAGTACTGCAAAGAATCCGGCCGCAGACCATTCGCAGAAAATGAATTAACCTTGCGTCCATGATTGCAGATCAATTTTTCGCCAAGCCAGCTAGCAGGAAGTGCCTTTATCTGGCCATGTTTCTGTTCTTTGCGCTTGCCTTCAAGGCACAAGCCGCTTCGTACAGCATCAGGCATCTGGAGCCACCGTCCTGGTGGGTTGGCATGAAGCAGGGGCAATTGCAGTTGATGGTGAATGGCGAACAGATTGCCGAGCTGATACCAAGCCTGAGCTATCCCGGCCTTACCATCAGGGGCGTGACCCGGGTTGCCAGCAAGAACTATCTCTTCATTGACCTTGAGATCGGCGAGGACGCGCTCCCCGGTGAGTTTCTGCTTCGCTTCACGCAACAGGGGAAGACGGTTCTGAGCCAGCCCTATCGTCTGGAGGCACGTGCCAGGGATTCGACGCAACGGAGAGGTTTTGGCCCAGCGGACGCAATTTATCTGATCGTGCCGGATCGCTTTGCCAATGGGAATCAGAACAACGACAGCGTCACGACACTGAGAGAAAAAGCGAACCGCGCTGATCCGGCCGGTCGGCACGGCGGCGATTTGCAGGGCATCAGCGAGCATCTTGATTACGTGGCCAATATGGGTTTTACGCAAATCTGGTCGACGCCACTGACAGAAAACAATCAACCCGAGGCTTCGTACCACGGCTATGCGTCGACCAATTTGTACCAGGTAGATGCCCGTTTTGGCAGCAATGAGGAATACCGTGATCTGGTGGACAAGGCAAAACACAAAGGCCTGGGTTTCATCCAGGATGTGGTACTGAATCACATAGGTTCGGGGCATTGGTGGATGAAGGATTTGCCGACCGCCGACTGGCTGAATTACCAGGACAAATTTGTCGTCACCAATCACAAAAGAACCACCATTCAGGATCCTCATGCCTC
>CAIYMN010000185.1 GCA_903927295.1 uncultured beta proteobacterium | reverse complement strand
CATGGATAAGATCGAGTGGGGACCGAACTGGGAAGAAATCCTGGGCGGTGAATTCTCCAAGCGCAGCAAGGACAAGAACTTCGACGACATCCAGAAGGACATTTACGGCCAGTTCGAAAACACCTTCATGATGTACCTGCCCAGGCTGTGCGAACACTGCCTGAATCCGGCCTGCGTTGCCAGTTGCCCGTCCGGCTCGATCTACAAGCGCGAGGAAGACGGCATTGTCCTGATCGATCAGGACAAATGCCGTGGCTGGCGCATGTGCGTCAGTGCCTGCCCCTACAAGAAGATCTACTACAACTGGAAATCCGGCAAGGCCGAGAAGTGCATCTTCTGCTACCCGCGCATCGAGGCTGGCCAGCCCACCGTGTGCTCGGAAACCTGCGTTGGCCGCATCCGCTACCTTGGCGTGTTGCTGTACGACGCTGACCGCATCGAGGCCGCTGCGAGCGTGGAGCATGACCGCGACCTGTACCAGGCCCAGCTTGATGTGTTTCTGGACCCGAACGACCCCAAGGTGATAGAGCAGGCGCGCCTTGACGGCATACCCGAGAGCTGGCTCGAAGCTGCGCGCAAGAGTCCGGTCTACAAGATGGCGGTGGACTGGAAAGTGGCGCTGCCACTGCACCCGGAGTACCGCACCATGCCCATGGTCTGGTACGTGCCGCCGCTCTCGCCCATCAGTGCCGCGGCGCAAGCCGGCCAGATTGGCACGAACGGCGAGATCCCGGACGTCAAGCAGCTGCGCATCCCGGTCAAGTACCTGGCCAACCTGCTCACCGCAGGCGACACGCAGCCGGTGGAGCGCGCGCTCGAGCGCATGCTCGCCATGCGCGCCTACCAGCGCGGAAAGCATGTGGATGGCGTCGCGAATATGGCGGCCCTGGACCAGGTGCAGATGACGGTGGCCGAGGTTGAGGAGATGTACCACGTGATGGCGATTGCCAACTACGAAGACCGTTTCGTCATCCCCAGCACGCACCGCGAATACGCCGAGAACACCTTTGACATGCGCGGGGGTTGCGGCTTCTCGTTTGGCAACGGCTGCTCTGATGGCAGCAGCGACGCCAGCCTGTTCGGCAGCACCAAGCGTCGCACCATTCCAATCAAGGCGGAAGTCTAATCATGTTCTCCCTATCCAATCCTCCGAAGGCCTCCATCAGCCTGCGTGTGCTGGCTCGCCTGCTGTCCTACCCGGATGCTGAACTACGGCGGGACCTGACCGACATGCAAGCAGCGCTGCACACCGAGCACTGCCTGACACCGGAGCGCCAGGCTGAACTTGTGGCGCTCATCAAGCACTTGCAAAACGGTGCGCGACTCGACAACGAAGAGCACTACGTTGAAGTGTTTGATCGCGGTCGCGCCACCTCGCTGCACCTGTTCGAGCATGTGCACGGCGACTCGCGCGAACGCGGCCCGGCCATGATCGATCTGACCCAGACCTATGAGAAGGCGGGGCTGTTCCTGGCCGCCACAGAGATGCCGGACTACCTGCCGGTGCTGCTTGAATTTGCGTCAACCCAACCGGGCAAGGAGGCGCGCGCCCTGCTGGGCGAGATGGCGCACATCTTCAACGCCATCTTCCAGGCTTTGCAACAACGCCAGAGTGCCTACGCCAGCGTTCTGGGCGCGCTGCTGGAACTCAGTGGCGAAAAGGCCCACGCAGTCAAGCTGGCACCCGAGGAGGCGCTGGACGCCGCCTGGGAAGAACCTGAGGTCTTTGGCGGCTGCTCCTCCAGGGGGCAGGCCAAACCCGGGCAAGCGCAGCCTATTCACTTCGTCAAGACCGGGGCAGCCCACGCTGGAGCAACACCATGAACGCACTCGACAACTTTCTGTTTGGCCTGTATCCCTACATCTGCCTGAGCGTCTTCTTCCTCGGCAGTCTGATCCGCTTTGACCGTGACCAGTACACCTGGAAGAGCGACTCCTCGCAACTGCTCAAGGCCGGGCAACTGCGCTGGGGCAGCAACCTGTTTCACGTCGGCATCCTGTTCCTGTTCTTCGGTCACTTTGCCGGATTGTTGACACCGCACTTTGTCTACGAACATTTCACCAGCGCCACAGACAAGCAGCTGATGGCCATGGTCAGTGGCGGCACAGCCGGTCTGCTCGGCTTTGTTGGCGTCAGCATTCTCTTGCACCGGCGTCTGGCGGAGCCGCGCATCCGCATCAACTCCAGGACCAGCGACATCGTGCTGCTGGTTCTGCTGTGGCTGCAGTTTGCGCTGGGCCTGGCCACGGTTCCGGTGTCGGCACAGCATATGGACGGCAGCCTGATGATGAAGCTGGCCGAGTGGGCGCAGCACATCGTCACCTTCCGCGGCGGTGCCGTGGAGTTGCTGGCGGATGCCGGCTGGATCTTCAAGCTTCACATGCTACTCGGAATGAGTATCTTCCTGGTCTTTCCGTTCACGCGGCTGGTCCACGTCTGGAGTGGTTTTGGCGCGGTGACTTATCTCTTTCGTCCCTACCAGATCGTCCGCTCACGTCGCCTGAATGTGCCTGCCGGGCAGAACCAAGCGCGCCATCCTGGCGCCGGTGTTTAAGGAGTTCACCATGCAAGTGAGCAAACCGATCCAGACAGAAATTGCCAGCGTCAATGGTGTGGCCTTGCACGGCGCAGGCGAAGCACCGGGTGCTGAAGAACTGCGCCAGCGCACCTGCTCCGAGCTGTTGCGCCAGGCCGCCATCGCCGAAGGGCTGCTCCATGCCGGCGACATCGCCTGGACCGACGGTGTGCTCAGTGAGCAGGCCAGCGACGCCATCGAAATGTTGCTGGAGCGCAAACTGGTCGTTGCCGAGCCTTCCGAAGAGGCCTGCCGGCGTCATTACGCCGCGCAACTGGCTAGCTACAGCAGCGGCGAGCGCGTCAGGCTGCGCCACATCCTGTTTGCGGTGACCCCGGGTGTGGATGTGGTGGCGCTGCGCAACCGGGCTGAGACCACACTGCTCGACGTGCGTTGCCACGACGGAAAGAATGCCGAGTTAGTTTTTGCCAAGGCGGCCAGCACGCTATCGAACTGTCCCAGCGGCGCCGATGGCGGCGAACTGGGCTGGCTGCGCAGTGCCGACTGTGCACCTGAATTTGCCAAGGAAATCTTCGGGCAGACCGAAGTAGGGGTCCTGCCGCGCCTGGTGCACACGCGCTTTGGCTTGCATGTAGTTGAGGTGCTGACGCGCGAAGCCGGCGTGCCGCAGCCCTTTGAAGCCGTGCACGGTGCGGTGGCCATGGCCTTGCGCCAGCATGAGTACGTCACTGCCTTGCGTCAGTACCTGGACTTGCTGGCCGAGCCGGGATCCTGTTGAGGGTTCCGAATTTCGCGACACCGTCCTGGCCACGCCGATCTGCTCTTGAATTAATGCCGCTATAACCACTCTGGTTCTGGCCGCCAGGCCGCTGCCCACGCTGGCATCCGGTCGGCTGGCATCGGTTGTGCGATACCGTAGCCTTGCGCCAGCTCGCAACCCAGCTGCAGCAGCAACGTGCCATGCGCTACGGTCTCAACGCCCTCGGCGATGACTTGCCGCTTGAAGGCTGAAGCCAGGCCGATCACGCCCTGCAGAATCGCCAGATCATCCGGATCATTGAGCATGTCCTGCACAAAACTCTGGTCGATTTTGAGCGTGTTGACGCGCAGGCGTTTCAAGTAGGTGAGCGATGAGTAGCCGGTGCCAAAATCGTCGAGCGCAAAGCCAATCCCGAGCTGCGTGCAGGCCTCGATCAGCTGTGACACCTGCGCCACGTCTTCGAGTGCGCTGGTCTCCAGAATTTCGAGTTCAAGACAGGATGGAGTGAGTTGTGGATGGGTCGCCAGAATGAGTCGCAGGCGCTCAAAAAAATCGGCTTGCTGCAATTGGCGCGCCCCCACGTTGACACTGACCGGAATGTCGAGCCCGCTGACACGCCACAGCTCGACCTGGGTCAACGCGGTATTTATCACCCACTCGCCGATGGCGATGGCCAGTGGATCGTCCTCAATCACCGGCAGAAACAGGGCCGGCGCAAGCAGGCCGCGCTGCGGATGCCGCCAGCGGATCAAGGCTTCGGCACCAATGACCTTGCCGCTTCGCATGTTGACCTTGGGTTGGTAATAGAGGACGAATTCACGCTCCCTCACAGCCAGACGGATGCGCTCCAGGCTTTCAAAGTGCACACGGGTGCTGCTGTCCTGTCCGGCGTCGAATACATGGTAGCGCCTCCTGCCTGTCAGCTTGGCCTGGTACATGGCCTGGTCAGCCTGCCGCAACAATTGATCGGCGTCGATGGGCTGCGACTGCGGGTAAAACGTCACCCCGATGCTGGCCGAGACCTGCAGATGGAGCTCACCCAGTTGCACCGGCTCTGCGGCAGCCGCAAGCATGCGATTGAGCAGAGGCACGCTGGCATCGCCATCGACGAGGTCGATCAGAACCGCCACAAATTCGTCGCCGCCAATGCGCGCCAGCGTGTCGCCTTCGCGCAGCCCCTGCTTCATGCGTGCGGCCAGAGTGATCAGCAACTGGTCACCGGCCTCATGCCCATGCTGGTCGTTGACGCCCTTGAAGCCATCGAGGTCAAGATAGACCACCGCCAGTGTCTTGGCGCGCCGCTCGGCACTGGCCATGCCCTGGCGCAGGCGATCCGACAGCAGCAATCGATTGGGCAGGCGGGTCAGGGCATCAAAGTGCGCCATGTGCTCCAACTTGTCCTGGTGCTCCTTGAGCGTGGTGATGTCGGTAAACAAGGCCACGTAATGCTGCGTCTTTCCGTTGCTGCCGTAGACCGCCGTGATGGTCAGCATCTCGACATAGACCTCGCCATTTTTGCGCTTGTTCCAGATCTCGCCGTACCAGTGGCCCTTGTCGATCAGTTGACGCCACATGGCGACGTAATACGCTTCATCCTGTCGCCCCGATTTGAGCAGCCGCGGGTTCTGGCCCAGAACTTCCTCGTGGCCATAGCCTGTGATGCGAATGAAGGAATCGTTGACGTTCAGAATGGTGCCATCCGTGTCTGTGATGATGATGCCCTCGCGTGCATAGGTAAACACACTGGCGGCCTGGATGTAGCTCTCGGCCTTCTTGCGCTCGGTCACATCGCGTGCCGCCGCAAACACACCCAGCACCCGCCCCTGCTCGTCACGGTAGACGCTGGCGTTGTAGAGCACATCGGTGATCCGGCCCGAGATGTGGCGGATCGCCAGCGGGTAGTCGGTCACAAAGCCCTTGGCAAAGACCTGCTGGTAGCCTTCGCTTGCCTTTTGCGGGTCGGTAAAGTACTGTGCAAAGTCGGTGCCAAGCAGTGCCTCGCGCGCGACGCCGGCCACCTTGACGCTGGCCTCGTTGACGTCGGTGATCTTGCCCTCGGCGTTGATCGTCACCAGCGGGTCGAGACTCGCTTCGAGCAGACTGCGCGCGTAGTGGGCTGCTTGCCTGATGGTCTCCTTGCGATCTGCCAGGGTATCCATCATGAGATTGATGGCGCCGGCAATTTCCGAAAACTCGTCGACGCCCTCACGCACAATCCGGGACTCGATGTCCCCACCGGTGACCCGATTGGCACCTTCATGGAGCAGTGCCAGACGCCGACGGATCAGACCGCCGATCTGCACGGCATTGAGAACAATGACCATGGTGAGCAGCAGCGCGAGCACGCCAGAGAGCATGAGGAAGCGCTGCTGGGACTGCTGCACTTTTCTTGAACTCGAATCCTGCAGCACCCCAATGGCGTCGCGAAGCTCGGCGGCTTTGAGCAGCAACTGGCTGTACAGCCTCTTGTCGAGTTCCTCAAAAATGTCCCGGTTGCCAGTGGCTGAATTATGTGATGCAGTGTTGTCAGCGACACGATGAAACATGAGTGCCGTGTCGTCTACGGCCCGGCCTATCCGTTCCAGCGTCTTCGTATCGGACTCAGCACGAAACTGGGACCTGGCCTGCACGAGCAGTTGATCAGACCGCATCTTGCTTTCATCCCACAGCAGGCGGAGCCGGTCTTCGCGGTGCAGAAAGTACTGATCCCTGAACGAAGCACGTTCAAAGAAGTTGTCGCGGATTGACTTGACAAGAGCATTGTTGCGCTGTGTCTCCAGATAGACGGAAAAGTTCCAATACAACACCGGCAACAGCAAGACCACGACCGCGACGGTCGCCGCCGCGCTGAGCCAGAGTCGTTTTGCAATGCGCACAACAGGCCTAGCGGTTCAGCCTGACGGCTGCGGGTTTGACCGCCTTCAGACTGTCAACGTAGATGAAGTCCAAGTAATTTGGCATGACCGTCTTGTCGGTCAATCTGTTCTTCATGGCCCATCGTGTTTCATCCTCCAGCGTAATCAGCAGGGTCTGGTCCAATCTCACTTGATAGCCGAAAGCGTTCCACACTTCCTTGACAAGCCCCTTGTCAACCTTGCTGACCGCAGTCATGATGTCCTGCGCCTGCTCTGGATGTCCGGTGACAAAATCCTCGGCCTGGATCAGAGCGCGCAGAAGGCGCCTGACGGTTTGCGGGTTTTGCCGGACAAAATCCTGCATGGCAGCGATGTTGAAGGTCTCGGTATAGATTTGTGGATCGTAGAAGACGACGGCCTTCGCACCAAGCTGGTTTCTGATCTGGGTCAAGGGGTAATTCCAGGTGGAAACAGCATCAACTTTCCCGGAAAGCAGTGCCTCCTGCATTTCGTCGGGCCTGAGGGCAAGGGTTGATATTTCCTGGCGCGTCAAACCCTGCGCGGTCAAGAACGAGTCAAGAAAGAAGTCCGACGTCGTGCCTGGCGTGAAGCCTATGCGTTTGCCTCTCACGTCGACGGCCTTCACGATGCCCACGTCTGGCCTTGCCAGCACAGCGTTGTTCTTGTTGCTGGACTCGATGTTGGCAATGACGAAAATCCTGTCACCCTTGAGCGCGCTGAACATGACCGGGGTTTCTGCCACCGTAGCAAAGTCTGCCTTGCCATCCAGAACCAACTGCAAGGCCTCTTTGCCAAAAGTGCGGATCAGCGGCTCGACGTCAAGCCCCTCGTTCAGGAAATAGCCCTTGGCTAGCGCAATGTGAACAAGGGTGCTTTGCGGCTGGCCGGTGAAGGCCACGGTGATCTTTTGACGTTCAGCCGAGCCTACGGTAGCTGCGCCTGGGGGTGGCGCTCTATCGCAACTGGCGAGGCTGACTGCGCAACACATTGCAAGAAGCATTCGCCACATAGCGGTTCCTTTCAACGAAGGTCGACGACTACCATCGTAGCTCACTTGTTGGTTCAATGGTCGTGAGACGGGAGGCAAGTTTCGCCATGCGGCGATTGGGAGGATGCGCAGCCACGCCGTGGCAGCGCAATAATCCGGGGCATGTTTCTTCTTGATCCGGACCTGATTTTTCTTAACCACGGCTCCTTTGGTGCCTGCCCGGCGCAGGTGATGCAGCGCTACCAGCGCTGGCAGATGGAGATGGAGCGCAACCCGGTGGAGTTTCTGGGCCGGCGCTCGGCGGAGCTGCTGGCGCAGTCGCGCGCGGTACTGGCCAGGACCCTGGGCGCCGATCCGGAAAACCTGGTTTACCTGCCCAACGCCACGACCGGTGTAAACACAGTGGCGCGTTCGCTGCACCTGCAGCCGGGTGACGAAATTCTCACCAGCGATCATGAATACGGTGCCTGCGACAACACCTGGAAATTTGTCTGCGAGCACACCGGCGCGCGCTACGTTCCGGTTGAAATTCCCCTGCCCTTCAAGGCCGAGGAATTTGCGCAGCGTATCTGGGCCGGCGTGACGCGGCGGACCCGCGTCATCTTCCTCAGTCACATCAGCTCGACCACCGCGCTGACCTTTCCCTTGACTGAGCTGTGTCGCCGCGCCCGGGAGGCCGGCATCCTGACCCTGATCGACGGGGCCCATGTGCCGGGTCACATTCCCTTGAACCTGAACGCGCTGGGCGCCGATTTCTACACCGGCAACTGTCACAAGTGGCTGTGTGCCCCCAAGGGTGCGGCCTTCCTGCATGTGAGTCCGCAGCACCATTCTCTGGTCGATGCCGGTGTCGTGAGCTGGGGTTACAGCGCGACCATTGCCGGGCACACGGGCTTTGATGCCTACACGGGCTCCACGCTGCTCGAGCGCCGCCTGCAGTGGCAAGGCACGCGCGACATCGCTGCCTTTTTGACGGTGCCCGCTGCCATCGAGTTTCAGTCAGAGCATGGCTGGGATCGCATCCGCACCGACTGCCACGCCATGGCGGCACAGACCCTGCAACGCATTTGCGCGATCACCGGCTTGCCGCCGATAGGTGAAGACGCCGACTTTGGCCAGATGGTGGCAATTCCGGTGCCACCCATGGATGCGCAGCTGCTGAAAGACAGGTTGTTTGAGCGCTATCGCATCGAGATTCCCGTCACATCACACAAGGGCATGCTTTTTATCCGGCTGTCGGTTCAGGCCTACAACACACAGGAAGAGCTGGATGCTCTGGTCGATGCGGTTCGGGAGATTTATTTATCGTAGAACGGGCGCCGCAGTGGGTGACTCCGCGAATGTTCCCCGGCTTGTCATCCCGGTCGTCCAGCTTGTCATCCCACCCGTCCAGTTTGTCATCCCGGACTTGATCCGGGATCCAGTGCCACACCACCACTGGATTGCGGGTCAGGCCCGCAATGACAAAGACGGGCGCAACGATTAAGACGGGCGCAGTGACAAAGATGGGTGCAGTGACAAAACCATGCCAAGGATCAGCTTGGTAGGGCACTCATCGCCGTGCTATCGTCGCCGCATGCGCACACTCTCCGGTAGAGACTGGATTCTTCTGGTCCTGGTCACCCTGTTCTGGGGTATCAACTGGCCGATCATGAAAATCGGTGTCACCGCATTTCCCCCGCTGACCTTTCGGACCCTTTGCATGCTTGGCGCTATCCCCACCATCTGGCTGGCAGCCCGCATGAGCGGAACCTCGCTGCGCATTTCAAAAGAGCAAATCCAACTTGTTGCCAGGCTCGCAGTGTCGAACATGATGATCTGGCATTTCTTCGTGATTCTGGGCGTCAAGATGCTGTCTTCGGGGCGCGCCGCCATACTCGGCTACACCATGCCGGTCTGGGCGGTGCTCAGCGGTTTGCTGTTCTTTCGCGAGCGGGTGACGCCGATGGCCTGGCTGGGTGTGAGCTGCGCCCTGGCCGGCGCCTTGCTGCTGCTCTCCAGTGAATTCGCTGCGATCGCTGGTCAACCGCTGGGCAGTGCGCTGGTGCT